>UQUX01000010.1 GCA_900544425.1 uncultured Collinsella sp.
GAAGAACGTAAGCCTCATCTGCACGCCCTGCGTGATCTCCGCCGCCTTCTGGCTCTCCTCCTCCTGCTTGAGCTTGAGGTCGCCGGCGTCCCACCCCTTCTGGTTGGCAGATCCGGCAACCTTGTTCTTCTCGGCCTCCTGCTGGAGGGCGAGCGCGTTGACCTTGGCCTCGATTCGCTCGTCGTGCGAGCGGAGGGCCTGGAGGATGCTCCAGACGTTCGCGAACACCTTGCTGTCGTCGAGCGCCTCCTCCGGCGTCATGCCGGCGGGGACGAAAATGGGCAGGATGATATAGCCGAAGTCCTTGCCCTCGGCGCGCCTCATGACGCGGCCGACGGCCTGGACGACGTCAACGGTCGAGTTCTTGGCATTGAAGAAGATGACGGCGTCGAGGTTGGGCACGTCGATGCCCTCGGCGAGGCAGCGCGCGTTGGTGAGGATGCGGCACTCGTCCTCGGCGACGTCCCCTCCGAGCCAGGTGATGTTTCTCGTGCGTTGGTCGGACGGCATGTTGCCGTCGACATGGCGCAGCTCGCACTTGAGCGGGAGCTCCTCGTGCTCGTCTTCGGCAAACTTCTCGACGATTTGCGAGAAGGCCTCCGTGATGGTCTTCGATGCATTGATGGTCGAGCAGAAGCCGACGGCGCGGTGCAGCGGCTTGCAGTCGGTCACCATGGTCTCGACGTCATCGACGACGAGCATGCCACCGAGGCCGGTCGCGTCGTCGGGCGCGCCCTCGCCGTGATCGACGAGGCCCTTCCAGCAGCCGATAATCTTGCCGATGTCCGAGGGCTCCAGGCTCATTGCGTTGACGCCCTGGTCGCTCTCCAGGGAGGGCAGGCGGTCCCCGATGGCATCCTCCTGGACGGTGAGGACGACGACCTTGTAGTCGGTGAGCAGCTTCTGCTCCACGGCCTCGCCGAACTTGATCTGGTAGGCGGTGGGGCCGTAGATGGACTCGTCGTCCATGGAGGCGATGGTGTAGTCCTCCTCGGCGCCTTTGCGTTTGGCGGTCTCGCCGTAGATGCGCGGGGTCGCCGTCATGTACAGGCGCTTCTTGGCGGCAACGTTCTCGTTGAAGTGGATCTTCATGAAGGCCGAAGCCTCAGTCTTGGAGACGCCGGGGAGGGCGTTGCCGGTCGTGCGGTGGGCCTCGTCGCACACGACGATATCAAACTCGGGCATACCGAGCGCCTGCGCGTCATGGATGACGCCGATAGATTGATAGGTCGAGAAAATGACGACCAGCCCGTCGGGGTTCGAGCGTCTGCAACGCTTGAACGAGCGGTACAGGCTCTCGGGATTCGTCGTTGCGGGATACTCGAATGAATCGAGCGTCATCGGGATGACGTCGTCCTTGCGCGACGCCTTCGAGTCCGAGCAGACGACGAGCGAAGACATGGGCACGCGGCTCTGGCCCATCCACTCGCGCATGGACTGTCCGACGAGGGAGATCGACGGCGCGCAGAAGAGAATCGTGCCGGCGGCGGGGCCGATCCAGTCCTCGACGAGGCGAAGGGACATGAGCGTCTTTCCCGTGCCGCACGCCATGATCGCCTTGCAACGGTCGAACTCCGCCCACTTCTCCTCGATCGCCGCGACCGCACGCTCCTGATGCGAGCGGAGGTCATAGGTCACACGCTCGCCGGCGGGGACGCCCTCGATAAACGGAGTCCAGTCGATATTGGAGGCCGCCATCTTGGCGGTATCGATGTACATGGACCCGCTGGCGTCGATTTGCTTCTGGAGGTTCTTTCCCGGACCCTTCGCCGTCGTCATGACCATCAGGGAGTCGACGCCGTCGATAAATGCCGCATGGGCGAAGAACGAATCGCAGATGCCCTTGGGAAGGTCCTTCTCGCCGTCATAGCACTTGCATTGGATCGCCCACCATTCCCCCGCCTCGGCGGTCTGGGCCATGAGGTCGATTCCGTTGTCTTGGGTGTCGTGGACGGGACAATCGTCCCATTCGAGTGCCTGGGCTATCGTCCCGACACGGGAGAAGAACAGTGCGTAGAAGGGGTCGTTCTTGAGATAATAAACGCAGGCCGCCTCATACTTGTCGCCCTTCTCCTTGGTCGTTGCCGACCCGTTGACGATAGGGTCAAGGGCATCGTAGACGGTCTTCATATAGCGACTCCTTCGTTACAGCTCAGATGTCATCATTTTAGATAAAGTCATTTATCGGTTAATGCTCATTTGAAGGCGAATCGGCGAAGAGAAATACAGTATTAGCAACCTCTTATCAAAAAGCCCAGCATAGCCGGGCTCAACTATATTCGAATGTCGATGATGATCATTACGCAGTCGTGCAAACCGTTTTCTTTAAACAGTCAAACAGCTTGTCGACTTCTTCCGCTTTAGCGCCGAGACGCAGATAGTAGCTACGCAGCTCCTTTCCTGAATAAATCGACGACAGAATGGTCGCAAGTTTATTTAGACGACGCTCGTCGAGAAGCTCGTACAGCATGCTGACTTCTGTCTTGTCCCTCGAATAACCCAGATACGACACTAGCAGGTTCTGAACCGAGCGATACTTATCCAAAGTCCTGTCTTTGTTGTTCGAGCCGTACAAATCAGCGCTATTCCAGGCTGACACCATTTGTTTCGCCGAAGCGAACTCGAACTCAGATCCCGTTGCAATCGCCTTCAACGTCGCTTCAACTGTAGCTTCATCTTGATCCTTGCCGGTAACCCAGAGCCATTTCCCCTTCACGAACCAATCGTCATCAATTGCTTCTTGGCTCCTCGCTATCTTCTCAAGTCTTTTAGAGCTCTCCTCTTCAATCAGTTTCGGAGTATTCCTCACCCCCACACCCCGTCCCTCATTCCTCGAGCCCTCTTTCTTGCAGAGCAACAACCACTCTTCAGGGGTGACAGTCGTCTTGATATGGATGATGGGGGTGGGGGCATTGGCACCATCCATGGAGTCCATCTTGTACGCTGAGCCAGTATTATCGACAAGCGCAGGACCGTTGGCGGTACGCTCGGCAGCGCCACACGCGTCGGCGACGTGCGCGGCGACGCCGCGCGTACCGCCAACGGGTAACGCGGCGTCGAGCAGTGAGGCTACGGTCTTAGCGGTCATTGTTATCGCACTCCAGACCGGCAAGGTATGTGATCAGGTCAGCTTTGTCGACGCGCCAGGCCCGACCGATCTTGATTCCACCCGCTGCTTTTAGAATCTCAATTGAAGTCGTCTTACAAACGTTCATGAGCATTGCGATATCACGCGCTGTGACACAAGCATACGGAATCTTGTTCAAAGCTCGACACCATTCCTTACGCCTCACAGTGCTCATTTGATTCGCGTTTATATCGTTCATCTGAACTCCTTTCGTTCGTGTGGTTTACGTAGTTCACACTACTTGACCTGCGACATGGCGCTAACTATTATTTTTAGCAGAATGGAGTTTAACGGGCTTTGAGCAGCTAGAGGAGCACTTATGAGTACAGGAAAAATTAAAGTTCCCACCACTAACGACGACTTAATCCCTTGGACATTGCCAATTGCCCGACTGATTTGCGTCAATTTCGACGGCTCAGAGCGTCCGGCGTTCCTTTGCAAAGCCGGAGCCAAGGCATACGGTCTTCCAGACGGCTTTGCAACGGGTGCCCTACTCAATTTAGATACGAGTGACTTAGGTGAAGTCAAACGTTTCATCGAAGCCTACGGTCTCCCCGTTTCACCCTACGCCGGAGAGTTTGAGCGGGTTGAAAAACGATATATCTCTAACGATGAGTTCTCTGACAATCCGATAGGTGACGGCTTTGAAAAATGGCAAGACGCACTAGACGGTTCACAAAGAAGTGTCGAAATCAGAGACGCCTTTGATTTATCGTTGTTTAATCACTACAAAGGACGCGACGGTTCAGCTGGTACAGAAGCGGCAAACCTGATTCAGGGTATAAGGAAGAATAACGAGCAAGTCATTCTGATGGATGACCTGCTTTCTACCATATCTATCATGCAAGTCGCAGCGCTTCTCTTCGCGTGTAAATCTGCGTTTGGGCCAAAGGCTTATGACATGACAATTAAGCTGCTGACCAAATTGCCTAATAATAAGAGCGTCATGAAACACTTCGGCCAGCTTTCCGTCGCTTGTCAGTTGCCCGTAGAAATCAATTCAAAGATTAATGAGCACGATTTACAACCGAATGTCATCGCTGCAAGAATTGTCGCCTCTCGTTACTTGGAATCGCTCGAAGCGCCCCTCGCCGCCTTTCTGGATCTCGCTCTGCATCCTTATCCCGAAAATCACCGCATCATCCTTGATCGCACTCTTCTAAAACTGGCAAAAATAGACCTGGAACCTGAAAAACAATTTGCGGGGAGTCTTACCAGGGCATTTACTGCGCAGCTTCTGGAATATCTTCAGAGCAATCAAGCCTGGCGTTCTTGTGAACTCTGCAAACGTCCCTACAAGATCCGTCAGCAAACGATGCACGCACTTACAAGCCCAGAGGCCGCGAAGAAGGAGCAGTCAAAACCGAGGAGGACGACTAAGAAACAGAAATCATATTGCACAAAGGCGCATGAGGAACATGCGCGTCGCATGGTTCAAGCAGAGAGACAAGCTATACGCCGGATGGATCGGAAAGCACGGGGTTTCGATTCCGAATAACATCGACAAGACGTTCTAAACGTGACGAGATTGTGAATACGCATTTCAATTTTGAAGAGCTAAAACCCGTTTTATTGCACACGCCGTTGCACAGCCTGTTGCACACAGCATCCTAAAAACAAGAACGCAGACCAGATAAAACAAGCTCTGACCTGCGCTTTTGTTAATGGAGCCAGTGACAGGAATCGAACCTGCAACCCACTGATTACAAATCAGTTGCGCTACCGTTGCGCCACACTGGCACACTTGGCGCTTTCGCGCGAAGCCTGTTAAGAATAATGGAATTGCGGACGGGGCGCAACAGGCCGCACGGCGTTATACAAATATGTAAAATCCAGCAACAACAGGTACCAGGCCCGTTCATTTCTGTCGGTTCGCCCTCAATCTCAAAACCATTCGTCAGAACGAATAGTTTTAATTACAATTGGCTATATAAAACTATTCGTTTTGACGAAGGGTTTCGCGATGCTTACTACCAAGGAAGCCGCCGAGCTGCTCGGCATCACCCCGCGCAGGGTGCAGGAGCTCATTAAGAACGGCGCGCTGACCGCCCGCAAGGCTTCTGGTGTATGGCTCATCGACAAAGACAGCGTCGACACGCGACTCCGCTCTGTGACCAAAACGGGAGGACGTCCCCGCCGCGGCCACGGTAAGAGCGAGATCGCGTTCACCCTCATGAACCGCACGTACGAAGTCGCTCAGCTGGTCTACAGCACATCGCGAAAAGACTTTACCCACATCGGTGCCGACATCGATTACGCCCACGCCCCTATTGGAGTATTTGGCCCTAATAGCCCCATATCGCTAGACTCCTTCCGCATCTGGTGGCGCGGCCGCGGTATCCCGCTCGCACGCATTGGGCTAGCCTCCCTGCTTGCAGAAGCCGCAGTCGATGTTCCCGATGAACTCGTCCAGCGAAATCTCGGCCTCTCCTTATCCGACCAGTATTGGATTAGGCCCCAAGGTTCCGGTCTCACCTGGGAGGATATCAACTTCTTCAATAACGCCTTTGATGACGTCTCACTGTCCATTGCACCCTTTGCCCCAGAGGGAAAAGCGGCTGCCGCAAAGCCCGATAACACCTCGGACGGCAATCTTCAAAAGTACTGGACGTGCGAGGGCGAACGTCGAATTCTGCATAAGGCAGGAGCGCACCTGGACCAGGAACCTTATAACGAGCTGGTGGCGACCGCGCTCCACCGTCGCATTCTAAACGCCTGCGATTATGTGCCTTACTCGCTCGAGGGCACGGGCACTTCCGCCCTGAGCACATGCGATGTCTTCTTAACTGATGAAGAAGAGTATGTCCCTGCATTCTATGTAAACCAGCACGCAAACGCAGATGAACGGCTAACCGACTACGAGCGATATGTAGCAAACTGCGAGGAGCTCGGGGTGACAGGCGTCAAGGATGCCCTTGACCGCATGATCGTATGTGACGACATCATTGCCAACTACGATCGTCATTGGCGCAACTTCGGCCTCGTGCGAAACGTAAACACGCAAGCCTGCAGACCTGCCCCCATCTTCGATTCGGGCTCATCGCTCTGGTGCAACATATCACTAGAGGAGCTTAGGGCGGGAGAGCACAGTTTTACCAGCGCACAATTTCATTCAAGCCCCGCCAAACAAATGTTGCTCGTCGAGGACATGGGCTGGTTTGACGGCGACAAACTCGAAGGCTTCGTTGACGAGGCAATCGAGATTCTTTCCAGAAACGACGCGCTCACGGCAAGGCTGCCATATCTAAAAGAGGCGCTAACGTGGCGCCTCGAAAGAATGATCGACATCGCTGAATGGAGTTAGCGAGGCAGAATTGCCCCGCCAACTTCCCTACCTCCCGCGCAGGGCCTTGAGCTTGGCCAGGGCATCGGGGCTCAGGCGACTGCCCAGAGTCATCTTGATCTGCGGAGCTTCCTCTGCCTCGTGAACGTCGTTATCGATCTGTTTGATCTCGTCCACCAGCATACGGCTCGAGATGCGCGTGACGCCCTTACCCATGACGACGGCCTGGATCGTGCCGTCGCTCGATACCACGGAGCACGCGCGGCCTTCCTCACGTGCCTCGATGCAGAGCTTCTGCACCACGGTATCGGCCGAAACACCCGTCGGCGAAAACTCAATGCGCACACCGCGGGCCGGTAGGTTGGGGCGCTCGCTGGAGATATTGCCCGCGCCGTCAAATACGATCACGGCCTCGTAGCGGCCCTGGGCAAAGGCGGCGACGTCATTAATGAGCGCCGTGCGCGCCATATCGTGAACGTCGCTGGAATACGGATCGTCGGAATGGTCGTACACGAGCTTTTCGTAGCGCGGCGTGCAGTGAATCACGTTGTAACCGTCGACCACCAGCAGCTCGGGCTTGTTGGAGTGCACCGTCGAGACTGGGTCGGCGATAGCCTGCGCAAACGCATTGCCGCCCACGCCATAGGTCGCAGCCGAAACAATCGGCTTGGCCGAGCCCTCGCCAAAGCGCTTGGCCTTGGACTTGGCGCGGTTCTTCTTGGACATGCGCTACTCCTCCCCCATGAGCTCGCCGGCATTGCGGCGCAGCCACTCAAAGCACAGCGCCGTTGTCGCCTGGGCAACATTGAGGCTCTCGGTCATGCCGCGCTGGGGAAGCTTGGTCAAAAAGTCGCATTTCTCAAGCACCAGGCGCGAGATGCCGTCGCCCTCGGAGCCCATGACGAGCGCCACGCGGCCCTCGAAGGGAGCATCCCAGCAGCTGCCCTCGGCGTGCTCGGAGGCACCGCCCACCCAAAAGCCAGCGGCCTTGAGGTCATCGAGCGCACGGGCGATATTGGGAACCTGTGCGATAGGCAGGTGCATGACAGCACCGGCAGAAGTCTTGTAGCTGCCAACGGTCACGCCGGCGGCGCGCTTGTTGGCAATGATGACGCCCGCCGCGCCCACGACCTCGGCAGAGCGCACAATGGCACCAAAGTTACCGTCGTCGGTCACATGATCGAGCACGACGACGAGCGCCGGTCCGTCACCCGCGCGGCCGAGGATGTCGGCGACGTCGGCATAGGGGAAGTTGCCAACCTCGAGCGCAATACCCTGGTGAGCGCCATGGCTCGACAGCGCATCGAGCTGCGCGCGCGGCACATACTTAATGCGGACGCCCGCGGCATTGAGGTCATCGATCAGGCGCGACAAGGCGGCATCGCGCTCCCCGCCCTCGGCAATGAGCGCACACTTGATGGGAAAACCAGTGCGTAGCGCCTCGGCGGCAGCACGGCGACCTTCGATAAACTCGCCCTTGGGAGCCTGAACGTTGTCGCGGTTGCGATCTCGCTGCGGACGTGCAGCCTGGGCTTGGGAGCGCTCGCGCTGGCCCTTGGGAGCGGCAGCGCGGTCGTTGCGGCGAATCGGACGCGAGCCAGAAGCGGCCTGCTTGCCGCCACGAGGCGCACGCTTGCGATTGTCGGCCATAAAGTGACCTCCTAAATACAACTATCAAACGAAACAAAATAAACGACCGCCCATGAATATTAATTCGGGCGGTCGGTACGGGTTTTCCAAGTGCCCGAGATTGCCGTGAAAGAGGAGCGACGCGTACTTGAGTACGCGAGCGACGGTTTGAACGGCAAGGTCGGGTGCTTGGGAAACCCGCGGGGATTAGAGAGATTTGATACGGGTGCCGGCGGCGGTATCCTCAATGGTGAGGCCCAGGTCCTTGAGCTGGTCGCGGATGGCGTCGGCCAGATCCCAGTTCTTGGCGGCACGGGCCTCGGCGCGGGCCTCGAGAATCTTGGCAGCAGCCTCGTCCACGTCGTCGCCCGTGTAGGCGACCAGGCCGGCGGCAACGCCTAGCAGACCCAGCGGCAGCTCTACCTTGGGCTCGGGGAGCTCAACGCCAAACGTATCGAGCAGCTCGGCCAGCGTGTCGGCGGCGGCAAGCGCGGCGGCCTTGTCGGCAGCATCGCCCGCCTGCTCCAGGTACTGGTTGCACTCGGTCACAAAGCCAAAGACGGCACCCATGGCACCGGCGGTGTTAAAGTCGTCGTCCATGCACTCCTTAAAGGCGGCGCGGGTCTCGGCGGCCTTGGCGGCAAACGCCTCGGCGGCAGCCGCATCGGCATCGGCCGTCGCATGGTTCGCGGCCCAACGCAGGTTCTCGACCGTACCGGCGATACGCGTGAGCGAGTTCTCGGCACCCTCCAGGCGCTCCCAAGAAAAGTCGAGAGGTGAGCGATAGCTCGTCTGCAGCATCAGCAGGCGCAGGGCGGCAGCGGAGTGCTGCTCGAGGACCTCGGCCAGCGTAAAGAAGTTGCCGAGCGACTTGGACATCTTCTCGCCGTCTACCAGCAGCATGCCCGTGTGCATCCAGGTGTTGGAGAAGCCCTGGTGCCAGGCGCAGGTGGCCTGAGCGCACTCGTTCTCGTGATGCGGGAAGGCAAGGTCGGAGCCGCCGCCGTGGATGTCGATCGGAGTACCCAGGTAGCGATGCACCATGGCGGCGCACTCGGTGTGCCAACCGGGACGGCCCTCGCCCCAGGGGCTCGGCCAGCTGGGCTCGCCGGGCTTGGCGGCCTTCCACAGGGCAAAGTCGAGCGGGTCGTTCTTGTCCTCGTTCTCCTCGATGCGCGCGCCAACCATAAGGTCGTCGATGTTGCGGCCCGAGACCTGACCATAGTTGGGATCGCTGCGCACGGCAAAGTACACGTCGCCGTTATCGGCGGCGTAGGCGTGGCCCTGCTCGATGAGCGTCTTGATCATGGCGATCATGGGGCCGATCTCCTTGGTGGCGCGAGGACGCACATCGGGATCGAGCACGTTGGCGGCGCGCATAACGCCGATAAACTTGTCAGAGAACTCCGTCGCAACCTCGGCGGCGGTACGGCCCTGCTCGTTGGCGCGCTTGATGATCTTGTCATCGACATCGGTGAGGTTCTGGGCAAACGTGACCTCGTAGCCGCTCGCGATGAGCCAGCGACGAATCACGTCAAAGCTGATGAACGTGCGGGCATTGCCGATGTGGATGTTGTCGTAGACCGTGGGGCCGCACACGTACATGCGGACCTTGCCGGACTCGATGGGCTGGAACTCTTCCTTTTTATGGGTAGCGCTGTTATAGATACGCATTCGTTACTCCTTAACGGTTTTCTGTAGCAGGCAGACGGCCCAGGCGCCGATTCCCTCGCCCTGGCCTTCCCAACCGAGCTTTTCGGTCGTAGTGGCGGCGACGCCCACGTTTTCGACGTCAACGCCCAGGGCATGGGCAAGGTTGGCGCGCATGGCATCGCGGTGCGGGGTGATCTTGGGTTGTTGACAGGCAATGGTGCAATCGGCATCGACAAACTCGAAGCCCAGCTCGCGCGCATAGCCCATCACGCGAGCGAGCAGCACCATCGAATCAGCACCCTCATAGGCGGGGTCGGTATCGGGGAATAGCTTGCCGATGTCTCCCCCGCGGCAGGCGCCCAGAATGGCGTCGGCCAAGGCGTGCGCGAGCACATCGGCATCCGAGTGGCCCAGCAGGCCGCGCTCGTAGGGAATGTCGACACCGCCGATGATACATCGACGCCCCTCCACCAGACGGTGGACGTCGTAGCCATGGCCAATGCGCAGGTTACTGAACATGGGGAAGGTCCTCTCCCTCGGCCATGCGGCCAAGCAGAATCGCGGTTACGGGACGCAGGTCCTCGGGCACCGTCACCTTAAGGTTATCGCGCGGGCTCTGGACGCAGCGGACGCGCCCACCCATGCGCTCGACCAGCGACGAATCATCGGTGCCGATAAAGCCCTCGGCAATGGCTGCAGCATGGGCGCGCTTCATAGCATCGACGCTAAAGATCTGCGGCGTCTGCGCTGCCCAGTAGAGCTCACGCGGCGGCGTCTCGACGATATTGTCGCCATCGACGATCTTGAGCGTGTCGATCGCGGGCTGGCCGCACACGACACCGTCGAGCGAGCGGTCGCTCACGAGCACGTCGATAGCGTGGTCGATGGCCTCGGTCGTAATGAGCGGACGGGCGCCGTCGTGGATAGCGACATATTCGAAACCCGCCGGCACCGCGTGCACGCCGGCGCGGGTGGAATCCTGACGAGTATCGCCGGCATCGGCAAAGCTGATGGGCGTGTCATAGTCAAACGGTTCGATAGCCAAGCGGCGCATCTCGGCACGGCGCTCGGCAGGGCAAACCACGACGATATGGCCGACCTTGTCGCTACGATCGAACGCGCGGATGGACCAGCTCATGAGCGGACGGCCCGCCACGTTAACGAGCTGCTTGCCGCCGGGATTTCCAAAGCGCTGGCCGCTGCCGCCGGCAACGACCACGGCGCATACGGGCGCCATTATGCGTTCCCCTGTTTGGTGCCCTTCATGCGGTACAGCGAGTCCGCAAGAATGGCAGGGTTGTTGACGCCAAAGTCGCCCAAGCGCTCCGGATCCTCGCTGATGTCATCCATGAGCTCCTGCAGCGAGCCGTACTCGTCGACGATCTTCTCGGCCACGCCGTCGCGCACGACGGACACGCGCGAAAGCGTGCGCAGGCCCAGCGGCGTCATGACGGAGTCCTCGTCCAAGTCGTCATAGCCCAGAACTGCCGCCACGTGCTGCGGGTCGGACAGGTCCTTAGGCGTCATACGGGCAAGCTCAGCGCGAATCTTCTCGGCGTTGGCCTCAGAGGAATCGCTTGCGTAGTCGCGGATCATCAAGTCGTATTCGGTATCCATGCTGGAGCCCGCGAGCTGCTCGAGCTGCATCTGCACGAGCTTGCCCTGGTTACCCAGCTTGACGATGCAATCCTTAAGCTCGGTCTTTGCCTGTTGCATGATCTCGAAACTCGAGAAGATGCCGGTGATGTCGGCGAGCGTGACGTAGTCGTCGAGCTCAAGGGCCGTCAGGCGCAGCAGGGAGCGATCGAGCGACTGACGGGTAGTCTGGAGCGTGGCGACGAGCTGGTTGACCGAGCTCATGATGGTGGTGACGGGCTGGATCTCGTAGCTCTTGCCGTGGACGTATACGTTGACGACGGCACGACGAGCCGAAACCGAGATCACGATGGCGTCGGTGAGCACCGACATGCGAGCGGCAGTACGGTGACGCATGCCCGTCTCACTCGTGGCGAGCGAGGGATCGGGATTGAGGTGGAAGTTGGCACGCAGGATCTGGGTGAGGTCGCCATCGATAACGATGGCACCGTCCATCTTGGAGAGCTCGAACAGGCGGTTCGAGGTAAACGAAATGTTGAGCGGGAAGCCGTCGTTACCGGCGGCGAGCACGTTTTCGGTGTCGCCGACGCAGATAAGGGCGCCCAGGTGACCGGCAATGATCATGTCGAGGGCGGTGCGGATCGGCTGACCGGGGGCAGTCAGGCGGATGGCCTGTTCCATACGCTTTTGCAGCTCGTTCTTATCCAAGGCATCGCTCCCATCGTATACGCTCCATAAACGTCAATAAGTTTCTCACGGTTTGCCCCTGTGACGCCCGCAAAATCCGATGCTTACAGAATGAGCGAACACAGCTGAGAGCCCCAATCCAAATGAGCTGCTTATGTGGTAGCATCGGGATTCGCATAAATGAGGGAGTAGTCGCGTGATCGGGTTCGCCTCCGGTGGCGCGGCAAGTCAACACACTGGCCGATGCGGCCTGGCTTGCCTTAATGAACGAGACTCGTGGCTGTGCGCGCAACGCGTACGCCACGAGTCTTTTTTGTTACTCCCCCAAGAGGTACACGCGGGCCCGCCCGCAGAAAGGGAGCCAGACTATGGGACTCGCAGAGCTCGTGTTGCTCGCCGTTGGCCTTTCGATGGACGCCTTTGCCGTATCCATCTGCAAGGGCCTTGGCATGAAGAAGATCAACCTTAAGGTCGCCGTAGTGCTCGGCCTGTTCTTTGGCGGCTTCCAGGCAGGCATGCCCGTGATCGGATGGGCGCTTGGCAGTCAATTCATGAGCATCATCGGCCCCATCGACCACTGGATCGCCTTTATCCTTTTGGCCTTCATCGGCAGCAAAATGCTGTGGGAAGCCTTTACCGAAGACGAGGATGAAGACGACGGCAAGGATGCCGAGAAGATTGAACTGGGCGAGTACCTGATCCTCGCCATCGCCACCTCAATCGACGCCCTGGCCGTGGGCATCTCGTTTGCCGCGCTCTCGGTTGACATCGTGCCCGCTGTATCGCTTATAGGCATCACAACGTTTATCTTCTCCGTCGCCGGCGTGGCGATCGGCCACACCTTTGGCGCGCGCTACGAAAAACCCGCCACCATCGTGGGTGGCGTCGTGCTTATCCTTATCGGCCTCAAGATTCTGCTGGAACACTTGGGGTTTTTGGCGCTGTAAAACACCCTTCAAAACTAAACGTCCGGGCAAGGCCTCATGCAGAGTTTTGCATGAGGCCTTTTCATGCAGACTTTTGCATGTCATACTGATATGCAAAAGTCTGCACGTTAGGAGATCGCCGTGGATACCCTTCCCATCACCACACCGCGCCAAGCTGGCATCTACGTGCGCCAGGCACGCGATGCTCAGGGTCTCACCCGTGCAACCCTCGCTAAAAAAGCCGGTGTTTCGGAGCGCCTGCTCGCATCGCTCGAGCTGGGAGATGCCACGGGTATTCGGCTCGACAAGCTGCTGGCGGTTTTCGGTGCTCTCGGACTGGCACTAGTTGCTCAAGGGAATATCGACGACACGAAACATGAGCAGCCAACCGACGCCCCGCATGCCGATTTGCAACTTTGTAGCACCCCCAGGTGCCATCACACTCAACGTCTTCACCATCGCAACCGACGCGGCGCAGCCATTCCAGCTCTTCCAGATACCCCCTTTACGGCCGAGCTCTACGACAAGGCCTTCGCCGATTTCGCCATGTCCAATCTCGGAGTCTCGATTGCCGCAAGCGCATCTGCCCAAACCAAGCCCGAAGGGAGATAGCCAATGGCCAGAAAAACGCTTCGGACTATTATTTGCGGCGTACCCGCAGGAACGCTCATGCAAGATGAGAGCGGTCTAGTCAGTTTTGCCTACGATCAAGATTATGACGGGCCAGCCCTATCGACCAACATTCCCGTATCAAATCGCACATACGGCCAACAGGTCATGAATCCGTACTTGTTTGGCCTTCTGCCCGACAGCGAGGACCAACGAAAAGCGATTGCCGCCGAATTCGACGCCAGGCCCAATAATCCCGTTGCGCTGCTCAGCCATATCGGACTCGACTGTCCGGGCGGAGTGCAGTTTTGCGCCGAAGAAGATATCGACGCCGCCTTGCATCGCACTGGCGAATACCGCCCTATAGACGACCACGAGATTGCCTTGCGCCTCAAGTCGATCAGGGATGACCGCGAGGCATCGTGGATGGGCCTAGATGAAAGTTGGTCACTTGGAGGCAACCAGGGCAAGTTCGCACTCGCGCTCATAGACGGTCGCTGGTGCGAATGCGTAGGTTCCTCGCCCACGACGCATATTTTCAAAAATGGCGTTATCGGATTTAAACTTGAAGCTCTTAATGAGTTTGTCTGCATGAAAAGCGCCCAGCGCGCGGGTATCGCAACGGCGAACGTTGAGTATCGCTTATTTGAGGACGAACCCGCCCTCATTGTTGAACGCTATGACCGTGTGAAAGCCAAAGACGGAACAATCATGCGTCTACACCAAGAAGACCTCTGTCAGGCCCTTGGAGTGATGCCCGCTCAAAAGTACACGGCAGACGGTGGCCCGACCGCACGCGACATTCAGGAACTCCTCGTCAACACGAGCCATCATCAACTTAACCTGTATCTGTTTACGCAGATACTTTTCTTTAACGCCATCATCGGCGCACCGGACGCGCATGCGAAGAACTATTCCCTGCTTCTTGGAAACGGCAGCACAGCTATGATGGCCCGTATGTATGACGTTGCATCGGGGCTGGCATACGAACGCATGCGGCGAAAAGCGCGCCTTGCCATGAGCGTTGGCGGCGAAAATCGTGTGGGGCGCATCGGTCCAGGCGCTATCCGCCGATACCACGGTATGGGCGACCCCGCGCTGGAGGCGGCGCTCACCGATGCCGGGCTATCCGAGAAGTTTTGCTTTGCGACCATGATGGACCTCGCCTACGAGGTACCCATTTGCATGGAAGAGGTCATGGACGAATACGCCGACCTGCCCGGCATGGCGGACCTGCGCGAGCATATGCTCGGCCCCGTCTGCGAAAACTGCCAGCGCACCCTCGACCTCATCAAGGCGGATATGGGCTAGGTGTCCGTAATCTCCCATTTCCCAAAAGAAGAGAGGAGGCACCCGTCGCAAAAGCTCGGGTGCCCCCTCTCATAATGTCATTTGCAATCCACCAGCACGTGGCTCGGACTGCTGCTAGCGCAACCTTTACGCAGCGAGGCGCTTGAGGACGTCGATGAGCAGCTCGTAGAAGCGCTCGGCAGAAGCGAGCTCCATGCTCTCGTCCGGGGTGTGGACATCGGAGAGCGTCGGGCCCACGGCGATGGCGTCCAGGCCGTGCAGGGCCTCGGCAAACAGGCCGCACTCAAGGCCGGCGTGAATGGACTCGATTCGTAGCTCGGAGCCAAAGAGCTCGCGATAGCTCTCGACAAAGATGTCGCGGACCGGCGAATGCTCGGCATAGCTCCAGCCGGGATACTCGAACTCAAACTTGGCGTCGAATCCCAGGACATCGGCCAGCGTCTGCAGGCGGTCCTTGAACTCGTTCTGCAGCGAGGTGATCGAGGAGCGCGGGGACAGCATGATCTTGACTTGGTCGTCAGAGGTGGCAACCACGCCGATGTTGGAGGAAACCTCGACGGAGCCGTCGGTGGCGACATTGCGGCGGATCACACCGTTGGGGGCAAGACGCAGAGCGCGAATAAGGGCAAGTGCGGACTTTTCGTCCATGGCCTCGACCTCAGTGTTGTCGGCAATCTCAACCGTGCAGGTAAAGCCGGGGTCGAAGACCTCGAGCTCGGCAGTAACGTCGGCGATGATGCCCTTTGCGATCTGGGCCGCGGCCTCGGCTGCAGCGTGGTCGGCGTAGACCAGCTCGGCCTTGCACTCACGGTTGATGGCGTTGTCCTTGGTGCCGCCGTTAAAGCTAACGATGGCGGGCTCGCCGGCAACCATCAGGCGGTCGATGATGCGGGCCATGATGAGGTTGCCGTTGCCGCGCTCCAGGTTGATATCGCTGCCGGAGTGGCCGCCCAGCAGGCCGGAGATGTCGAGCGTGAGGGTGCTACCGGTCTTGTGCTCGCGCGCGATCGGGCAGGTGTAGGTAACGACGACGCCGCCGGCACAGCTGACGGTGGCAACGCCCTCTTCCTCGGAGTCAAGGTTGATCATGGTGCGGGCGCTAATCTGGGACTTGTCGAGCGTCTCGGCGCCGACCAGGCCAGTCTCCTCGTCGGTGGTGAACACGCACTCGAGGGCCGGATGGGTAATCGAATCGTCGTTGAGCACGGTAAGCATAAGCGCGACGGCAATACCGTTGTCGGCGCCCAGAGTGGTGCCGTTAGCGGTGAGGACGCCGTCCTTGACGACCAGGTCGATACCATCGGTCGTAAAGTCGTGCTCAACGGAGCCCAACTTGTCGCACACCATATCGATGTGGCCCTGCAGCATCACGGTCGGGGCATTCTCGGCACCGGCAGATGCGGGCTTGCGAATGATGACGTTGTAGACCTCGTCCTGGTACACATCGAGACCGCGCTCCTTGGCAAACGCAACCAGGAAATCGCTGATGCCCTTCTCGTTGCCAGACCCACGGGAGATCGCGCTGACCTCCTCAAAGAAATGGAACAGCTGGGCGGGCTCGTAGCCGGTAATCTTGTAGTCCATGGTGCCTCCTTGGCGCAACTGGTTAGACAGTAAGACATGCGACTTGTATATTCCCAGACTTTGCGTGCATAAACCAGTCGAAAACGCCGAGCGCCCTCGCATCATCGGCTAACGGTGGACCGTATAGCGTAACGGTCACAACTTCCGCAGCTCTACAAATCGAGGCGCCCTTTCCGGAGCGCCTCGATTGCGCGTATCAAATTGTCGCCACGCCCTACAGCGCGCCGGAACCGGCTTGCATCATGCCGCCGGGGCCCGAGGTCACGCCGCCGCTCACGGGCGCGGCGTTGCCGGTGTGCGGTACCGCCGGGGCGGTATCGCCACCAAGCGTGCCCGCCGGACGCGGTGCCGGGATCTCGCCCGTGCCGCGGCTAAAGACAAACTTGCCATCGGCCACGTCGCACAGGACGGTATCGCCCTCGCCCCACTCGCCAGCCAGCAGTTCCTCGGACAGCGGATCCTCGATGAGCTTTTGGATGGCACGACGCAGCGGACGCGCGCCGTTGGTGAGGTCGGTACCCTCCGCCACAATCTTGTCGTAGGCCGCATCGGTAAGCTTGATGTTCATGCCGTTTGCGATCAGGCGCTGGCGCAGATCGTCCACCAGCAGGTGCGCAATCTTGGTCAGGTTCTCGCCCGAGAGCTTCTGGAACACCACGATGTCGTCGATACGGTTGAGCAGCTCGGGGCGGAACAGGCGCTTGAGCTCGCCCATCGCGCGGCCGCGGATCTCACTCGAGGTGAGGCCCTGCTCGCCGGTGGTGCCAAAGCCAACGCTCGCATCCTGCGCGATCTCGCGGGCGCCCACGTTTGACGTCATGATGATCACCGTATTGCGGAAGTCGACCGTCTTGCCCTGGCTATCGGTCAGACGGCCCTCCTCCAACACCTGCAGCAGGATATTGAAGATGTCGGGGTGCGCCTTCTCGATCTCGTCGAATAGCACGACCGAGTACGGGTGACGGCGAACAGCCTTGGTGAGCTGGCCGCCCTCGTCGTGGCCCACATAGCCCGGGGGGCTACCGATGAGCTTGGAGACCTCGAACTCACTGCCAAACTCCGACATATCGAAGCTGATGAGCGCGTCCTTGCTGCCAAAGAGATACTCGGCGAGCGTCTTGGCGAGCTCGGTTTTGCCCGTGCCGGTGGGGCCCAGGAAGATAAAGCTGCCGCCGGGGCGACGCGGGTCCTTGAGCGGCGAGCGGCTGCGGCGCACGGCCTTGGCAACGGCCTCGACGGCCTCGTCCTGACCGATGATGCGCGTCTTGAGCACGCTTTCGGCCTGCAGCAGGCGGCGGCTCTCGCTCTCGGTGAGCGAGGACACCGGCACGCCCGAGGTCACGGACACGATGTCGGCAATCTGGGAGACATCGATGGTGAGCGGGCTGGCGTCGAGCTCGGCCGTCCAGGCAGCCTTGGCCTCGGCGAGCTCAATCTCGGCAGCCTTTTGCTGCTCGGTGATCTCGGCGGCCTTGTTCATGTCGTCGCTCTCGGTGGCCTCCTGCGCGGCGGCCTTAAGCTCCTCCACGCGATGCTCGGCCTCGCGCACCGGCTCGGGCGCGCGGAGAGGTTCGCGGCGGCCTCGATAGCACCCTGCGTATAGCGCACATGGTGGTGCTCCTCGTAGCGCGGCTTGAGCGCGGTCAGGATCTTGACCGTGTCCTCGACGCTCGGCTCCTCGACATCGATGGTCTGGAAGCGACGCTCGAAGGCCGGGTCCTTGGTGAGGTACTTGCGGAATTCCTCGGCCGTGGTGGCGCCGATAATCTGGAAGGCACCGCGCGCGAGCACGGGCTTGAGCATGGAGCTCGCGTCGATGGAGCCCTCGGCAGAGCCGGCACCGATGATGGTGTGCATCTCGTCAATAAACAGGATGACGTCGTCAGCTTCGGTGGCCTCCTGGATCACGTTCTTGAGGCGCTCCTCAAACTCACCGCGATACTTGGCGCCCGCAACGAGGCCCGGCAGGTCGAGCGTCCAGATGTTCTGGTTCATAAGGTTCTCGGGCACGTTGCCAGCTGCAATCTGCTGAGCCAGACCCTCGACGATGGCCGTCTTGCCCACGCCGGGGTCGCCCAAGATAAGCGGATTGTTCTTGGTGCGACGCGAAAGGATCTCCATCATACGCTGGACTTCCTTTTCGCGACCAATTACAGGGTCGAGCTCGCCGTCGCGCGCCTTCTGCGTAAGGTTGGTGGCGAACTGCTTAAGCGTATCGGTGCCGCTCCCCTTTTGCTGCGACGCGTCCGAGCCGCTAAAGAACGGCAGGCCCGCACCGGGACGCCCGGCACCGGCGCCGGCGAGCGGACGCTTCTTGTCCTGGTCCTTGGCGGTAAGTTTCTCGATAGCCTTTTTGATGGAGGCGGACGACACACCCAGGCGCATGAGGATGTCCATGGCCATGCCGTTACCCTCTTCGACGATGCCAATCAGCAAGTGCTCGGTCGACACGTAGGTCTGGTTGTTCTCACGTGCCACGCGGAAGGAGCGCTCCATCACGCTAATGACGAGCGGCGTAAAGGCAAGCTTGGCAGCCTCGGTCTCCTCGCTGGGCTCGGGAACCGTGGTCTGGACCTCCTTGAGGGTGTCCATGATGTCGTCGTAGGAGATATCAAGCGAGCGCAGCGCCTCGGCAGCGATGCCCTCGTCCTCCTTGGCGAGTGCAAGCAGCAGGTGCTCGGTGCCCACCTTATTTGAGTGCAGATCGAGCGCCTCCTGTTTGGCCATCGACATGACCTTGCGCGCTCGATCGGTAAATCTATCTAACATGCTCGTTTCCTTACATGAGTTCATCGAAATCAAAACGCCCGCCCGTCGGCGGCGCTTTTGTCTCTTTACCCACAGGTTGTCTATGTTAACAGCTGGAGGAATATCTATAAACCCGGCTCACATGAATGCAGGTTATGACCGCATCGCGGGACTCACCGCGCGATGCGCGACAGGCGCCCCGCAAGAGAAACCCTAGGCGTCTTTCACCACGTCGGGACTCGTCGCACGCGATGCGCGATAGGCATCGGCCTCCTTGGAGACGCGTTCGAGCAGCTCGGATGTATCGACGCCCTCGACTTGCGCGACCGTTTCCACCGTCTGCATGGCGACCGCCCTCAGGTACGCGCACGCGCTGTCCCCCGGCTGCTCGAGGTCTATCTCCTCGCCGCCCTCCCGGGCAAAGCCGACCGCCATCACAAAGCCCATGATGCCCGAGACCAGAAAGCCCACCGCAAAGCTCGAATCTGCCTTGAGCTCTTCTCCGTCGGGGTGGACGATCTCTCTCACGCGGTCGATGATGATCGTATGGATGCCCTGCACGACCTGCTCGGCGGCACCCGCCCTCATGGTGATGACGATGCGCCGCAGCAGGCAGCGGACGTCGCGCCGGTCGAACGCCGAAAGGTCGCCCTCGCTCGAAAAATGCCAGAGGGCATCGGTGATGAGCTCGTTATCCTGCAGCAGCTGGGCTATGGCGATGGCGACGAGTTCATCGAAATCGTGAAAATAGTAGTAAAACGTTCCGCGATTGCACTGGGCGGCGCGGGTCACCTCGCCAACCGACAGCTCGAAGATGCTGTTGTTCTCGATGAGCTCCCAAAACGCCTCGATGATACGGGTGCGTGCATCGGGCGCATCGGCGTCCTTACGCGGTCTCGCCATGCGCCTCACCGCACCCCTGCGCCTTGGCGTTCATGATGAGCATCTGAAGACGGTTCTCCACGTTGGCGAAGCTCACGTCGGGATCGTAGTCGAGCGGCAGGAACTGCGCCGTGGGATACTGCTCCTTGAGCGCATGGATGAGCCCGCGCCCCACGACATGGTTGGGCAGACACCCGAACGGCTGCAGGATCACGAAGTTGCGGCAGCCGCGCTTGGCGTGCTCGAGAATCTCCGCCGGAATCAGCACGCCCTCGCCCGCATCGAACGTATGGTGCAGGATCTTATCGCTCGCGCGCACGAGCTCGGGCATGCGCGTCGGCGGCTCGTAGAGCGGGCTCGCCGCGCCCAGGCGGTCGCAACGGTCGTGCGCGAGCTCGAACAGGTTGTCCGCCGTGGCGTACCAGGCCTTTTCGGGCAGCGACAGGTCGACGTGGAACTCGCGCGACTGCGCATGCTTGTAGAAATAGGTCTTGCGGATCACGTCGGTCATGCGCGCCTCGATGACCTCGAGCCCGTTGTCCTCGAGGTAGCGCTCGATCTCGTGGTTGGCGCCGAGATGGAAATTGAGCAGGTACTCGCCCACGATGAGAACGGTCGGATGCGGGTTCGAGCGGTCGTACGGAACGGCGTCCATGATCGCAAGCGCGCGTTTGAAGCCCGTCGCCTGGCCTCTCAGCCCGGAGCGCTCCATGCCCTCGATAACCTCATCGAGCGCGCGGTCGAACGCAGCGTCCGCCGCGCCCTTCTCGAGCTCGTAGGGACGGATGCGCCTAAGCATAGCCTCGAGGGCATCGATCATGGGAAGACCGTAGGCGATCTGGATGCTCGGGCCAAGGCCGAGCTTGAAGCCCGGATGCGCATTGTGGGCATCGACGTCGTCGTTGGTGAGCACCGGGACATAGTCGTATCCCGCGTCGTCGAGCGCGCGGCGCAGCAGGGGCATGTAGTGCGTCAGGCGGCAGTCGCCGATATACTTGCCAGTCACCACGGCGACGTCGTGCGGGTCGTACTTACCGCTCTCGAGTGCCGCGAGCGCCTCGCCGATCACGATTTGCGCGGGGAAGCAGATGTCGTTGTGCACATAGCGTTTGCCCAGGCGGATGGCATCCTCGCGCCCGATATCAAGGGCCTCGGCGCGCACGCCCTGATTGCGCATCGCCGCGGTCATGAGCCTGCAGAACGCATGGGAGGTGTTGGGGACCAGCGCGATCTTGTCGTGCCGGTCGCGCTTGGTGTACTTGACCTTATACGGGTCGTCGAGCGGATGGACCGCGTGCACCCGGGCGCCCTCGGCACGCTCCTCCGCGCGACGACGGTTGACCGACTCGATAAACGAACGCACGCGAATGCCCATGGGACCGGCGACGTCGCTCTCATCGAGCTTGATCATCATCGGAACCTTGGAGCCCATCTCGCCCATCATGCGCGCGATCTCGTCGGTGAGATACGCATCGTGGCCGCAGCCGAAGCTGCCCATCTGCACGAGCTCGAGCTCGGGCGTCGATGCGACGATGACCGCGCACGACAGCATGCGCGCATGGTAGTTGTTCACGATGTCGATGCGGCTGTTGGAAAGATCGACGTTGCAGACCCCCGGCACCGCATCGGGCGTCAGCACGGGGATGCCGCGCTCAGAGAAGAGCTTGGGCAGCCCGTGGTTGACCAGCGGGTCGTTGTGGTACGGGCGCGAAGCGATCACCACCGCGTAGCCGCCGTCCTCGCGCACGTTCTCGAGCACCTGCCTGCCGCGCAGCTGCAGCTGGTTCTCAAACGTCTCCTGCGCGCGGTCCGCCTGCTCGGTCGCCTTGGCAACCAGGTCGGCATCGATATCGAAGGTCTCCTTGCACCACGCCTTGAGCTGGCGGTTTCGGTCGCCCTCGTCGTACCAGTGGAACAGCGGCGTATCGAACGGAACGCCGAAACGCTCCTCCGGGTTATCGGAATTGCGCATCACGTAGGGGTATCCCTTTACGACGGCGCACATCCACTCGCTGGTAGAGGCGGTGTTTTCGGTGGGCACCGTCGTGATGATGGGCATGAAGATGCGGTCGACGCCGGCGTCGACGAGATTGCGGATGTGCCCGTGGACGAGCTTGGCCGGGAAGCACACGGTGTCGGATGTGACGTGCGCCAGACCGCGCTCGTACATCGCCTTGGTGCTGCGTCCCGAGACGCGCACCTTAAAGCCGAGCGTGCTGAAGAACGTCGACCAGAACGGCATGGTGTCCCAGAACTCGAGCACACGGGGAATGCCGATCGTGACATCGCGCCCCCCGCAGACGGGAACCGTGGGGTACGACTCGAACAGCAGCTTCTCGCGGTCGACAAAGAGATTGGGGGCAGCCGCGGTCCGGTCGCGCCCCGTGCCGGGTGCCTGTGCCTCGCAAGCACCCTGCGGACGCAGCTCCTCCGCCGCGGGAACCTCGCGCACGAGCTCATCCCATGAGATGGCGCCGCCGCGCGGGCAGCGATTGCCCGTGACGTAAAGCGAGCCGTCGCCAAATGCCACGACCGCGCGCTGGCAGCGGTTGTTGCACCGACGGCAGGTAACGCCGCCGAACTCGCGATGCTCGAAGCGCTCCACGGCATCGAGCCCGATAAACGACGTGCCGGCGTCGCCCTTGCGGCATTCCCCGCGCGCGAGCAGGGCGATACCGATAGCGCCCATCAGCCCCGGGTGGGGCGCACGCGTGACGGGTTTGCCCAGATACTGCTCGAATGCGCGCAGCACCGCGTCGTTTCGGAACGTGCCGCCCTGGACGACGACTTTGTCGCCCAGACGGTTGAGATTTGAAACGCGAATGACCTTGGTGAACACGTTCTCGATAATCGAACGGCAGAGACCGGCCATGATGTCGCCCGGACCCTTACCGCGCCGCTGCTCGGAAACGACGCTGCTGTTCATGAACACCGTGCAGCGGCTGCCGAGAACGGCGGGGGCTTTGGACGAAAATGCCTCGGTCGCGATATCCTCAACGGCTATTCCGAGGTTTTTGGCAAAACCCTCGAGGAACGAGCCGCAGCCCGCAGAGCACGCCTCGTTGACGACGATATCGGTCAGCACGCCGTGGTTGAGCCAGATGGCCTTCATATCCTGTCCGCCGATGTCGAGCACGAAGGTCGCATCGGGAACGCATGCGCACGCGGCGCGGGCGTGCGCGACCGTCTCGACCGTATGGTAGTCGGCGTGGAACGCGCGCGCGAAAAGCTCCTCGCCGTATCCCGTGGTGCCCACGGCATCGATCGCAAGCGTGACTCCCGCTGTCTCCCAGCGGTTCTTCAAGCTGACAAGACCCTGTTGGGCGACGTCGAGCGGTCTGCCGTTATTAGACGCGTAGAACGAATCGACAAGCTCACCCGCCTCATCGACCAGGGCGAACTTGGTCGTCGTGCTCCCCGAATCGATACCGAGCGCCACACGCACCGTCTCTCCGGGCGCATACGCATCCGGACCCTTTGCCGGCGTCTCTTTGCCATGGCGTGCCGTAAAATCCGCCTGCTCGGCAGGTGTGGCAAAAAAGGGCTGGGCAAGACGTCCCTCCCCGCTTGCGGGCGCGACCGTCTCGAGCTTATCCAGCCGGACAAAAGCGTCGGGAAGGTCGATCGGTTGGGACGATGCGAACATGTCGGTCAGCGACAGGGCGGCACCGCGCGCGACCATGATCTGCGGATCGCGCGGGACGATAACCTGATCGTCCGATAGATTCAGTTGCTCCCGGAACACGCGGACCAGTGTGGGGTTGTAGGCGAGCGTACCGCCCTCGAAGATTACCGGCGGCTCGATGTCGATACCCTGGGCCAGACCGCCGATCGTTTGGCGGGCGACCGCGTGAAGCGCCGAAAGCGCCAGGTCGGTGGTAGGAATGCCCTCGTTGAGCAGCGGCTGGATATCGGTCTTTGCGTACACGCCGCAGCGGCCCGAGACCTCGTGGACGGTCGTTCCCCGGCTTGCGAGCTGCTCGAACTCGCCCGATTCGGTGCCGACCCCCATGAGCTTTGCCATCTCGTCGATAAATGCACCGGTACCGCCTGCGCACGAGCCGTTCATGCGCATGTCGGCAACCTCGATGTCTCCCTTATCGTTGGTGCGGAAGAAGATCATCTTGGCGTCTTGGCCGCCCAGCTCGATGGCGCAGCGCGTCTGCGGATAGAACCTGCTGATCGCGAGCGCGTTGGCGACCACCTCCTGAACGTACGAGGCGCCCAGCGCGGTCGCGATATCGCGCGCACCCGAGCCGGTCACCGCAACGCGCAGCGACTCATGGGGAAAGCGCTCGGCGAGCTCGCCGAGCATGGCGCGCACGCTCGCTGTCTGACACGCCCCGTGGCGGCGATATCCCCACCACGCCTCGGTCATATCCTCGTGCATCGCGTAAACTTTGGTCGTCGTCGACCCTACGTCCAGTCCTACTAGCAACGCCATAATGCTCCGTCTCTCGCATTTTTCCTGCTAGAGATATACCACTCTACGTAATACAACAGACTGTTGTATTTAAACTCCGTATAAAAAGCGGCTGCCGAAACGCTTCAGCAGCCGCCGAATGCACCAACAGATTGTTCTGCGCGCTAGCACGTCGGGCAACGGAGCAGCACGGGCCCTCCGGTCATGCGCACCGCTCACGCCCGCGATGTCGCCGAGAGAGCTATCCACGCTTAGGGCTCCAACCAAGCAAGTCGCCCGCGCTCAGCAGATCCCTAAGCGAGCTACTCGCACTCAGGAGCCATAGCCTGCTCCAAGAGCTCGGCATGCTCCTCCTCGAAAACCGTCCCCACAGGGAAGGCGCGACGGAAGACGAAGTGGGAAATCGGACCGGCTACCAAAAGGTTCCACGGCAGCGCCATCACAAAATTATGCGGGATGTTGATCATCCAGATCGCGGGCACGGAATACAGGTTCGCAAGGATGCCGCCGGGCATGTGCGTCAGACCCTCGCAGGCACCGTACAGCGACATGATGATAACCATGGGAACAACCATGCAGGAGCTGACGGCGAGCGTCATGGCAAGCGGCGAGCTCTTGCCCGGCGTGACCAGGAATTTAAAGGCGAAGCCCTTAGCAAGGGGGCTGGCAACAAACCAGTCGCAGCACATGGCAAAAACGTAGGCAACGGGGAAGCCGAGCCACGCGGCGGCAACAACCTCGCCGTTGATGGCCCCATGCTGCAGGGCGACGTTGTAGATGCTCATCCAGAGCACCATGCAAAAGCACATGATAAAGGTGAACAGCAGGCTCTCTCGTTTGTTGATAGGCATAAAGGGCATGGTCCTTTCTGTGTTACGCCGCGGCACCACGCAACAAAAACGGGCG
>UQUX01000011.1 GCA_900544425.1 uncultured Collinsella sp.
AGGCGTCCGGGTTCACCGAGCGCACGGCGGCGATGGCGGCCTCGACGGAGCTCGTGTCGAAGAAGTTCCTGTCCGAGTCATAGTTGGTGGGCGTGGCGACGACGGCGTAGTCGGCACCCGTATAGGCCTCCGCCACGTCGACGGTGGCGTGCAAGTCGAGCTGGCGCTCCCCCGCCTCGGCCTCCGCCAGAAAGCGCTCGATCTCGTCGTCCTGGATGGGCGATACGTAGCTGTTGATCTTCTCGACCTTCTCGGGCACGATGTCCAGCGCGTGGACCTCGTTGTGCTGCGATAACAGGACGGCGAGGGACAGTCCGACGTAGCCAGTTCCGGCGACGGCAATCTTCATTTTCTTCTCCGATTCGAATCGGGTATTAAATTTAGGCATTAGTACGCATCGCTCCCGTTGAAGACCTCCAGAACCGTGAGGAGGACGATCTTGAGGTCCATGACGATTCCGCGCTTGGCTATGTACTCGAGGTCCCGGCGGACCATGCCGTCGAAACCGGTGGAATTGCGCTCCGTAACCTGCCAGAGTCCCGTGATACCTGGCTTCACTGCTAGCCTCTGCAGGTCGTACTCGGTGTACTCCGCGACCTCGTTAGGCAGCGGCGGACGGGGCCCAACGACGCTCATCTGGCCCAGAAACACATTCAGAAACTGTGGGAACTCGTCGATGGAGTGCTTGCGGATGAACTTGCCGATTTTCGTTACGCGCGGGTCGTCCCTCATCTTGAACATGGCACCGGCGATCTCGTTTTGCTCCTTGAGCTCGGCGAGGCGCTCATCGGCGTCCTTGTACATGGATCGGAACTTCCACATGCGGAAGGTTGACAGGGTGCCGTCGTGGCGGGTCTGGCCCACGCGAATCTGGCTGTAGAACGGGTTGCCCTCGCTCTCCAGGCGGATGGCAGCGGCGAGCACGAGGCTGGGGATAGCGATGAAAACGAGCACGGCACCGCTGAACACGATGTCGAAGGCGCGCTTGACGGCCCGGTAGGCCAAGCGCGAGCGATCCCAGTCCATGATGGATTGCATGGCCTTGTAGCGGCCGTCTCCCTCACGCCGGTCCATAGCCTGAGCAATCAACGCTGCACCCGCTGGCACATCCGTTGCATCTTGAGTTTTTTCCGACACGTTCTCTTCCAATACTTCGTCCCCAGGTCGGAGATCCTCCCTGTTCTGTGTAGCGACCGCTTGCAGCTAGACAATCGCCTTTTTGAGATTCCGCATGACGCGCTGCTCGTTTGAAAGCACAGCAAGACCAACGCGCGTGGTTACGCGTCGGCCGCACAGGTTGAGCTCCAAAAAAGCAGTGCTCTTGCGTCTATTAATAGTTTTAATGAGGCCCTCGTGGCCCAGCAGCGGACCAGCCGTAACTACGACCTGGTCGCCGTCTTTTAGGGCCTCGCTCATGGGTACTACGCGGTCTCCCCTATGCGTAAAGCTGCCAATGAGCTGGGTCTCTTCTTTTGCCAGCGGCACAAACTGACCGTCCTGGGAAAGCACCCGGGCAAAGTCGTCCATGCGAAGCAGATACTGTTGCACGGTGCGGGGATCTGCCGTGTCGCAGATAAGATAACCGGGAAAGAGCGGCTTGGTCGTATTGACCCATTCGCCGTGTACTTTGATCTCGGTTTGAAATTGGGGATAAAAGAGCTCCTGCATGGCACCAGCCGGCACCATACGCTCAATGCGCTCGCGCATTACGTCTTCGCGACCGTTAATGACCTGGATCACATACCACACGAGCACCACCCCCTTGCTGTCTTACGTGTGGCTCACGGGGTTTGTGTATGGCTTCGCCAGGGCGCTTGTGCGCGAAGGCGCTCCATATTCAAACCCTGAGCCCAGTTAGACAAGCACGTGGCTCTGCCTCACCGTGAACGGTATGTACAAATGCAGTTGCTAGAGACGCGGACGTGTATCGCAAAAATAACCGCGACTCCAGCTGGCTGCGTGCGAACCAGTCAAGCGGGGACAAAACTGGACCGCACGAAGCCAGCTGCAAAACTGTTTCGCATTGACATACAAGCTATTTATTGCACCATGGAATTACCCAATGCAAATAAATAACGTCGCATGACTTCTTTATTGGAGCTCGTGGTGTTTCTGACACCGCCGTTACGGCCGGATGCTGATCGACCCTGCGCTTTGTGACTTGCTGAAGCCGTGAGCACAGTTGAATTCATGTAACATTAAGTATCCTAGCACAAGCTGGTAGCAAAGCTGATTTGGGCTGCGTTGCACAACATATCTTTCATTTAACGTCCTCAAGGGGGTTGTTTTGGGATGTTGTTCACGTTGACGCAGGTTATTGAGATACTGGCGGTAATTAGGGGCGTTCCTGAAGCCTAAATTAAGCAGCGAGCTGCGCCGATAATCGCGTTTGTCTAACAAACTACGTACAGACATGGGAAATAAATTGTGCAACTTTTTGTTGCCGAAGGAGGGGTTTGTGGCGCGAGGTATTTTGACATGAAAAAAGGCCTCCGGGATTCCGAAGGCCTTTGCATTCACGATGGTGGAGACGAGGGGGATCGAACCCCTGACCTCTTGACTGCCAGTCAAGCGCTCTCCCAGCTGAGCTACGCCCCCGTGCGAAGAAGTACTATACGGGAACTCCCCCGCCGATGCAAGGAGAATTTTGGAAAAACTTTCCTGGGGCGGCGGCGCGGATGCGGGACGGACTCGAGAGCGATGGGCCCGCGATGCCCGACTAAGCCCGCGGGGCGCGCCCCGCGGGAGGGCGGCGCTGCCGCCGCCCTCCCATCAGGCTCCACTCCGCCCGCCCCCGGGGCCTCCCGCCACGAAACCGGCCCATCTACTACGTTTGGCCGGCATCCCCCGACCATGGCGTCTCGGGCAAAAATAAAACCGCAGGTAGACGGCCTGCGGTTTTCGCGAAATACGGGGTATGGTCGAGGGGTCGGGCTTAAACGTAGTAGATGGGCCGGTTTCGCGGCGGCGGCATCGCAGGCAGCCGACCGAGGGCGCCCGGAAGTGAGCAAGGCACCCGTCTAACGACCGATTTCCAGCCAGTTGCACAGCACGTTGGCTCGTAACTCCATTTCCTTTGTCTTTTGCGCCTTAGTTTTACACCTATAGCGCAATTCCAAGCGCGAGCAAAGACTTCGCACGATCGCATCAAGTTGCTCGGCATCGTTAAGCATGTCGTGCGTAACCAAGAAGACGTCATACCCCATACTTTGCAGCGCCGTCATGCGTTTGGCATCGTGGTCGAGCACGGCGCCTGATCCGTGGATAACCTCTCCCTGAATCTCCACGATGCCTGCCTTCATTATGGTTGGATTTACGATCACGATATCCCCGTAGCAGACTTTTTGCCCTGCAATGATCTGCGCCGATGCGGTAAGCGGCGTAAGGTCGTTAACATACACGTTTCGAAAGCCGGCACCGCCGCGCGAGCGAGGAAGCGATAGCAATAAAATTCCTGCAACTTCAAGCGGAGAAGCTGCTATACCTGTCACCAGCTGCGTGGCGTTGTAAAACTTCGTACCCCACTTTCGTCTTTTAATCTTACTGGCGTACTCATGAAGCTCGTGTAATTCGATGAGCGGCTTCCTCATCCAGAGCGAAGTGCCCTTTAGCCTTGTGACCTCCTTTGTTTTCTTTTGTCCGTTGGACCCCTTCGTATTTACCTGTTCTTTGACTTTTATGCGCGCATAAACGCGTTTCCATTGTGGTTCGCCTTGGCTTTCATCGAGGTCAAAGAGGGATTCAGTGGTTGCATTCTCGGCAGCGTCTTTGGCTTTGTCTAGTTCCGCTTCTGCTGCGGCAGTGGGCTCAAAGACTGAGAACCATCCGCAAAATTCGTACATGGCAAGGACAAGATCGGTTGGAGACACAAAGCGCGCCATGGTAAATAGCGTCGCAAGTGGATTGGTAACCCTAAAGCTCATCGCGGTTTCCAGCGTGCTATCCACCCCCGAAGCATCATCACAGTGGATTGTTGTCCGTAATCCCGAATGGTAGTTCACGCCACCGGGCACTGTTGTGGTAATAATCGGAGTTTTGAGGACGTCGACTACAAAGGGCGATTGAGATAGGGCTCGCCAGCCGTCTTCTGGGCTTGGCAGTCTTGGGTAGAGGTCGCGGATCTGCGGTGGGCAGCGCCAGTAGCGAAATGCGGTGTTTGCGCAGACGGTCTCGTCCATATGGGCCTCCCCTAGCTTTGGCTGCGTGCCGTTATGTTTGCAAGTAGACCGATTATCAATGGCGGCATCATGCGGGTAAGTACCGGAAGCTGACCAAATGCTGGCCAATAGCTTGACGCATTTCGCCTAAAGATCGCCGTGTGGCACAAATCTGCTGGCAGGCGTTCTGGGGCCGTGGTCCCTATCTCCACATTTGTGCGTGAATCCCATGGCAAATTCAATCAAAGAGCGCATGAGCTTTATGCAAAACGCGCGATGACGTCAGCACATGAGAGATCAGCTAGAAACGAGTTTAAATTTTTCGATTCGATTTTGGTGTCAGATTTGGTGTCAAAAAAAAGGCCAGAGGCTTAACACCTCTGACCTGTGCTTTAGATGGTGGGCGATACAAGATTCGAACTTGTGACCCCATCCGTGTGAAGGATATGCTCTACCCCTGAGCCAATCGCCCGTCGCCTTTCGGCAAAAGAGATACTATCATAGCCGCGCATGGTTTACCAAGAACTTTTTGCTCTCGATTCTAAATTCGTGGGTGCTAGCCAAGCCAAAACAACCAAAGCAATCGGAAAAACTGCAGCTAAACCACCATTTACCGCTTTATCCACGAGGTCTCTGGGCGGCAGATAAGTCGTGCGTTGTTGTAGGCCATGTCGAGCGTGAGGCAGGTGCGCGCTGCGTAGAAGCCGTCCTCGCGCTGGATGGTCAGCGCCAGTTCGGGCTTGTCGCCGGTCAGGCACAGCGGCAAGAGCAGCTGGATCCGGCCGCCGTAGAACTGCGGCACCGCGAGCGTGTAGTTGGCTGCGGCGCGGCGGGCGGCCTCGACGACAGCTCCCTCAAAGGCGCGGCGCAGCAGCAGCGAGTTGCCCTCCCCCATCAGGCTAGCGGGAATGCGTGTAAGGTTCTCCTCATCGCCCAGAATGTGGTCGATGTTGGAGCGGATGGGCAGGCGGTAGTCAAAGACCAGCTCGGAGGGGTCCTCGGCAAAGCGCACGCGGCGCGGCAGGTACTCAAATGAGACCAGCATGGGGTCGCTCTCCTTAAAGAAGCCCTTCAAAAACCAGCGCTGGCGCGCGTCGGGCTTGGTGTTGGGCTCAAACAGGCCGTAGATGGTCTCGTAGCGGCGCGTGTACAGGCCGGTGTTGAATAGGCAACGGTCGTCGTCGAACACCAGCGGTAAGTTGGACGGGGCGGTCTGGTCCACGTCGCGCTCGGTCAAGAACACCGCGCGGCTAAACGAAAACGACAGGTAGTTTTTGAGGATGCGGTTGCCGGGACCCCAGTCCTCGGGGTCGGCGAGGTCGGCCAAGCGCTCGTAACAGGGCTCGGGGCAAAACGCAAAGTCGTATACATTGCTGCACAGGGTGTTGGGGATCTCCATGTGACGTCCAATCCATCTCATAGCTGGCGTGCGGATGATTTGATTCTATACGTGCGAAGCGTCGTCGGAGATCACGATGCAATGGCACCTAAGCTCGTTGGCTAGATCGTCGAGCGTGCGGCGTCTAGCAACGAGGTCCTGGATCCAGGCGTAGTACTGGTTGTCTTTGGGTTCGGGGCTGTCGGACAGCACGACCGGAGTGCCGGCGAACCTTAGGACGGACAACGCAAAGACAAGGCTGGTTCGCTTGTTGCCGTCCTCGAAGATGTGGTCCTTGACCATGTGCTCGGCGACGTAGGCGACCTGGTCAAAGATGTCCGTGAAACAATCGGCTGGCGATTGGCCGAATATCGTGCAGAACGCGCCCGCAAGCACGGACTCGATGCGTCCGAGCTCGAGCATAGCCCTGTCGCCCGCGGCATCGGTCGTATAGCAGCGTCCGATTGTTAGCAGCGTATTGTGAAGGCGCATGACGGCGCCGGCCAAGGCTTCGAGCGAACTGGCATCATCGAGCACGAGCGGCGGGAACAAACGAGCACTCTGCCGCGTAGCCGCCATCATGAGTTCTCCAAGAGTCTGAGCGCGTTGGGCATGCCCGTAATGGTTAACTCAACTGCATGGTCGATCGACGTAGAGTCGTCGAGCGAAATCGGTAATGTTGAATTCTTCTCGTCCGCTATTGAATGATTTTCTTGTGCAGCTCGACCAGCGCCGTCATCTAGCTGAACATAGCTCCAAAGCATTGCTACCTCGTTTACAACTTATTGAGTTAAATGTCTGCCCCCAACGCGGGATGAATCACACTAGTTACCCGACCCAAATACGTCATCTACAAGATCAGGCAAGTCTGTCCATACTTGATAGGCGGCAACGTTGTCCGGATTCATTTCTCTTGCACGACGTTTATCATCCGTATTGTGCTTTGCGGCATTGGTCAAAGCCTGGCCCTTGTTGCCGTCAATTATTTCGAGATTTACCGACTTGAACTTTGACGCGGAGGACCTGTTGGGGTCAGTAGATTTTAGAACGCCAAGGTCGCGCGCTCTTTTCTCACATTGTGGCGTCGATGCAAAAGTTTCCGGGCATGGTGAGACATGATCGATAAGCCATACTTCAAAACATGGATTAGAGATTGCGAGCCTAACTCCCTTTGTCTTTGCTTCTCGTTCTGCTGCGGCTAGGTTTCTGAACTCATCTGAATCGACCACGATCCATGCGGAACTCAATGCTTCGATTTCGCCTGCTTTAACGGCCTTTTTATCTGAATCGAGCTCTCGCGAAAGCTGCTTGGCCACCTTCAAAGGGTCTCCGTCAATATGCCGATACAGCACGCTTCCGCGAACGTCCATTTCAGTAATAAGGAAGTTAAAATATTCGGTTTCGGTCACCTTTCCATTGGACACAATTAGGTGGCGCTTTCGCTTGGCTCTTGTCTGCTTTTTGCGGCCGCGAGCAAGCCCTCTCCTTTCTGCCTTAGCCATTTATGTCAGCGCCTTCCTTCATGAGTTGGGCCACAAGTTGATGAAAACTTGGGTTGGGCAGCGGCACATAGACACCGTTTAAGTAATTGCGCCCCAGATTCTCATTTGCACGAGGCGAATACTCCATCGCAGCAATTAATTGCGAAGCACCTTCAGAGTCCTTTTCCACAAACCAGACCTGGTCACGTTCAAGCACCTCTTCCATAGGGCTGGTTCGCGTCATCAAGGTGACATCATGGGTCGAGAAGATTAGCTGCGCGCCCTTTGGATTTGTGTCGGGATCGGCGAACAGTGAGACGAAGTCGCGCAGGAGCGTAGGATGAAGGCTCGAATCAAGCTCGTCAATTACTGTTGTGGTCCCACTGCTTAAAGAACGTAAGGCTACCGAGAAAAACGCCAGCGCAGCTTTTGTGCCCTCCGATTCATGGGCGGAGCCCAGCCAAAAGCCATCTCCCGAGCCTTTATGGTGGAAGAACAGGTCATAAGCGAACGACAATTTAAAGTCTTCTGCAATTTTATTACGCGCCTCTTCCGGAATCTCATCGAGTCCAATGAGTGAGTCTTTTAAACCCATGACGCCTTCCGATTGACGGACATCTATGCCGTCAATTCCGATATCAGCATATTTAATGAGCTGAGATAGCATCTGAGCTCGAGCGTCATCGTTGATAAACAGCTTTTTTATGGTGGCGAGTTCTGCTAGATAATGCGTTGCATCATAGAGATTGATGTCATTGGCAAGAGCTGTGAATGCGGGTTGAATTACATCACTTCCAGCCGCCGCTGCAGCAGATAAGAACAAAGAATTATTGCGCGTGATATCCCAAAGTTGTTTTTTTGCACCTGTAAAGGTACTACCAAATTTAATTGACTGTTCCCCGTTTATCGAAGAGCGATCATAGAGAAGGGACGGCTGTTTTGATCGATACACAGTGAGATTCTCATATGTAACCTCATTTTTGTTCACACCAAATGAAAACTCATACTTTAAGTTGCTAGCGATAAAATCTATCGAGAATTCTGTGTCACTTGATCGCGATTCCGAGTCAAGTAAAAAGGGGACGATGGGTATTTGAGAATTCGCATCGCCTGCCGCATAACCTGTACGAACAAAGTAAGAGACAAAGTAAAGAGCATTTAGGAAATTTGATTTGCCTGACGCGTTTGCGCCGTAAACCGCAGCCACTCGCACAGGCCCAAGTTCCTTTTTGCTCGAAATCGGTTCAAACGAGAACTGTTGAGCATCTCGAAAGCTCTGAAAGTTCTTAAATGAAAAATTGAGGATCATCTTCAGAATCCTTTTCAAATATATCGATTATTCACAGACATCCTTAAATAACAAGAACAATTATATAGTTTTAAAACCGATATTTGTTAGCTTTGAACAAATATCGGTTTTAAATTGAGATTTTAGGCAATGAACCTTATAAGTACGTATGACATAATGCCTGAAGCATAATTCTCTACGCTGATATTAAGAGGAATCTTCAGTGACGGTGTCTCTTAATCTCACTCACTATGCCGGCGCATCTCTTCTCAATGCTGTCGGGAAAGAGCGAAGCTTCGGTAATGCCAAGTTTACTCAACTCGTTCAGTATTGATGCTTTTCTATTAGATGGCACTATGCAACGACCGGCTATCACGGGACTGTCTTTGGGCAGTGGACTTATTAAGTCATCAAACGACAAAGAAGAATCCTTACCACGAATGTCATTTGGGAAAAGAATATATTGGCCGGACTGAGCGGCTTGTCTATCAAGATATCTAGTTCCGTAGACAAATAATGTATCTTCGCAGCACTTCTTAAACCATTTTGCCTGATCAGTTGGTTCAGGGCAATTTGAAAGCACTAGATCACGTTGATAGTCAAAGTATGGTCTAGATATTGCAAGCGAGGCAAAATGAGACAGAATCTTTGAGTTCATAAACAGATGCCAAGAGTCCGCAATTGCCTGGCAGATGGGATATTCCCGCTTATCTCCTCCCGGTCGCCTAAAGATAAATACTTCGCCCACGTCTTCAGGATTGCCGCAGGCGAAATAGAGGGCGGCAAGCGCGTTTGAAGTTACATCTAATAGTCTGGTGGGGACTCCGTAGTGCTGGAGGCAGGCTAAAAGATCAATCGGAAGCAAATCTCGCTTGAAGATATTTGGCATTATGCGGCAGGCAGTTTCAATAATGTCCGCCTCGTGCGTAAGACTGCCTATGATAGGGGAAATGGTGTCCGATCCCAGTTCACGCCGATAGCTGTCTCTTCCGATTGACGGAACAAGATTAAACTTAGTGGATCCTTGTCCTCGGAAAACAAATGTAGATTCATATGTTCTGGCGTCACCATTAATTGTTGGTGAAAGTCCGTTGATGTATTTGATATACGAGGCTAAATCATCAACCTCAACTTCAGTTTCATTAGACATATATCAATCCTTAAGTGGAACAAGAAGCTTAATAAACGGCAGTATTTGAATTGCAATTATCTTATCGCTCTGGCGGATGGGGTGTAGGGCTCAACATCGGTAACAGATCGAGAGGCAGTCGAGCTAAACAAAATAGTGCCGTCGCAGCGATAGCTGATACGGCACCAATCTCTAAGAAGATGATTTAGTAGAAGGCTATAGACTTCTGCAATAGCTGCATTCACCACCCCCTGGTCTCGCTTAAACGGGGCCCTAGCAGCGATATGCGGCAGCCAAGAGCGCTGTCCCCAGTAGGAAAAGCGCCACAGAGGCGACGACCCAGTTGCTGTCGCCGGTCTTGGGGAGTGCCGCAGTTGCCGCGGTGGCAGCTTTGGGCTTGGGGACTTTGGCGACCGTGGTCTTGGTTACTGTCGTTGTTATCTTGGTTGTCGCGGCCGCTGGTTTCAGCGCCGGATTTACCGTGGGTCCTGTGGTGGGCTCTCCGGCAGCGGGGTTAGCATCGGTGGGAGACTTGCCCGCGCTATCGCCAGTCACCTCGCCCCTGTCGGTCTCCCCCGCCGGAGGCGTGGCTACATCGGGCTCAATCAAAACATGCGGTGCCACGACCCCTGCAGCATCCACCACGCCACTAGTACCAAAGGTCCCGCTAGCAGGCGTTACAAATCGCGCAGACACAAGCGAGCCGCCCGTGCACGCAACGCCGCCGTCGGCGCCGGTCGCATCAAGCCACGAGGCGTCGACGGAAAGACGACAGCCGGCCGCACCATCGCCAAGGCCCGCATCCTGCAGATACACGCCGTAGGCGCGCACGCCCGCTCCGGACCCGGCGCCCGCGGCAATGACGCGTCCGCCGCCGCGCACGGCCATGTCGCCTGCGATCACGCCGGCGACTGCCTCGTCCGTGATATCGGCCCCGTCTGCCCGGGCATCGACGGTGCAGCCGTCCACCGCGAGCGCCTGAGAGACGTGGATCCCGCACTGCGAGCCCGTCGCCGTCAGGGTCCCGGTACCGCGAAGCGTCAGGTTGCCCCACACCTCCATGCCGCACAGCGTGATGTCCGCATCGGGCGCATGCGACTCCGTCACGGAGTTTTGCCCGGCAAGCGTTAGCACCAGGTCGCCTTCGGCGCCGATGGCCTCGCCCGCGTAGCCGTTAAGCTCCAGGTGGTCGGCATCGGTCCAGGCCCAGCCGGGGCCCGACACGTCCGACTCGTAGTACGTCGCGCCCGCGATGATGAGGCTCTCCGCGCCCGCGGCATAAGAAGGCCCGCCCAGCAAAACGCATAGGCAGGCCATGGCAACAATCGCAATGTAATGACGGCTGGTGTAGGACTCGGCAGCAAACATACCCGCTCCGATCTTCGCAGGAGCCAATAGAATGTGCACCAGAAAATGCCCTGGTAGCAGCAGTTATTAGTTTAGCGAGATCAAGCCATAAACAAAGAAATTGCCCCTGAGCTGTGGCAGGAATTAGGTGTAAATCGTTTTGCCAGTCGGTGAAAGGATGAATTCGGGTTGAGCCAGACGTGCTATACCAACAAGCTATTGAACGACTTTACTCAATCACATGTCTTTATCGGAATCTGCGGATATACGTTGAGCCCTTTCGTCCAACTCTTCAATAGCTTCTTTGATGTCATTGCGAATCCATTCGGTCCTCAACTGTCCCATGCGTGATTTGAATCCGACCTTGACTAATCTGCCGTCAATACTTCTTAACCATTCAATAGCTTCGGTTAAGCTCTGACCATCTAAGTACTTCTTTATGTCTCTATTGAAAAATGAATGTAGAGACATTTGAGAAACTGCGGTTCCTTCATAGATTGACGCAGCAACATATTCCGCTGGTACATTCACAATCGTCCTTGAGTACCCGGACTGCATAGCTTCTTTAAATAGGTTGGAGAGCGTATTTCCTGTATCCCCATCAACATCGGACAACTCTAGGCTGATGCGATTTAATGCTCGTTCACTTTCCTCTTTTTCAACGTTTGATATAAGCTCATCCATAATTTGATCAGCGTTCATACCGTAAAAGTCATTGGCCATTGCCCGCTCTTGCCTTAATATGTCCGCGTTGCACTTAGGGTCATGATTGGCGGCTAGCCGAAGCGATTCGAGAAGCTTCTCGCGAAATGATTCATCCCAGAATCCAAGATCAATTAGATTAAGCGCAATCCTAATAATCTTATAAAACCAAGTTAGAGAATACTGTCCCTCAGTTAAAAGTATTTCAAGTTGGTTCGCTAACAATTCGACCTGATCATCTTCCAGCCAGGGCAAAGCAAACCATTGGTTTTCTATGTCTCGGGCCTTGAGATCCGCGGAGGATTCTGGGTTTTTGGCTAGAACGAACTCCTTGAAAGAGTTCTCGATAGCATTAGGGCTTACTTTCCCGCCTTCTATTAAGGGGGCAAGAGCCTCTGATACCAGTAAATAGTTTTCGTATTCAATGACCTTAGAATTATCGATCATGTTCACAGCTTTGTTTGAGGTATCGGGCTTTTTGGGAGTATTTCCTGCCGATGCCAGGACTGCATAACTAATAAAATCCGAGAGTGCTTGGGCTCTCCCGCATGATTTTACGGTCTTATCGACAAGAACTGATGTGCCCAAGACGCAGTTAATGGTTGGAATTGATCTGGATAAAGCCCTTACATTAATGGCGGATCCTTTAATTCCATCAATAATCGCGTCATCAATATCAAAATCAATATGTTCTGGAAATTGCAGTTTGGGTTTAACTAAGCCCCGATAAAGTGCCTGAAGATCAGGCTCAAATAGGATTTGGCCCATAATCGCTTTTTCGACAGAGCTCTCATCCTTAAATGACAGTGGCTTATTTCTGACAAGCATTACATGCCAGCCATGATTTTCGACCATATTATTTACGAACCCAAGAAATACTCGATCGTCTTGAGCGAAGCGGCTTCGTTCGCAATCATCAAAAATCACGAGAACTTTCTTCATGTCGAGTAAAGGCAGTAACAAATCTGGTTTTAGAGTTAACTGAATTCCAAGGTCTTCGATTTTTTCGCTTAATATTGAGGAACCAGCTTTAATAGTGTTTTTCACTAAAGCGCTTATCGCGGCACCCACACCGTGTGCAACCTTATCAGATAAAGGGAGACAGGAAGCGGTAACCCGATTGAGAACCTCGTCATAATCGGATACACCAAATAGCGACACGCGACATGTCTTTACGTCTATTCCTTTTAGAGCAGCTTTAAGATCGTTCTCACAATAATAAGTCTTGCCTGAACCCCATTCGCCATGCAGGACTAACGCTTGAAGACCAATAGCGTCGCATTGCATGTAATTCTTAATTGCCTCGGTGATTTCATTGGCTTGCATTGCGTGTTCCCCAATCGGTCATTCCCGGATTTGCAGCACTAGATCAAGTGTTTACTGATTCAATATTTTTAACAGCTAATGTCTTCCCTAGTGCAGATCTTGCTGAACTTGCACATTCGGAATCCGTTGTTGTAATTGCTGATAACTACGAAAGACGGGGGTGTATCGGCGCTAGCCGATACACCCCCGTCCTAAGCTAAGGTGACTTCGCCGTCAGCCAGGTCCTACCTAGCACAGGCAACTCTCCCCTAGTTCCTCTTAAAAAGATTCCTCGTGTACACCTTGTCCGCCACATCTGCGAGCTCGTCGCCCCAGCGGTTGGCGACGATCACGTCGCAGCCGATATTGAAGGCCTCCAGGTCGTGGGTCACCTCGGAGCCGAAGAACTCCGGCGCGTCCAGCGTGGGCTCATTAACCACCACGGACAGTTCTTGGCCTTCACGCGCTTCATGATACCCTGGATGGAACTCACTCGGAGGGAATCGGAGCTGAGCTCCATTAACAGGCAGCGCACGCCCAAGACAGGATTCCCCTTTCCGGCATCCATGTGATCCCACCCCATCTGCAGCATCACGCCGGCCGCGAATTCCTTGCGGATGCGGTTGGCCTCCACGATGGCCTCGATCTTGCTCTGCGGCACGTACTTGTAGTTCGTCAGCAGCTGCGTGGCGCCCTTTGGCAGGCAGCTGCCGCCGCAACCGAAACTAGAATCCGGTGAGGAGAATCCGAATCAACGACTGTGCTGTAATTAATCACTGAATAATAATTCAGTTGCAGCAAAATTAGTTAAATTGAAATGAATAGACCCTTTTGAATCAGGGGTTACAAATAAGAAATTTATCCAACCTTGAACACCGCTTCGCCAAGGCTTCATCGAAGCTCAGTTAATGAACGAAATCAACTTTAATGTCATCGAGGATGCCGACAGGATAGCCGGCACCCTCCCCTGCGACTAAATGGGCCTCGCAGTGATAGTGCAAAGGTCGTCGGTAGGTTCCTGAAAAACAGTTCAAGGGCGCACGTTATCCACATCTCACAATCGGTCACTTCCCAATCAGTTTCAGCAACTTGTGCTTCTTGGTGCGAAGCCAGAATCGTTTCCAGGCCCAAGTCTTCCGAACGGCCGATTCGAACCCAACCTTCCCATATGCCTTAAGAAACCGAGACCTGTCCCTTGTCCTTGGGGAGGGTTCGTGGAGGTTAGTCTGTTCCACATTGTCGGCCTCGCTGAAGAGGCGCTCCTCGCGGTAGACGGTCTCAGGCAAATCGGCGAGAGCGTCGATGCCAGTCTCCGTATTGCACAGTACTACGGAGACCTTGCCGGGCGGCGCAGACCCCAGTGTTGACTTGTCTAGCCCCCAAAAATCTCCGAGAGTGATGTCTCCCGCCCGCTGGTTGCACGCGTAAGGACATTCGTAACAGACGTCACGATGGATGGCACCTGTTACGAAGACGGAAAAATATTCGTCTTCGTAACAGGGCTCGTCGAAGACGAGCTCACCGTCGCGATATGCGCACATGTGGAAATCGTTCGCCCCACGAAACGAGAACGAATCCCAGCCTCCTTTGACCTTAAGGTCCAAATGTTCGCGAAGGAATGCAATCGGAGGGGTGCCGTGGCATATGAGATCGATGCAAATCAAGCCCTCGCGCGTATCGCCAACGATAGAGCGCAAGGCAGCGACCTGGCATGGTGTCGAGATGAAGAGTACTTTCCTGCCGTCAGCGAGATACTTTTTGACGTCATTGTATGCGCCGCCGGGATCACTGTAGACGTACTTGGATCCACGTAGGCTCTCCAAGTCGACTTCTCGATCGACTGAAACGCAGCGCGCCGCCCCGTTCACAGAAGCCGTTCCGTAAACGACGCCGCCCCCGTTGATGACCTTCCTTGCAAGCGCTGTGGCAATGCCGCCCGATGAAGAGAGCGCAACGTCACTCGGTTCACTGCTCCAAGCAGCATAGGTCTTTAGGGGCTTCCTGAGCTCGACGGGAGCGCATGCGGGGCAAACAGCATGACATCGCCCACAATCCCTGCAATTTGAGGGGTCGACAGTCGGCACGGGCTCGCCACAAAGGCCGCTTTCCTTCATGCTAAGCGCATGGAAGGGGCACGCTTCGACGCATGCTCCGCACCCAGAGCACGTCAAGTCACCGCAAACGAAGTTAGCCGACATTTCCCCTCCTAAAGCCAAGTTTATCTCGCAAGATGTCGAAAATTACAAAACGTTCTCCCTTGTCAAACAAAGTGAGCAGCTCGAAGGTATAACCGATGACGGCAGCAGCAAAAGCAACGGCTACGAGCGTAGCCCAATTTGTGCACAGACCCACCTGGTCAACAAGCGCGTAGCCGAACCAAAGGACCACGAAAACGGATACCTCTCGCATAAGCGGCTTGTAGAACGTCCGCCTGCGCACGCCGATGACGACCGCACAATATAATGGTTGGACAAGCGCGTGACGGACAAACATCAGAATCGAGCTTGTCCCGGCGATGACGGTGAGCTTGTCGAGCGAGGTGAATAAGATCAAAGGAAACTCTATGGCGAGCGTTGCCAAACTGAACCCGAAGGCGATGAGGACTGAACCCTTAATTTTTGTGGTCAGCGTGTTCGCATAATATAGGGGCTCGACAAGAGCGCTCGCAATGAGCGTAATGACGGTCAAAACCGAAAGAAGCTGAATATCGCCTAATTCGGCAACAGAACGGCCAGGCAGCCATAGGGAGTAGAACGACGGCCCGAAGCCGATGAACCCGGCAAGCGGTACGATCATGAACGCTGAGGTGAAACGCATAGCGAAATCGAATCTGCTCACCAGTTCTACCTTGTCCCCACGGGCATAGGCTTGGGCCATCTTAGGGTAAAAGAGGTTCGCTATACTTCCGGAAAGATTAGTCAAAGCCTGGGGGACCGTCTTAGCAATGGACAGGAGTCCCATGGCGGCCCCGCTAATGAAGATATTGGCAACCAGGAGGTCGAGGCCGGTCTGGATGAGGTTGTTGACGTTCTTGAGGCTGTTCCACACACCGATTTTGAGAAGCTCCCAGACTTTGCTGGGACTGAACCGCGAAAGCGACAGCTTGAGTTCGGGAAGGAGCCTGCGTGTCACAGCAACTTGCGCCGCGCCGGTCACGACTGTCGCCACGAGGCCCGCGACGCTGAAGTACCACATATGAGGGAAGGCTACCCAGAACAGGACGAACAGGAAGATGACACGAAGGACCGAACCGAGAAGCTGGCCGATGGAATTTAGGAATAACTCGTTTTTTATAAACGCCGCAACACCAAATACGACCGTAAGCAGCCCTATCCCAGCATTCATGAACGCGAGCAGAACGGTGATTCTCAAGTCGCTGACCAATTCCGGCGTCACACTGACAAGGGTCTCTATGTTAGCAGCGAGGAACACCGATCCCACGAAAATTGCAAATGCCATAATACAGTTCGAGAAAAAGACCGAAGAGAAATACTCTTCGGTCCTTTCGGTATCCCCCTCATGGTAGGAGACCGTGATGAACCGGCTTGCCATGGCATTAAGTGCTGCAGTGATGATTGCGACATAGCTGACGAAGTTGTTGACCAGCCCTACGAACCCATATGCCTCGTCGCCGAGCTTCTGGAGCACGATCGGCGTGAGAACGAAGCTAATGATGAACTGAGTGCCGAGTACCGCGATTTGCGCGGCGAAGTTAAGGGCGAATTTCTTTTTGTCTCCCATCGGTTTTGGCAGAACGCCTAACGCACCCCCCTGCCAACGGAAATGTTGCACCTTAAATAAGACAGGGAGATTTCGCGAGCGGCCGCTCTGACGGCATCGGCAACTTCAAACTCCAGGGGCTTGTCGAGAATAAACGAGAGGTCTTTTGGTGTCGTCGCGAGTCTCTCCTTGAGCGACAACCTGTCGAGAAGGTCAACAAGCTTGTTTGCATTCTGTCCGCGCTTTATCACCGCGAAAGGGACGTGCGTTATGGCGGAGAATATCGTTCCGTGGAAGGTGTCAGTCACCACGAAATCGGCTCCTTTGAAGTAATTCAGAATTTCATCAGGGCCGCAATCGACGTTCTCATCGCAGAAATCTTGATGTCCGTAGACCGCAAGGAGCTTGACGCCCCTTTTCTCGGCGATGGCCCTGATGGCCTCGGCTTCGTCCTGGGTGAAACGGTTGCCGTATCCGTAAACTAGGGCATAACGTTCTGGTGTCTCTACGGGCTTCCATTCAACATTTTCGACACCGGAGACAAGAACTGGGTCGAGATGCGTGCTAACGCCATCGATTCCAAGGGCCTCGAGGATGGCACGGGAGTTTGCGTCCCTAACAGAAATGGCGTCGAAGCATCGGAAGCAATTCCTCACGTCGTCGGCCACGTGGTACTTCTCAAGGTCGGACAAAGTCGTGTGCCCGAAAGACCCGGCATAGCTGATTACGGATTCGCAGTTGTTCCCCCAACCAAGAAGCTGGCGGCAGAAACCGACATTTGGTCCCGCCTGTGTACAGTTGAAGACCTCATCGCTTCCGATGACAAGAACGTCGACATGCTCCCCGATGTTGCGCTTGCACGGGTCGACGCCGAGAAGACCGAGGCATCTCTCATATTCGACGTCCATCGGAGTTCGCTTATAAATTCCTGCGGCAATGAGGGCACGCCTTCCCGCGCCAGTAAACCTGACATCGGCCTTAATCCTTCCAAGAAAGTCCTTGAGCCTTCCTCGTGCGTCCCTGAGCCCCGGCACGCACGAGGAAGGTTTGTAGTCAACGAAAAGGACCTCGTGTCCCAGCGACTCGATCATTGACTTTAATCCGTATGCTTGCATGAAGGAGCCGTGGTTCACGACTCTCTGCATTGACATAATGCCAACGCGCATGTTTACCTCCTTGTGAGCGCCCCATTGACACAACAGACACTCTGCTTCTCGTCTTTTTCGATTCCTCCACTCTGGATATCCTCGCTAGCCACGAAAATAGCCATGAGCGCAATGAAAAAGTAGTAGTTGTACGTAATTTCGACGATAGATCCTGCGATCATCGCGTAAAGCATGATGTACATGCCCCAGCTCCAAGAAGGCTTATCTCCTTTTACGCTAGTCCAGGCCATATAGAAGACGGCGAATAGACCCACGACACCATAGTTGACGAGCGTCTCCATAATAGAGTTCTGAGCGTTTCCATACCCGACGTACATGGCCACGGCTGCGTTTCCATAGCCGTACCCGAAGATAGGAGATTCGCTGATGACGGCCCGAAGCCCACTGTAAATCAAATCCCTGCCCGTCAACGTCAAGTTCTCACCGAGGACGTCTACGACAATATGCTTCACAAACGGCACCTGGAGGAGCTGTAATAAGAAGGCAAGGATAACGCCCGTCAAGACCATTGCCGCTATGACGACTGCAGGCTTTTCTAGAATACGCTGGGCTTTCCGTGGGAGGATCACTAAAGCAATCAAGAGGGCAGACATTGCGACGGCCGTCGAGCAGTAGACCGTATGAGCCACGACGAGGGCAAGCAAACCAAGGCCCGCGGTGACCAGGACGACTAAATCTTTGCTCCTGCCTTCGCGACGAAGCTTGGCGTAAGCCAGACATGCCAACATGATGAAGTAATAGCTCGTTGAGAACTTGTTGCCTGCAAAATAGTAGAGCAGGGGGCCATCGGCTGTACCCACCCTTGCAATGAATACAATAGATAGAACGCAGTAAATGACGGTCATCCAGAAGAAGACGCTCATGAAAGTCTCGAGCCTGCCACGTCTGCTGCATGTCGTAATTAGAAGGGCGAGGGCGTAGAGACAGATGGCGTAGAGAAGTGCGTCGGTGCAGTTGGAGGAGTCTACGTACCCAGCCAGATAGCCCGCGATGCTCGAGATCACGACCATGATGCAAAACAGGGCCGACGGGTGTTTGTACTCTCTTCCTTTGAGGTTGGTGATGAGAAAGAGAAGGACGAAGAACACGCAGCTGACTTTAAGGCCTTGCTGCAGAACCTTCGGGATGCAGACCAACTTGAAGACCGCAAAGTAGATAGCAACGAGCGACGCCGTGAGCCAATCGAAGCGTATCCGTTTCGACAAGATAGAATCTCGCGTCCACGACAATTGATGATGCATATTCCGGCCCACCTAAAGGTAGCTGTAGAAGCGCGGCGAAGCAGCGAACAACAGCGCCTTGGCCTTCTCTTTTGTGTTCGTGCCGTATTCGAACAAAAACTTCTTGTCTACGCCCGGCACATCAAGGCCGCCCCGAAGTCCAAGCTCGCGGCAAGTGTGTAGATAGCACTTCGCAAGATAGCCATATAAAGCGTGGCGAAGCTCCAAATCGTTGATTGCGTCAAATTGAGTCTTCCAGCGCCCTAGGATCTCGCACATGGAAACCGCACGTTCGGAAGAATTCTGCGATTTCATGATGGAGCCTGGCCGTTGAATGTAGTTGTAGAACTTGTATTTCAGGCAGACGACGGTATCCGCTGCAAGAAAGACTCTAGGCTGCATCTCCATGTCTTCATGCAGCAGCCCCACGGCAAACCTGAGCCCGTTTTCCTTAAACAACGAGAGCTTGCAAAACATGAAGCATGCGCACGGGTACCATTCTCCCGCTTTTAGAGCTGTGAGAATGAAATCCTTAGTGAGATATGCCTTTCCCTCCTCAAGCGACGCGTAGTGATCGGGCCTGTCCGGACCCGGGGTTACCCTCCAATCCCCAAGGACGATGTCAGCGTGGGAATCGGTTGCCAAACGCAGCAGCCTCTCGCAAGCATCGAGCTCGATAGAATCGTCTGAATCAACGAACATGATGTAATCCCCAGTCGCCTCGGCCAGACCGAAGTTGCGCGCATCCGAAAGCCCTCCGTTCTGCTTGTGGACAACTTTTACCCTCGAATCCGCAAGGGCGTAATCATCGCAGATTCGAGGGCAATCATCCGGACTCCCGTCATCGACGAGAATCACCTCGATATCGCCCAACGTCTGGCAAAGGACACTGTCAACGCAGCGGCCAAGTTCTTTTTCGACCTTATAGACTGGAATAATTATGCTTACAAGCGGCACAAGCAACCTCCGTTTATATCTTGTCCCCAGGCCCAACGTCCTTCGTAACTATTCGAGCCGCCTTCACAATCGCGCCGTCCCCAACGTATATTGGTCGAAAATGCAGGAGTTCGTGTACACGATAACGTTGCTCCCGAAATGGGGCTGCCAGAAGACCTCCCCCCGACCATCTTCGCGATGACGTCCATGAGAGCCGCCGATGGTCACACCCTGATACACTGTGAGCGGCCCCTCGCTGACGACCCCAGCGCCTATAACAACGCCGAGCCCGTGGACGAGGCGAAACCCCGGTGCCAACTTCGCTTTGTAATCCAAATCGACGTGGTAAAGCATCCTGTTCAAACACCAAACAATCTTTGCCAGTGGCTCAAGATGGCAACGGTAGAGCAGGGCGGACAGGCGGAAAAGAGCCACAGCGTGGAAGCAGGGGTTCAAAAGAAACGTCCCGAGCGAACGAGGGAAGCCCTTTCCACCGGCGGCTTCGGCAAAGTCGACGTTGATGTTCATTCCCGTCCTCCTTTACGATCCAATGCGGCCTCGTATGCGCTCTCAAGAAGGTGGTAGCTCGAGGAGATGTCAAAAGGCTCCAGGCTCCCCGCACGGAAGGAGTCTTTGCTCCTATCATGTGGCCAAAAGGCCATCGCAGCTATCTCGCCCGCCCATCTTTCAGCGGTTTCTGTAAGGGAAATCGCGTGGAACCTGTCACTCACGCAAGCGTCCTGCGGCACATTGGACGATACGAAGCATTCAAGGCCGGCGAGTTGTGCCTCCACGAGGACGATACCAAGTCCCTCGTGAATCGAGGGAAACACAAAGCAATCCATCGCCGAATAGAGCTTGGCTGGGTCTTTTACGTTGCCAAGCAGCATAATCGAATCATGGGCAGGCGATGCCTCAACCAAGGCCCTAACATCCTTCTCTCCAGGTCCCCCACCAGCAATCATCAGAATCGATTCAGGGTTCTCAGCATGAAATGCCTCGAAAACCTTGATTAGGAACGCATGATTTTTCTCAGGGTTCAACCTCGCCACGTTGCCAAGAATATAGACGTCCTCGTCGATACCGTAGGCTCCGCGCAGCTCGAGGCGAGCTTGCGGATCGAACCTGAACTTGTCAAGGTCGAAGGAATTAGGGATGACGGAAAAGCCCGCATTTCCAAAAAGCCATTTGCCCGCCTCGTCACTGCACGCGAACATGCAGTCGCAAAGTCGAGGCACGAAAGGCCTCAGCACCCTGTGCAGCACGGGATGTTCGCATCCCGTGCTGTGACAGTGGCAGGCCACCACTACAACACGGGAGCACTTCGCTATAACCAACTCAGGGAAGACCATACCACTGTTGCCGTGGACATGGCAGATGTCGAATTGTCCCTCGTCGAGGGCTTTGCTCAGCGCCTCGAAATAGCCAAGGGTGTCGGACCTCTTATCGGGAAGCTGTGTGACCGCGATGCCGTGAGCTACGGCCTCATCAACTTTCTCTTGTTCGCATGGACCACCGACGAGCAAGGTCACCGTGTGCCCATGCCGGATAAGTTCGAACGAATATGTGAGCACTACCTTGCCAATGCCATTATTGACGAGATTGTATGTAATCATGCAGACGTTCACTTGGCTACCTCACCGTAGAGCAGCTTCAACCAGGCTTCTGCAGAATAATCCAGGGCAATCATTCGCTTTTCGCAACATGTTCTTGAATGTTCCAAGCCCATGGGATTTCTATCTTTCATTCCAAATGCAATCTTTGATGTAAGCCAGGGCTTACTGAGTGAATCAGATCGGGCGGAGTCTGGACCATGTTCTTCTCGGGATTATCCACACTCGCTAGATAACACTACCTACGCCGCTATATTCGCAGTTACGAATTCTGCTTAGGCAAAACGAATAGCTCTCCGAGCTCGCAATCGAGCCTGTCCGGCTGCTTCTCATCAGCGTAGAAGGGGTCGAAACCGCCCCCGGTGTAAAAAGTCATCTCGCCGAAGAAAGGATTGCCCGCGATGTTGTAAAGATCGACTCGTACATGCGGAAGATCCGACGCCAACGTCTCAGCAAGTCTGAGCATCAAATCGTAGTTCTCGGGCTTTTCGGTGGGTTTACGATTGGATACTTCGTGATTGATGTCTCCACGTTGCTCCCAGCATGGAGTGAAATACTGCATATCGTGCGCGGTAAAGCGATCAGCATCGGTCTGCACGAGCGCCGCCTTACCATCGAAGCAGTAGAACTTATAGTCAGTCGGGGTCTGCCTACCCGGTTCGTCGAGGTACGCCTCGGCAACCACACGAGGAGCTATATCCTTGTAGGCCCACTCCCGACCCTGCCAGTACCAATTCCGTTGAAGTGCAGTACGCAGGCGTTTCTTAGCGACCTCAAAATCGAATATTGATTTGTCCGTACACACGATTGTGCTCTGCGAGTCGTGAGTGCACTTCAGCACGAACTTTTCCGGCAACTCATCAATGTCGATTTCTTCCACCGAATCGTAGACGCCATAAAGCGGAACAAGGTACTCATCGCCGATACGCTCCCTTACAAAAGATCGCACTTCAAACTTGTCAACAAGCGTGGTCAAGACTGGATTGTGATAATGCAGCTTGCACCACTGGAGCTTCTCATTAAAGGTCCTGGGATGATCAAGATCGAGCTTATAGTGCAGCTTTGCTCTGAAGCACATGCGAATAAAATCCTCGTCGGGGATAAAGCGCAAGTTGTTCCTCAGAGAAAGCGCGAATCTTTTCTTAAGTTTCATCGTACGCCTCCAACGCCATCGATGTAATCGGAAAGGTCGGCGCAGAACCGCGCCGCGTTGCTCTTGTAGGGCAGGTAATCCTTGGAAAGCACCCGCGCATAAGCGGCGGGCAGGTCGGTAGGGTCCATACACGGCTCAATCAGCCCCATGTCCCCGAACTGTCGAACAATCTCAATCTGGTGATCATCCACATGTTCGCCGTATTTTGCTAGACGCGGAACAGCGATGACTTTCTTGTTGTCCTTAACGGCGCCGATGATGGCGCCGGTACCTCCATGGGTTACCACGACATCGCAAGCATCCATATGAACGCGGAAGGAATCACGATCGAGAAACGCCTCGTGTTCCAAATACTCAGGAATGTAAGTGCACACACCCGTCTGAGCAAAAGCTCCATCCTCAGCAACACCGCTAGCAACGAGAGCATCTACCGCCCTGACTAATCTGTCGAACTGAAACTTCTGGGAGCCTACGGTAACGAATATCATGCGACCACCTCCCTAGTACACGCCGCCGACAAAGCGGGCATTGGGGTACACGGATAGCATCGACTCCCACTGCACGTAAAAACGATCGGCGCGTTTGCTCAGCAGCTTTCCCGTCATGGTTGGTGAGTCAGTTTTCGCGAAAGACTCGACATACACAAGCTTGGCGCCCATTGCATGCCCGATCAGGCAAAACGGTATGGTAGCCAGTACCCCCGTACACACAATCACGTCGGGGTGTTCAGTGAACCAATAACGAAGAGACGTCACGGCATTGAACGCCATTCGAGGAAGAAAGCTTGCCTCGTGTCGATTCACCTGGCGCACATAGCGAGCCCGCACAGGTAGCTTGGCATCATAGGCAGTCTTCTCGGTGAGGATGAAACTGTCGTAGCGCTCCATCAAAGGCTTAAGCGCAAGTAACTGCTCCAGATGCCCACCAGATGACGCAGCAAAGCACACTTTTATGTCCTTGCGACATCCCGTCATGAACTAATCCCTCTTAAACAAATCGCGAGTGTATACCTTATCCGCCACGTCAACGAGCTCGTCGCTCCAGCGGTTGGCAACGATCACATCGCAGCCGGCCTTGAAGGCCTCCAGGTCGTGCGTGACCTCGGAGCCGAAGAACTCCGGCGCATCGAGCGTGGGCTCGTAGACCACCACGGGAACGCCCTTGGCCTTCACGCGCTTCATGACGCCCTGGATGGAACTCGCGCGGAAGTTGTCCGAATTGGATTTCATCGTCAGGCGGTAGACGCCCACGACCGGCTTCTCCTTGCCCTCGTACACGCGGTCCCACACCATCTGCAACACCTCGTCTGCCACGAAGTCCTTGCGGGTGCGGTTGGCCTCCACGATGGCCTCGATCAGGTTCTGCGGCACGTCCCTGTAGTTGGCTAGCAGCTGCTTGGTGTCCTTGGGCAGGCAGTAGCCGCCGTAGCCGAAGCTTGGGTTGTTGTAGTGGCTGCCGATGCGCGGCTCCAGGCACACGCCGTCGATGACGTCGCGGGCGTTGAGCCCGCGGACCTCGCAGTAGGTGTCGAGCTCGTTGAAGTAGGCCACGCGCAGCGCCAGGTAGGTGTTAGCGAACAGCTTCACGGCCTCGGCCTCTGTGGTGCCCAGCACGAGCTCCGGGATGCCCACGGTGCCGTCGGCGTTCACGCGCTCCAGCTCGGCGGGGTCGGCGCCCTGCGCGAGCAGGCCGGCGAACTTCTCGGCCGCAGCAACGGCCTCGGCATCGTCCTTGGGCGCACCGACCACGATGCGGCTGGGGTGCAGGTTGTCGTAGAGCGCCCTGCTCTCGCGCAGGAACTCCGGGCTGAAGAAGATCTTGCTGTCGCCCAGCCTCTCGCGCAGGCCCGCGGTGTAGCCGACGGGGATGGTCGACTTGAT
>UQUX01000012.1 GCA_900544425.1 uncultured Collinsella sp.
CGACACGCATAAAAAGCCTCCCATTTCTCATGTCCAAGAAATGGGAGGCAGTTCACACCCCCGGTGGCGGGTTCTTTTTTGCTTCAAACGCAACGGAAGGACATCATGGAGCGCCACAAGCCGTATCTCGCCACCCTGCCCGAACTCATCCTGGGCTGTCTTGTTTGCTGCGTGCTCTGGGGATCGGCTTTCCCCTGCATTAAGATCGGCTATGCGCTCTTTGGTATCCCCGCGCACGATAGTGCCTCGCAGTTGCTCTTCGCGGGCTTGCGCTTCACGCTTGCCGGTATCCTGGTTATCGCCGGTATGAGTGCGGCCCAGCGCCGCCCGCTCGTCCCACAGGCACGCGATATCAAGCCCATCTTTAACTTGTCGCTCTTTCAGACCATCGGTCAGTACTTCTTTTTCTATCTGGGCCTCTCGCGCGCCAGCGCCATGTCGAGCTCCATCATCGAGGCCAGCGCCAACTTCCTAGCCATCCTCTTTGCCGCCCTGGCGTTTCGCACCGAAAAGCTCGATGCGGCCAAAGTGCTCGGCTGCGTACTGGGCTTTGCCGGTGTCGCGCTCGTCAACCTTTCGGGCGCGGACGGCACCTTTGGCTTTACGCTCGACGGCGAGGGCTTTATCCTGGCCTCCACCGTCGCGGGTGCCCTTTCGACCTGTCTGATCGGCATCTTCTCGCGCGAGCACGACGGCGTCTTGCTTGCCGGGTGGCAGTTCTTGGTCGGCGGCCTGGTCCTCACCGCCATCGGCTTTTTGATAGGTGGCGCGCTCTCCCCCACGGCGATTGCCCCCGCCATCGCGCTCATCATCTACATGGCGCTTATCTCCGCGGTCGCCTACTCGCTGTGGTCGCGCCTGCTTGCCGCCAACCCCGTCAGCCGCGTCTCGGTCTTTGGGTTTATGAACCCCGTCTTTGGTGTGCTGCTGAGCGCGCTGCTGCTCGGCGAAGGCGCGGGCACGAGCCCCGTTACCGTCATCGTTGCCCTGCTGTTGGTCTGCGGCGGCATCATCATCGTCAACAAACCCAAAAAAGCCTAGCGAGCTCACCTTTTTAGGGAGGGCGTTTGCACACTTTAGCTTAATGGAATACATCGATGAGCTGAGGGCCGCCACGCACGCAAGCGTGCGACCCTTTTCCTAGCGTATCTGGATGCCGGCTTTCTTTTTCTCGGCCTTGACGCGGTAGAGCTCCGCATCGGCAGCGCGAAGTAAGTCTTGCCAGGTATCAACACTATCGCCGACCCGCGCGCAACCGATGGACATCCGCAATGCATACGGCACCTCGGCATGCGCGAGCTCGTCGTTGATTGTCGCGCACAGATGCATGATATCCTGTTCCGCCGCTGCCTTTTGGAGCACCACGAACTCATCGCCACCATAACGCGCGATAAAGCCACCAGACGCCGAGCAGACCTCTTTGAGCGCAGCGGATTATTACCTGAAGAGCATGGTCGCCCTCCACATGTCCATAGCGATCGTTAATCTGCTTAAAGCCGTCAGCGTCCATCATAAGCAGATATACATCTTCGGCCTGATCCACATTTGAAAAGAGCGACAGCATATAGGTCTCAAAACGGTTGCGGTTGTTGAGTCCAGTCAACGGGTCAGTCGAGATCAGTTGCTCCTGGCAGATGATATAGAGCAGCAACATGCTAATCATTATGCCGACACAAAGGCCAGGCACCGAGTATACGATCTGAAAGGTACCGCCCACCAGGGCCGGAATGGCGAAAAATGCTAAGGTTCGATAGATAGCCTTCGTCTGCAGGCTCTCGACCCTGCGAGATTGCACAAACGCATGCAGGGACGTATGTATAACGTAACAGTAGCTGACAATGGGCTGGATCATATAGGCAAAGCCGCGACGATACACGCCCTGCGAATCGATATAGAACAGGGCGTGCGTCCAGTAACTGGTAAAAGCCAGCACGACCACCAGAGCCGTAGGCAACGTTACAAGCACCACCCTATAGCGCGAGGTCACAAGGTGAGAGCCCTGCATCGTCTCGGAATAGATAAACCAAATGAGTCACGCGATGGCGAAGAGCGAAAACGAAACCGCGTTGGAAATCCAGTTGGCTGCAATGCCCAACGTGCCGTCCACACCATCCGAAAGCGTCCAGATCATATCGAAGAAAATGTAGGCAGCAGACGTGTAGCCCAGCATGCTAAACAAAAGCTGCTGGGTGCTCGAGAACAGGGAGCGACGGCTTCGTACGGCAAGCCCGATAAGAACAATCATGCATAGCAGGAATATCTCAATCTTGAGTGCCTTAACCACTAGACGCCCTCCCTTCAATATCCAAGTGGTCAGAATCGCCCGATTCGTGTCTGGGCAATAAACGCCCCTTTCTCCGCAGGGGTAAGGGGAATAATAGCAGAGCGCCCGAACGTCACTGCAAGACAGCTCTCGTTCGGGCGCTCAAACGGCGCGAGTTGCACGCCGGAATCATTGATGGGTATCGATTGCTACTCGCCATCGATGTCGGCCGCGACAGCCTCCTCGATGGCCTCGACACCGGCAGGCGACAGGTCTTCCTTGCCCTGGCAGAACTTCTTATCGACCCAGCCGGTCAGAATCGGGGCCATGATTGCCGTGATGATGACGGCGGTGGCGATCTGCGCATACGCGGTGGGCGCAAGCTCGGCATAGCGCGGAGCGACCTCGGCGAGGGCGACCGGCGTGGTCATGGCCGTGCCGGCAATGGTGGAGCATGCCACAGCCGCCTTACCGTTGCCGCCACACAAGCGCTCGAAGGCAAAGGTAATGGGACCGACGATAAAGAGCGTGATGAGGCCCAGCAGGATACCCGAAATACCGCCGGTGATAAAGCTCGAAAGGCTCATGGACGCACCGAGCTGAAAGCCGATAACGGCGATCGCGGGATTGGCGCCGGGGACCAGCAGGTTCTTGATAAACGGGAACAAGTTGCCCAGGACCATGCCGATAACGAGCGGCAGGATGGATCCGATGATGGTGCCGACGGGGATGTTGGCGAGACCCGAAACACCAAGGATGATCATCGTGACGGCGGGGCCGGCCGTAAAGAACAGGATACCGACAGCGCCCTGCTCGGACTCATCGCCGAACTCGCCCATGATGCCCGTATAGAGCGCCATGTTGCAAAACGTAATGCCGCCGATGATGGAAACCGAACTCAGGCCTAAAAAGTTATCGTTAAAGAAGTACGCGACGCCCAGACCCAGCGCGGCTGCCACTACAAGCTTAGGAATCAGCACGACGATGCCGGTCTTGATGGCGCCCGGCGTGGACTTAAAGCTGATGCCGGCGCCCACGAACAGCAAGATCGCGGCAACGATGGTGTTGGAGCCACCGCGGCAGGCAGCCGTAAAGAAGCCGCCGACCTCAAAGACCTGCGGGCAGAAGGTATTGAGCAAAAGGCCGACGATCATCGGATAGATCATGATGTCGCCCGGGATACGCGGGACCTTGAATTTCTTTTGCTCGTTAGCGGTTGCTTCCTGTGCCATGAAACCCCCATTTCCGCTGACGGGGTACAAAAGCCCACGTCACGCTTTGCTACAGTAAAGTTTGACCATGGTACCAGAAGAAATAGACCAGCTCGGTAAAAAATTCGACAAGTTGGGATGGAACGAGATTCGGCGCCCGCGACGCCACCCCTATATAAGGCTCAAGACGATATAGAGTACGATGCCCGAGACGCAGCACCACAGCATCGATTTTGTCTTGACCGCCACGACCACGACGCCGGCGGCCGCAATCCAGGGAACCAAGGCAGGCCAGAGTCCCGCGTCGAACGCGCCAGGGCTCACCAAGTCGTTGGCGACCAGCGCGGCAAAGGCAGCGGGCGGAATATAGCCCAGGGCCTCGGTAATGCGGGGCGACAGGGTCCGCCCGCGCAAGGCGAACGCCGGCGCGATGCGAAAGAACGCGATAGCAGCCCACGACGACAGCCACAGAACCAAGAACTCGTTAACGGGCATCGCGGGCACCTCTTCCGTCAAATACAGCATCGCACGCCAGCGCAATGGCAATGCCGACCACGACGCTTGCCGGCACGGCAATATTCGTGAGGCCCAAGAACTTGCATACGGCGACGGACACCGCGCCCGAAACCGCCGCGACAACGTTGCCGCGCGACAGCCGCTGCGAAAAGAGCAGACAGATAAAGAGCGAGGTGCAGACAAAGGCCGCAATGGCGGTGGGAACATCGGCAACGGCGCCGACGATGGCGCCCGTCGTACACGAAACGCCCCATGTTGCGATAAGGATCACGTTGAGCACGAAGGACTCACGCGGACCCCAATCCTCCCCTTCAACCAACTTGGCAAGCGAGATGCCGTATGCCTCCTCGGTAAGTGTCGCGGCAACAGCCAGCGTCTGACGCTTCGAGGCACCCCTCAGATGCGGTGCGATCGATGCCGAGTAAAGCGCAAAGCGCGAGGAGATTGCGGCGACGCTCGCGACGATCGATGCTGCAGGCACACCCGCCAACCACAGGTTGCAGATCATAAACTGCCCGCTGCCCGTCACAAACGTGCTGCTCAGAGAAAAGACCATCCAGGGCTCCATTCCCGTCTGCCCCATGATCATTCCGCACGGCGCGCCTATTGCAACATAGGTAAGCATCACCGGCCAGACGGTTCTAACGATTTTGAGCACCATACGCTTCTCATCCTGACAAGGTCTCCGAGCCGCATGTAACGACACGGCAGAATCATCATCCGACAGCAACCGAGTTCACCTACAATTGCCACCGGATCGAAAGACACAACTTTTTAGGAAGTCATTATGACAGCTATCGATCGTGACCGGGCGCGCGCGGCCTTCAAAAGCTACACCGATGCCTACGACGCCACCAACCCACGCATCGCGCTCAAAATCGAGCATACGTACCACGTGGCCGAGGCATGCGATGCCGTAGCGCGCGAGCAGGGCTGGTCGTCAGAAGATATTGACCTGGCATGGCTTTGCGGCCTGCTGCACGATATGGGTCGCTTTGAACAGCTGCGACGTTGGGACACGTTTAAGGATGCCGAAAGCATGAGCCATGCGGCGTTAGGCGTCGAAGTCCTCTTTGGCGAGAATCCCGCCGATGCACCCGCCGTAACGAGCATCCGCGACTTTATCGATGACCCGGCAGAAGATGAGCTCATCCGAGCGAGCATTGCCTATCACAGCGATTTCCGTCTACCCGCGCAGCTCGACGTGCGCACGCGAAGCTTCTGCGATATCGTGCGCGATGGTGACAAGATCGACATTATGCGCACCATCGCCGACAGCACCGTCAACACCATCCTCAAGGTGGACGAGAAGACGTTTCTCGACAGCCGTTTCTCGTCGCCGACACTTGCCGCCTTTGACGAGCATCGGTGCGTCGCGCGCGACGAGCGCAACGAGCCGGCGGACTACCTGGTGGGACTCATCTGCTTTATGTTTGAGCTCGTCTATCCAGCGAGCCGCACGCTGGCGCGCGGGCAGGGCGATATCTACCGCCTGCTCGACGCGCCCTTTGGCATTACGCGCCCCTTTACCGATCCCGCCACGCAGGCAACCTGGAGCCGCCTAAAGGACGAGATGCGCGACTGGCTGACGCGCGCCTAGCGCTCAAGCTGGGCCAGCAGTTCCTCGACGACCTCGACGGCATCGCCGACAACCTTGTACTGGGCAGCACCAAAGATGGGGGCATCCGGGTCCTCGTTGATGGCGATAATGCACTCTGCCCCACCGATGCCGGCAAGATGCTGGATGGCGCCCGAAACACCGATACTCACGAGAAGCTTGGGCGAAACCGATACGCCCGTCTGGCCAATCTGATGGCGATACTCCAACCAGCCGGCCTCCACGACAGGTCGCGTGCAGCCAAGCTCGGCTCCCAGAGCCTCGGCGAGCCTTCGCATCAGCGGCAGATTTTTCTTGGAACCAATGCCGCGGCCCACCACGACCAGGCGCTCGGCATCGGCGATCGAAGCCTGCTGCCTCCACTCCTCGGCGGGAATCGAGATCTCGACACGAGTCTTAGCATCATCCGCAAGTGATATCTGGGTGATCGTGCCGGAACGGCCGTAGTCAAAGTCGGGCGCCTTAAAGATACCGGGGCGTACCGTTGCCATCTGGGGACGATGATTGGGGCAGACGATGGTGGCCATCAGGTTGCCGCCAAACGCCGGACGCGTCTGCTGCAGCAAGCCCGTCTCCGCATCCATCGAAAGCACGGTGCAGTCAGCCGTAAGGCCTGTCTGCAAACGCACGGCAACGCCGGGTGCCAGTTCGCGGCCAAAAGCGGTCGCGCCGTATAGGATGGCCTCGGGTTTTCGTTCGGCTACCAAATCGCAGATCAAGCGGGCGTAGACCTCCGCATCGTTTTGGCGCAGGCGCTCGTCGCGACAGGCCAGGACTTCGTCGGCGCCCGCGTAAACCAGATGCTCCAGGTCACCGAGAGAACCCTCGGGGCCCATACCGACCAGCGCCACCAGACGGCAGCCGCGAGCATCGGCAAGCTCGCGGCCCTTGCCCATGAGCTCGAAGGCCACGGATGCCACGGCATCGTTCTCGTCAGTTTGCACGAAGACCCAAATGTCTCGATATGCATCAAGGTCCACCGCACCGGCGGCCTCGTCGCGCTCGATCGAGATGGCGTTGACGGGGCAGGCGTCGACGCACCCGCCGCACAGGATACAGCCGTCGGTTACGCGGGCACAGCGATTGGGGCGCTCGCCCTCCACCACAATGCCGCCCGAGGCACAGGCGCGAACGCAGCGACCGCAGCCGATACAGGCTTCGCTATCGATAATCAGTCCGCTCATCTATGCCATCCCCTCGATAATCTTGGCAAGTTTTACCGCCTGCTCGGACGCCGTTCCCTCAACGGCCTCGCACGTTTGATCACGGTCGGGCACAAACGAGCGCACGACCTGCGTCGGTGATCCGGCAAGGCCACAACGCGAGGGATCGGCGTTCACATCGGCAGCGTTGACCACGCGTACGTCCGCCTCCTCGGCCGCACGAATACCGGCAATGCTCGGCATGCGCAGTTGGCCAATCTCCTTGGCGGTCGTCATCGCGCACGGCATCTCAAGATAGACCGTCTCCTCGCCGGCATCGCATCCGTGAACGAGCGCCAGTGAACCACAGGTCGTAAAGCCCGCGCTCTGCACGCAGCTCACGTCGGTCACGCAGGGAATCTCAAAGGCACCGGCAAGCTCGGGACCAATCTGGGCCGTATCGCCGTCCACCGCCATCTTGCCGCAGATGAGCAGGTCGAAGTCCTCGTCGAGCGCCTCAATGCCGCACTTGAGGGCATAGGTGGTTGCCAGGGTATCGGCACCTGCAAAGGCGCGGTCGGTCAGCAGTAGTGCGTCATCGGCGCCTCGGGCGATGCAGTCGCGCAATAGCGATTCAGTCGCGGGGATGCCCATCGACACCACCGTTACGCGCACGTCCATGCCAAAGCCGATAAAGTCGGCCTTCAGCGCCAGCGCGCATTCCAAAGCGCTCGCGTCAAAGGGATTAATGACCGCCTGTTTGCCATCGCGCACAATCGTATTGGTCTTGGGGTCCATCTTGACCTCGGTGCTGCCCGGCACGGCCTTGACGCACACCACCATATGGAAATCGCTCATCTTCACGCGCCCCCTTTCTGGACGAGCTCATCCAAGAGCTTCTCCGAAAACAGGTTACCGCGACCCAGCTGCCCGGCAGGATCGAGCTGGAGCTTGAGCCGCGCCGACTCGACCATGGCCTCGTGACCGTACATCGTCTCCAAGAAGCCCGCCTTGATCTTGCCGACGCCGTGTTCTGCGGAGACGGCACCGCCCATGGCCGTGACCTCGGAAGCCCACTGGGCAAAGAGTTCTCCGCCGCGGCGATAATCCTGTGCATCGCGCGGCAGAATGTTCACATGCAGATGGTTGTTACCGATATGCCCCCAGGCGGCAGATTCAAGCCCGCTTTCCGCCAGCGTGCGGCGATAGAGGGCGATAACATCGGCCAAGTGCGCGTTGGGCACCGACATGTCCGAACCCAGTTTGGTGATGGTGGGATCCATGCGGCGGCGCTCGTCGATGAGCATGTTGACGCTCTCGGGCACCGCATGGCGGAAGAACCGCTGGCATTCGCGATCGACCTCGGTGCGCGCAACCCAGGTCGCGTCGTCGCGGCCACCCGCAAGCTCCAGTACCCACCCCAAGTGATACAGCTCCTCAGTCGCCTGAACTTCGTCGTCGCAGTCGAGCTCCACGTAGACACAGACCTTGGCCTCTTTGTCGAGCGCCGGCAGCGAGGCAAACGCCGTCGACTGCTCGCGCTGGCGACGTAGAATATCCAGGGCGCCAGCGTCGAAGTACTCGATGGCAGCCGCATGGGACAGGACGGGACGCACGGAATCGGTGAAGGACACGGCCTTGTCTTCGCTGTCAAAGAAACAGCTCACGCCCCAAACGACCGCAGGCGCCGCCTGCAGGGCAATCTCGAGCTCGGTGATGACGCCGATTGTGCCACACGCACCGATAAACAATTCGATGGCATCCATATCGTCAGCAACGAAATAGCCCGAAGCATTTTTGGTCTTGGGCATGGTGTAGTCGGGAAGATCGAGCTCGAGTGCACGGCCCACTGCCGTCACGAGCGACAGGCGGCGGCCCTGGGCAAAAGCCTCGCCGCGCTGAAGCTCAAGCAAATCGCCATCAGCCAGCGCGACGTGGAGTCCCGTGATATGCGGGCGCATGGGGCCGTAGGCGTAGCTGCGGGCACCGGAGGCGTTACATGCCGCCATGCCGCCCAGACAGGCAGACGCCTCGGTGGGATCGGTGGGAAAGAACTGCTCGGGGGCCTCTTGAAACTCATCGTAGGCCTTAAGCGATGCCTGGTCCCAACCAGCGGTCGGCAGCACCTTCTTGCTCAGCTGCTTGCGCAGCTCCGAGAGCACAACGCCCGGCTCCACGCGCAGCAAAAATTGGCCTTGTTCATCGCGGCGAAGGCCCAAGTAGCGATTCATACGGGAAGTATTGAGGATATGCCCGCCGTGGGGCACGGCACCGGCGGCAAGGCCGGTTCGGGCGCCCTGAACCGTTACCGGGACACGCTCGGCATGGAGCTTTTCCAAAATGGCACGGACCTCGTCTTCCGTTGTCGGAAACGAGATGCTCGATGCTTCGCCCGATGCGCGAGATTCATCGCGGCCATACTCTTCGAACTCGTCGGTGAAGGGTTTGATGGTTGCAGACACGCGAACTCCCCCTTTAGCTAACTACAGTGTTTGCAGGGAGATGTTACCGCATCGTTTCGTCGACGTGTTCGAGACCGTCTCCATAATTGGCGATTTTTACGTTCGTGCAATTCGGCGAGCGGCTTGATTTCCTCGGCAGACGATGCTTTTGACACATATGGCCCCGCCGTCGCCGACCGCGCGATTGTCGCTTGAAAAAAGTTGGAGTATTTTTTGCCGCCTTTTACCTGCGGAGACACCAATCCGTCAAGTATTTGGTCAGCAATTGGTCAAGTAGTGGCTGATACCGTCAGCATCGACAGCCAAAACCGACAGAAGTTTTGGCCCCAGAAGCAGGGAGGTTCCCATGGCATATTACTGGCCCCAGTACGGCATCGCCATCGAAGTCGACGACGATCCCCATCTCCTGCCTTTCGACGAAGAGGCATTCCCCGATACGACGGTCTACCACGTTACCACCGATGTGATCTGCGACCCCGAGTCGTTCTCGGCGCTCGCCCACCGCATCGCGCATATCCACGACATCGAGCTCCCTCCCGACTTCGACGAGCTTGTCTACTCACGCCGCCTGATGCTTCACATGCTCTTTGGAGCGAACCCGTCCACCTTTGCGCGCATCTATACCGCCAAGGATGCCGCATGAGCGCGAAGAAGCCACCCCACTTTGCAGGCCCGGGTCGTCGCAAGAAGCTCATCGTTGCCTGCTTGGCCATCGTCTGTGCCCTTGTCGCCGTAGGACTATACGCTTGGCAGTCGCAGCCCGTACCCGAGGCGGGCGCTTCGGTTACGACGGCCGAGGGCAAAACGCGTCAGGAAATCCAAGATGAGCTCGACGCCATCGTCCGCGACAACATGATGACGATTTCGGTCGCACCGGTCGCTCAGCTGCAGGAGGACGGCAAGCTGCGCGTCAACGTGCAAAACGTCCAAGACAATAAATTTCCCCAGCGATTCCGCGTCATCCAAAACGACGAGACCATGTACGAATCTGGTGTGGTCGAGACCGGCAAGACAATCGAAACGTGCCCCGCCGGCGACATCAAAGAAGGCGAGGCGTACATCGAGATCCAGGCACTCGATGCCAAGACCCTCGACAGCCACGGCAATCCGACACGTGTCAAGGTACGGGTTGAGCAAGCCGAGAACTAGCTTTTCCGGCCGACGCGGCACCGCACGCAATTCACCAGCATTCGTCCAATCATCGCGGGGACGGCCCGCGGCGAATAGAAAGGAACGACCATGGACATCACCAGGAACATGAACGGAGCCAGAGCGCTCGCCGTGGGCGCAGGGCTCGCGCTCGCGCTCGCAATGGGCGCCGCCCCGACGCCAGCCATGGCAGCCGGGCGCGTTGGAACCACGAAGGTAATGGTCAGGACCGAGATCGACAACGTTGAGTTCAAAGTTCCGACGGTTATTCCCTTCGTCGCCAAGGCCGACGGCACGCTTCAGGGCCCCTCAGAAGACGCGACCACCATCGACAATCATTCGGCCTACGGCATCCATGTCACCAACATGAAGATCGACGCCATGAACACCTGGACCATTGCCGCCGACGCCAAGGCCGGAACCGCGCAGAACTCCATCGACTTTAAGGTCGGCCCCGACGGCGCGCTCCAGAACGCCAGCGCCGCAATGCAGGGAACGGGCCTCGATCTTTCCAAGAATGCAGCCTTCGACATGGGCTACCAGGGCATTGCCGGTGGCACGGACAAAATTAAGCTCAAGACAAGCGGAAACGTCGCCCGCGTCACGCGCGACATCTTCCGCGTAACCGGCGAAGGCGATCAGGTTGCAACGATCACCTGGACGGTCGAGCCCGGTGCGCACACGGCATAAGGCCGTCGCCCTGGCCGCCGCCGTCAGCATCCTAGCGTTTGGGCCAGCCATGGCCTTTGCCCAGCAAGAACAGGCGCAGGCCGCCACGCAAGTGACGGTCGACCTCTCGGAGCTCGACCGCAGCGACCGCGAGGAACCGTTGGCGCAGACAGGCGACAAACGATGGCTCTTGGCAGCAGGCGCCGCAGCAGCAGGCGCGGGAACCGCCGGCCTCGGTCTGCACATCAAACACAGCCAGAAACAAAACACGGACAGGCCGCACTAAATTAGCTAAGGAGACCCCATGGCATCGAAGAACCTTTTGCCCGTCGTCGCACTCTGCGGCGCGCTCGCAACCGGAACGCCTGTCGCCGCTTGGGCGACTCCTGTCATGGCAGACTCCTTACCAGCGGCCCTAAGCTCCGCACCAAATCCGTCGAGCGCCATTGCGTGCAAGCGTTTTTCGATCGCACAGGCCGCAATCTCAACCTCGGGATGCCTTCGTCGTAATACGGACGGCTCGATAGTCGTGGATATCAATCGTTCGAACAAGGCAAACGGCTCCCAGGCGGGGTGCGCCGTCTGCACGTGGCGCTCGGTTGTGCTCGATGCAGATGGCGATCCATGCAATTTAGAGCTGCGCATCGACATCGCTTCGGTCGATGACTCGGTGAACGGAGCGAAGGTCGCCTTCGACGGTGCGTTTTTCGAGAAAGGAAGCGGTATATGTCTGGGCTGCGCCGCCGCGAATGCAGACGATGCGCAGCCCACCCTCTCATTCACGGCATCGTTGCGGCTGACCAAAGCCGGCACCGATGCCATCGCGGCGGGAGAAGCTTCCCTGCTGTTCTACGCCGTCAGCACCAAAGACACAGACGCTCATTTCGAGAAGCCAGCCGGATCACTCAGTCTTACACGAGGGATAGAGGCAGGCCCTATTGAAATCGATGCCCACGCGCAAAGCAGGCAACGCATTCTTGCCGACCCGGCGCTTCTCGAAATGGAGTGGAACGGATCCGGAGCCATCGGAATTCTCCCCTCCGCGCTTGACGCCAAGACGCTCCCCTCAAACGACGAACCCATCAACGCAACCATACAAGAAGAGAGCGCGGATAAAGAAGCAGGTGCGGGCGACACGCCGTCGCCGACAAACAGCGTCCCAGCTTCTTTCGAAGCACCGAATGAGCCCGCTGCCGATCCAAACGATCCCGAGCTCGCGGACAGCCTGGGGCTTGCTGATCCTCAAGAGATCGATGAAGGTAACTGCTGCGTGCTTGCCGCGCTCGACCACACAGAGGTCATCGACGCTGCGAACATCGAAGTTGCCGCCGCCAATCAGCCCGTCCGCAAGTCGGCCATCATCGCATTTCCTGAATCCATCGAAGTCGTCTTTTTGCCATCGGGCGAGGTCGTGGCCCCAACACTGCTCACCTTGTTGGGCGCCAAGAATACTCGAAACGAAATTAAAAAGGTCACAGTTGTTGACCCTGCAACCACCGCCAAGCTGCGTCTATACGCCGTTGCTCCAGACGGAGGCAAGACCTTGGAATTCGATGGTGACACACTCCTAGCCTGGCGACGTCTGGACATTATGCAAAACGTCTCGTACCAGATCGAGCTCGAAGGGTTTGATCGTGCCCGCGATGCCAATATCATCGCCGCGGCTATTGAATCCCCACAGCGGCTTATGACACTGCGCTTTGAATACTATCCCTATGTCCCGACAACCACCTGAGACTTAAATGCTGCGCGTCGTTGCTAATGCCACTTATATAACGTATTAGATGAGTCGCGATGTACCTCGCATTCCACTCTGCTACGATTGCCACGTTGGCATCAATACGGGAGGGCTCATGCCGGGCTTGGGAACAATCATCAACGTTGTGCTTTTGATTGCGGGCGGTCTTTTGGGATTAGCGGGCGGTCGCTTCATTACACCGCGCATCCAAGACACGCTCATGAAAGCATCGGGGCTGTGCGTCCTGTTTATCGGCCTGGGCGGCACCATGCAAAAGATGCTCATCATCGATGGAAAGGCACTAGCGACCACCGGTACCACCATGCTCATCGTCTCGTTCGCCCTCGGCTCGCTCATCGGCGAGGTCGTCAACTTGGAGGCCGCCATCGAGAACCTTGGCGAATGGCTCAAGCGCAAGACTGGCAGTGAGGGCGATAACGGGTTCACCAACGCTTTTGTCTCGACTTCACTCACCGTCTGCATCGGTGCCATGGCTATCGTGGGATCAATCCAAGACGGCCTGCTCGGCGACTGGTCCACGCTCGCCCTCAAGGGAGCGCTGGACTGCATCATCGTCTGCACCATGACGGCGTCGCTCGGACGCGGCTGCATTTTCTCCGCCCTGCCCGTCGCCGTGTTCCAGGGGACGATCACGTTGTTTGCCGGCGCGCTCTCCCCCATCATGACCACAGCAGCCCTCAACAGCCTTTCGCTCGTAGGCTCCATGCTCATCTTCTGCGTCGGCGTCAACCTCATCCGTCCTCAGACCTTCCGCACGGCCAATATGCTCCCCTCCGTCGTCATCGCCGTCATCTACGCCCTCCTGTTCTAAATCTATCAACGCAGCGGTATCTCGAACACCTGTTTGATGCTGTGCTATGATATGAGGTCACCGTAGCTGCGTTCGAGAGGAGGAGCGGTGGCCGACCAGGACATCAAGATGCTCATCGAGCGCATTATGGCCGAGGCCCGGACCCATCAGTCTGCCCGCTTCTCACATGAAGTCTACGCAGACGAGCCGATTCTCAAAACCGGCCGACAGATGCAGAATTTCCTCCCCGACCAGTACCGTAAAATGCGCGAGATATCGCGCTGGCAGGATGACCCCAAAGGCGGCGCAGGTCGCTGGCTTTCGGAAGCCGAGCTTTTCTACCGCCAAGGCTTGCTGATGGCCGATTTTGAGGACGACTGTCCCTACAACGGCACCTTTAAATCGTACTTTCCCACCTACAACGCCATGAGCGACCGGCAGTTGCGCGGCTACTTTACCTGGCGTGCCCAAGTGCGCCGCGGAACCGTTGAGGAAACGTCTACGTCTTTTGCCTTTCTGTATCTCTATGAGCTGATTTGCGGCATTGGCGTAGATAATCCGCTCGATGGTTTTAACAAGATCAAGGCTTTTTGGGATGCCTATCGCGCCTTCGAGCCCGGCATTGATCGGTTTGCACGCGTGTGGTTGCAGGATTACGCCGTATTCCATGGGCTCGACCCCAAGCTGCTTCGCGACTCTAAAACCGTCATGTTCGATAACGCCCTTATCGAGCTGCGACGCGCGGCACGAGACCTTGTACCGGCACCGTCCGGCCAGACCCCCAAGCGTCGCAAAACCTCCGAGCCCACGCTCCCCCTTCCGCCCGATGAGGTGCGCGAGGAGCGACTCATGGCCGCCATCAACGCCCTCTCCACGTACAACCTAAGTAACTCGCGGCTCGACCGCATCCACCACCGCGATCTGCGCCACGTGGCATGCGCCGTGTATGTCCGCATGGCGCGCTACTATGACACGCACCGAAAGACCGGCATCGTGGCGAGTTTATTTGGGGAGGAGACGGCCATGCCCTACACCATGTTTGCCTCGGCCGTATTCTTTGCGCCCGAACGCCACGAGGACTGCGAATACCGCCTGGATCCTATCCATATCTACCGTTGCCAAAACGGCTTTTGGGAATGCATGCGTATCCATGGTAGTAGGCAAAAGAGCAGCAAGCTCGGTGAAATGATGCGCGCCTGCGACCAACGCCTGCGCCTGGCGCTGGACCCCGCCCATCCCCTTAAAGAAGAAAAGGTCCCCAAATATCTGGCCAAGATTATCGATGACGAGATTGTGGCATGGCTTTCGTGGGACGCCGCACACCAGCCCGTCAAGATCGATATCGATCTGAGTCAGCTGGGGCACATTCGGAGCGCCGCTGCGCAAACGCGCGAAGCGCTTTTGATCGACGAAGAGCGCGAGGACAGCGCGCCTGTGGAAGTCGAGGCAGCGGACTCAGGGCAACCGGAAGCCGAGCCCGTAGCCGACGCGATTGTCGAACCGGTCGCGGCACCCATTCGGCAGGACGAGGCCGACGAGTCGACCATATCCACCGAACAGTTTGGTGTCGTGGCACCGCTTCTCGCGCCGACGCCCGCGTTCGCAACTGCTGTGCCCGCTGACGCCACGATCGAACTCGCGCCCGCCGCAGACGCCTATCTCCGCGCGCTGCTCGAGCACAACGCAGCACAGGCGGAATCGGCGGTAGTGCAATCGGAGCAGAGCGAGGACATGCTCGTCGATACCATCAACGAGGCGCTCTTTGACCTGGTGGGCGACACCGTAATTGAATTTAGCGCGGCAGGGCCGCAGATTATTGAGGACTACAAAGCAGACGTGAGAGGATACCTAGACTATGAGTGACACCGCATCCGCAGCACCCCGCGTGCCCAAGCGCGTCGCTGCCGTCATTCTCAACTCGCTCAAGGGCGGCGTGGTCCCGCGCATCGGCCTTCCTTACATCACCGTAGGGCGCGAGGTCGAGATCCGCGCCCTGCTCACCGATCTGAGTCTCATTGCCGACGGTGGCGCAAGCTTCCGCTTTCTGGTCGGTCGCTACGGAGCCGGCAAGAGCTTTTTGCTCCAGACCATCCGCACGCACGCCATGGGCGAGGGATTCGTCGTCGCTGATGCCGACCTGTCGCCCGAGCGCCGTCTGCAGGGCGGTCAGGGGCAGGGCCTTGCCACCTACCGCGAGCTCATCCGCAATATATCGACCAAGACGCGCCCCGAGGGCGGTGCGCTCAACCTTATTTTGGATCGCTGGGTCGCCTCGTGTGCCGATGTCGACGAGTCGGTCGTCAATACCCAACTGGCCCCGCTCGAGGAGATGGTCCACGGCTTCGACTTCACCCGCATGCTCCGCCGCTATCGCACGGCTGTCTCGGAGGGTGACGAAGAAGCTATGAGTCGCGTGACCAAATGGGTTCGCGGCGAGTACCGCACCAAGAGTGAGGCACGCGCCGAGCTGGGCTCCTCGACCATCATCAGCGATGACGACTGGTACGACTACGTTAAGCTCATCGCGCGTTTTTTGGTCTGCAGCGGCTACAAGGGTATGTTGGTGCTCATCGACGAGCTCGTGAATCTGTATAAGATTCCCAACGCCATCACGCGCCAGTACAACTACGAGAAAATCCTGACCATGTACAACGACACACTTCAGGGCAAGGCGCAGTACCTGGGCATGATTATGGGCGGCACGCCAACCTCCATCGAAGACCGCCGCCGCGGCGTGTTCTCCTACGAGGCTCTGCGCAGCCGACTCGCTCAGGGTCGCTTTGCGCGCGAGGACCTTAAGGACATGCTCGCGCCCATCATCCGTCTGCAGCCACTCACCTACGAGGAGCTGCTGGTGCTGATCGAAAAACTCATGCAAATTCACGCCGGCTACTTTGGCTGGACGCCCACGCTTACCGAGAACGACTTGGTGGACTTCCTCAAGATCGAGTTCGGTCGCGTGGGAGCCGACACGCATCTGACGCCGCGTGAAGTCATTCGCGACTTTATCGAGCTGCTCGACATCCTATGCCAGAACCCCGACGCCAACGTGGCAGAGCTGCTGCAAAGCGTCGGCGGCGACGCGCTGGCGCCGACAACCGCAACAGGCGACACCGATACCGCAGGCGGCGACCGCAACTTCGCCGAATTCACCATCTAACCTGCCAAAAAGGGACAGGTTTATTTTGGCAGGTTTTATCTGGGCAAACGTTGAAGCGGTAATGCAGCAAGCCACTGCCCGCCGCGTTGAGAGATTCGCTTTTGAAAGGAGGCCTCGTGAACGCCTTTGACCGCTACGCCCCGTTTATCCAAGACTTCATCTACTCCCACGATTGGGAGAGCCTGCGCTCCATCCAGGTTGCGGCGGCAGATGCCATCTTTAACACGCAGGACAATGTGCTCCTGACGGCATCCACGGCATCTGGCAAAACCGAGGCAGCCTTCTTTCCCATCCTGACCGAGTTTTGGGAGAACCCGCCCGCAAGCGTGGGCGCCCTCTACATTGGCCCCCTCAAGGCGCTCATCAATGACCAATTCGTCCGCCTCAACGATCTGTGCGAAGAAGCCGATATCCCTGTCTGGCACTGGCATGGCGATGTCTCGCAGTCGCACAAGGCTAAGCTCATCAAAAAACCGAGCGGCATCTTGCAGATTACGCCCGAGTCACTCGAGGCGCTCCTGATCCATAAGCACATGGCGATCCCTCGTATGTTCTGCGACCTGCGCTATGTGGTTATCGACGAAGTCCATTCGCTCATGCGCGGCGACCGCGGCGGGCAGACGCTCTGCCTTATCGAGCGACTCTCGCGCATGGCCGGCGTGCAACCTCGCCGCATTGGCCTTTCGGCCACCATCGGCGACCCCGAGCGCACGGGTGCCTTTCTCTCACGGGGAACGGGACGCAACTGCGTCATCCCACGTTTTGAGGAGCCGCGCCGCGTGTGGCGCATCTCCATGGAGCACTTCTACAACTCGGGTCCCCAGGCGCAGCAGCGAGGATTCGCGAGTACAGGTCCGCAGGAAGCCGAAGTGCTCGCATGCGAGCGCATCGAGACGGTGGGGCCCACGGCACTGCCCGCCGGCGCCCAAGACATGCGTCACAGCGGGCAGCTCACACAAGAGGAGCGCCGTCAACGTCGTGAGCGGGCACGGGGCAAGGCCGCTCCCAAAGACCGTCGCACTTCCTCGGCCCCCGAGGGCGAAGTCGACATCCCACGAGCGACCGAGCAGGCGCTTCTCAACCCCACCGACACGGTGCCCGACAACGCCGACCCCGGTATGGGCTATATCTTTGAGCATACGCGCGGCCGCAAGTGCCTGGTCTTTGCCAACTCGCGCGAGGAGGCAGAGGCCGTGTGCTCCATGCTGCGCAGCTACTGCGAAAGTCGACACGAGCCCGACCGCTTTCTAATCCATCACGGCAACCTTTCGGCATCGCTGCGCGAGACGGCCGAGGAGCTCATGCGCGACGAGGAGCAGACGCAGACAACCGTCACCACCTCTACGCTGGAGCTCGGTATCGATATCGGCCGCCTGGAGCGCGCCTTCCAGATTGACGCGCCGTTTACCGTCAGCTCCTTTTTGCAGCGCATGGGGCGCACGGGACGCCGCGACCTTCCGCCCGAGATGTGGTTTGTCATGCGCGAGGAAGAACCCGAGCCGCGCACGATGATGCCCGAAACCATTCCCTGGAAGCTCCTGCAGGGTATCGCGCTCGTACAACTCTATCGCGAGGAAAAGTGGGTCGAGCCGCCCGAGCTCGATCGACTCCCCTACAGCCTGCTCTATCACCAGACTATGTCGACCCTCGCCAGCACCGGCGAGCTCACGCCGGCCGAACTTGCCCAACGCGTGCTCACGCTCAGTTATTTCCACCGCGTCTCAGCCGATGACTATCGCGTACTGCTGCGCCACCTCATCAAGATCGACCACATCCAGGTCACCGAGGGCGGCGGGCTGATCGTGGGTCTCGCGGGCGAGCGCATCATCAACAACTTTAAGTTCTACGCCGTGTTCCAGGAAAACGAGGAGTTCACCGTTCGCAGCGAGTCGGCCGAGCTGGGCACGATCGTCAATCCGCCCCCGCCCGGTGAGCGCATCGCCATCGCCGGACACTGCTGGATTGTCGAAGAAGTGGACTGGAAGCGCCATACTGTCTTCGCCACGCAGGTCAAGGGCCGTGTGCCGGCCTACTTTGGCGACTGCCCCGGCGACATCAACACACATGTACTCGAGCGTATGCGCAAGGCGCTCAACGAGCACGTGGCATATCCGTACCTTATGGGTAACGCACGGGCCCGCTTGGCGCAGGCTCGTCATACGGCCGAGATTTCGGGTGCGGGAACTAAGCCACTCATCAACCTGGGTGGCGACACCTGGGTGCTCTTCCCCTGGCTGGGCAGCTACGCCTTTTTGGCACTCGAGCGCATGCTCAAGATTAAGTGCGCCGCGGAGCTGGGCCTTCGCGGACTCGACCCATCACACCCGTACTTTATGCAGTTTAAGATGAAGGCCGACGAGGAGACGTTCTTTGAGGTGCTCGCCGCCGAGGCCGTGAAGGACTTCGATCCCATCGAGCTCGTCTATCCCGGCGAGGTGCCTTATTTTGATCGCTACGACGAGTACGTTCCCGAGGAGCTCGTGCGCAAGGGCTTTGCCGAAGGCGTGCTCGACATCGAAGGCATGAAGCAGCGCGTTCTCGGCTGGCGCGACCACGCCTAAGACCAGTCTTTTTGGGACGGGGAAACTTATTTGTCGTGAAGGACGGTGCCGAGGAAGTCGGTGTCGAAGGGCACGGCTTCGGCAAAGGCGTAGTTGCCGTCGCTGGCGATGAGCAGGTAGTTTTCCTCGCCGCCGAACTTCGCATCGCCACATGGGACCACCCAGGCGTGGACGAATACCTCGAGTGCCGTGGCAGCGCAGTCGCGCAGGAACGTCACATCGCTCCCCTCGTTTGCGCTCACGATATTGGCCACGTAGATACCCCCGGGGTTCAGGCTGCCCCGCACCAGGCGCAACGCTTCAACCGTCGCCAGCTCGCGTACGGGCTCGGCACCGCCAAAGCAATCGCTCACGACCACGTCGTAGCGACGATGACCCACGCTCGTAATGCCCAAATATGAACGAGCCTCGGCGGTTATCACCCGCAGACGATCGCCCGCCGCGCGCTCCAGCTCGTCTAGGTAGAACCAGCGGCGCGCCAGGCGCGTAATCTCTCCGTCATACTCGATGACGTCCATGCGCAAGCCCTCGTGCGACATCAGCGCGAACTTGGAATAGGCAAACCCGCCGCCACCCAGCACAAGCATGCGGTTGATGCCGTGACCATAAGCATCGCGCATCGCATCCTCGGACTCAAACACGTCGTCAAACGCACGATAGTACGCAAAGACGGGCTCCGCCCAACGCTCACCAACGTAGCTTGCGCTTTGGTAGACGCCGCCTTGCACCAACACGCGAATCTCATCGCCGTCCCCATCGTGCACGCGTTTCACACGCGCCAACCCATTGCGGGTTCGCGCAACCTGCAGACAGGCAGCGCGAACAGCGACAGCGGCCGCACCAAGCGCCGCGGCTCCCAGAGCAACGCCGGCAACGACGCCGGCAGAAACACTCGGCTTGTTCATCTAGAGCTCCTTTTGCAGATAGAGTCCATGATCGTAAAAACCCAAATGGCGATAGTACTCGCGCGTACCAATCGCGCTGATCACGTTGATGCGCGTATAACCCGCATCCCGGGCAATCTCGCACGCACGCTCTACGAGCAGACGCCCCAACCCGTGATGCTGCGCCGCCTGGCCTTGATCACCCACGCGCGCAGCCATGCCGTACACGTGCACCTCGCGAATCATCGCCTCGTCCGGCATCGTCAGCAACTCGTCCGCATGCGCGGCAACAAACGAATGGTCGGGCAGCGACAACCGCAAAAAGCCCGCGATCTTGCCCTGCGGCGTCACCCACTGCAAAAAGCGCTCGTGCGTCACCGGCGTCTCGTACGCCACCTCCTCATCAAGAGATAGCTCATCCAAGTCGGCACCCGCCGTGCTGATCTCGCGATAGCGAATCTCACGCACCGTCGCGCCTTCCCCACGGGCCGCCAAGCGGTTTTCGACGAGCTGGCGCAGGTTGGGTTTCTTGTTGCCCACCATAATGTCGTCGGAACTAAAGTCGCGGATCATGCGACTGATACGGCAGAACGCCGGCGTCACCACGATGTCGTCGGCCAGCACATCGAGCAGCTCTTCCTCGGTATAGGGACGCCACTCGCCGCGCTCATAGCAGCCCACCAGACGCGAGCCCTCGATGAGCGCACACGGGTAGACCTTGACCTCGTCGGGCATAAAGGCCCCTTCGGTCATAAAGCGTTCGTAGTCGCGCTTGTCCCCCTCGGGCGTGGCGTCCAGCAAGTTAAGCATAAAATGCGCGTGGATCTTAAAGCCAAACAGGCGCGCAAGCGAAAACGCCCGCTCGATCTGCGCCACCGAAATACGACGCTCGTTGATATCGAGCAAATGTTGGTCGAGACTCTGAATACCCATCTGGATCTTGGTGCAGCCCAGGCGGCGGATAAGCGTGAGGGCCTTCGGCGTTACGGCATCGGGGCGCGTCTCGATAACGAGTCCCACCACGCGATGCTTCGCCGTCTCGTTGATGCGCTGCTGACGCTCAAGTTCCTCCATCGTTGCCGTCTGCCACTTGGCAACCTCGCCCCACGGCGTACCAGGGCCGTACAGACGACGCACCGCGCGGTTGTAGCCGCCCACGGCAGCATCCACACGCTCCTGCTCGTCGGCAACGCCAGCAGCAAGCTCAGCCTCGTCTGTCGCAATGCCGGCAACCCGATAGCGCTCGCGGCGCTCTGTTACCACCGGCGGCAGCGCATCGGCGGGAGCGTCATCGAGCAGGCGCCCCGCCTCGGCACGGCTGATGCCCGGACGCGCCAGCATGGGGTTGGCCGCCACGCCGGCGACGGCATCGTCATTGAGCGCACGGAAAAGCTCCGACATAAACCACGTCTGATACCCTTGCGGATAGTCGCTCCAGGTGCCACCGAGCACGATGAGCTCAATCTTATCGGTTGCGTGCCCCATCTGCGAAAGCGCGGTCAGACGAGCGCTCACCTGCAGATACGGGTCAAAGCAATTTTGCTCCGCACGGGCGCACGCCGGCTCGGCGTGCAGGTAGCTTTTGGGCATGCGCAGATCGTTGGGACAAAACAGGCAATCGCCCGAGCATGGCCAGGGCTTGGTGATAACGGTAATGGTCGCCACGCCCGAAGCCGTGCGACGAGGCTTCATACGCAGCACCTGCAGCAGTCGACGTTCCAGCTCGGCATCGACATTCCACCCAGCCCAACGAGCCGGCTCCTCACGTTTTACCCGCTGGTAGAACGGCAGCAGACGGCGCTTGGCCAAATCGCGTTTGTCGGCACCCTCACGGCGCGCCTCGGCATGTATCAGTTTGACGAGCGCTTTGTCGTCCACGGTCTCGCCGCGACGCAGAGCCTCGAGTATGTTCAAGATAATCTGTTCCATGACCCCATTGTAAAGGCAAAGGCGTCGGAGCCCGTCACGGCTCCGACGCCTCCATCAAACAGCGCAGCTATGGTATATAAGTCTTCGATAACCGCCCGTCACTCTGAATCAAATGACATGTCGCCCGAACCGACCTCAAAACGATACGTAGCAGACTTATCGCCGTTATCGAATTCAAGATTCAAAATGGTCTCGCCATCGTAGCCAAGCGGAAGGAAATCGCTCTCGAAGTCGCCGCTGCCCAAGGTAAGGCTCGCCTTAAAGCCCGTCGAGTTCGGAACCATCATCTCCACATCGCCCGAGCCCACACTCACGTCCATCGACTTCGCGGGGGCCTGGTAGAGCTCGAACGTCACATCGCCCGAACCGACCTCAGCACTGAGCGCATCAGTCACGCTGCCCGCAAACTCTACATCTCCCGCACCCAGGAAAAGGTCGAAACCATCACAAGTGACACCGGCAATCTGCAGATCACCCGAGCCCACGTGCGCGTTGACTCCCTTCAGATGTTCGGCAACACGGCGCGGCAGCTCGACCGTAACTGAGCGATCGATTGCCTTACCGTCATCACTTCCAAACTGGGAAACCTTGAGCGTCGAGTCCTCGACGGATGCGATGTTCTGCGTCGCGGCCTTGGAGTCATCCATACCATTGGCAACGCGTCCCCGCTCGATAACGCGAGCCTTGTTACCATCAATAACCTTGACGTCCACCGTAGCCGCATCGATATCGAAATCGAGGTAGCGAAACTCATCGGCATCAAAGGTCGTACACGAAAGCTGCTGAGGCCGAGCGGAATAGTTACCGCCATCGTTCATAAAATCGTCGTCATCAACCACATCGTCCATACCGGACAAGCCGGATACAACATCGTCGAGATCCCACGGGCCATCAAAATGAATCAAAGTCCGCGAAATGCCAAAGACAAGCCCGATGATGAGCACAAACGCTCCGATGCTAACGCCCAAGCGTACCTTGGATTCATGCGAAAGCTTCATCATTCGTCACCTTCTTTGGCACATGGCTCAGCGGTGGCCGCGGTAGCCACGTCAGCATCAACCGAAGCGGAAACATTCTGAGCCCTAGCTGTCACCGGTGCCGGGCCAACCTGGATATCCCCACGCGCCCAATCACCATCGAGCGCACGTGCCACCCAGTGATAGATGGGAATCGTAAAGAAGATCAGCGCGGCAAAGGGGCCGGCACCAAACAGGAACATCAGCAAAAAGAACAGCAGCCAACACACAGCCCAATACGGGAACGACTGGAACGGGCCCTTCACCGGAGTCGAGCCAACCGCACCGCCACTCGTCGCCTGCGCCGTAGCGGCATTGGCGGCCTGCGCACTCCAGCTTGCCGCTTGCGCCGCCTTGGCGGCGGCATCACTCGCCTGTGTTGCCGCCTCGGTGGCACGTGCCGCCGCCTCATGGGTGCGTGCGCGCTCTGCCGCCTCGGCCTCGCGTTGGCGAGCGCGGTCCTCGTTCTCAAACTCGATATCGTCCTCGATCTCATCGCTCGGATTGAGCAGCTCGTCCAGGCTCACGCCATAGAGCTTGGCGAGCGAGATCAGGTTCTCGGTATCGGGCGAGCTCTCCGCGCGCTCCCATTTACTGACCGCCTGGCGCGACAGCCCCAGCTTTCGCGCCAGGCCTTCTTGGCTAAAACCCTTGCTGCGACGAAGGTCGGCGAGCCGCTGCGCAGTTTCTACATTCATGGTTCCTCCTATGTGATGCCAGCCGTGCCGCCGGACCGTTTTTGTTCTTAAGGCGCCTTGCACAGTTAAAAATCTATCCGCCACTGCCAAAAGCATGCCACCTATTCTAGTGAGATTTTTGACAACCGGCGGTTGCGGGTGCATATGAGCTGCGGAAATGTGTCCAAACAAAGCAATGACCCACGGCTCGGTTGTCCCCGTTGCGGCGTTAACGGTAGTATGGTCGTACTGTTAATTCCGCACCGCCAACGGAGGGAGTTCCGCGCCGTGAACCGCGATTTCGCCTCATCGCTCATCCAGCTCAACAATACGTTCTATCGCGAGCACTCCGCCTCCTTCTCCGATACGCGCCAGGCCCCGTGGCCCGGGTGGGTGCGCACCATGGACATCGCGGACGGGCAGCTCGACGTCGCCACGATCGAGCATCCCGTCCGCGTCTTTGATCTTGCCTGCGGCAATATGCGATTCG
>UQUX01000013.1 GCA_900544425.1 uncultured Collinsella sp.
CAGAGCCTGCCGCCTGCCGTTTTTTTGGACTGGATCTGGCGATCGAAGCCCACGGGATTTTTGGCCAGGTTTGCCTCGACGGTACGGCCGGCGATCTCCCAGCGGCCCATACGTCCGCCGGCGGGGACGTAGGCATCGAGCGTAGGCTGTAGAAACGCCGTGTCCACGCCCAACTCGCGTGCGGCAAAGAAGGCGGCGGCAACGTTATAGACCATGTACAGACCGTTGTAGCGTGTGGCGATGTGTACGGCAGCCGCGTCGGGCGCAGATCCAAAGACCAGGTCGAAGCCGTAGCCGTCGCAGCCGAGCTTCACGCCCGTCACACGGCGGACCAGTGCGGGGCGTGCCCAACCGCACGAGGGGCAATGGTATGCGCCAAGCTGGCCGTATTGCACGTAGTCGTACTCCAACGGGGCGTTGCACTGCGAGCAAAAGCGCGAGTCGCTAATGCGGTCGGACTCGGTGTCGGTGGCGCCGTCGATGCCAAAGGCAATACTCGCATTGGGAACGCGCGCGGCAATCGAGGCGCACAGCGGGTCGTCGGCGTTGTAGATGAGCGTCGTTGCCGGCGAAAGCTCCAACGCGTGGGCGATGACCTCCTGGGTGTGATCGATCTCGCCATAGCGATCTAGCTGGTCGCGGAACAGGTTGAGCAGCACAAAGTACGTCGGCTTGAGCTTGGGCAGAACGCGTACGGTGTAAAGCTCATCGCACTCAAAAACGCCCACGCGCTTGCCGCTGCTGGTGTGTTTAAGGCCGCCGCGGGCCTCGAGCAGAGCACCTACCACACCAGGCTCCATATTGTTGCCGGCACGGTTGCACACCACGGCAGCACCGCTGGCAGCAACGGCGTCGGCGATGAGGTTGGAAGTGGTGGTCTTGCCATTAGTACCCGTAATCACCACGCTGCGGTCGACAAGGCCAGCGAGGTCGCTCAGCAACTCGGGGTCGATCTTCATGGCGATGCGGCCGGGGAGTACGCCGCCCTGGCGCTTAAGGACGGAGCGCAGCCCCCAGCGAGCGATATCGCTCGAGGTGCAGGCAAGAGATGAGCGGAGGTTCATGAAACCGTTCCTAACGTAAACGACATGGTCGGGTCGAGTGCGTCACTAAAATCCGTAGCGGCGCGCAAATTCCTGGGCAAGCTGCGATACATCTTCGCAGGCGTTGGCCCAGGGGGCAAAGTCGGGAGTGTCCGAGATAATACCGTCCGCTTCCCAAACGGCCTGGTGCGAAAGATCCCAGGGATCGTGTGGCTCGGGCCGGCAGGGAAGGTACGGTGTCTGGTACATGGGGTTCAGTAAGAAGAACGCGCCACCCTCGCAGCGGTTGGCGAACTCACGCAGCGCGCGTGTCGCCGGGCGCATCTTGTTTGTTTTGAACAGCAGAATCGTGCGGGCGAGCAGATACCAAGGAGAGTTCTCGAGGGCATCGGCCCCCATCTGCTCCTCGAGCTGGTGGGCCAGGGCAAAAAAGCCGTCCTCGTCTTCCAAGCGAGCGAGGGCGAGTAACACGGTGCCTGCCGCTCGGGTGGGATAGCCTTCCGCCTTAAGAACACGGCGAGAATAGTTGACGGCAGCACGGTAGCGGGCGCTCGCCATGCACAGCTGCGAGATGGCCTCGAGTGTGTGAAGCCACCCGATAAGCGCCGGCTCGCTCACGGTGAGCTCTGCCGCCGTCACGCCGTCCGTCAAAACTTTGTTGGCCCAGTAGTGCGGGGCCTCCATATCGAACCCGGGCACGCTTTGCTGCAGGTAATCGGCCGTGGTTGCCTCGAGCTTCATCAGGTCGCCCAGGCAGGCGTCAACGGGTGTGTCGGCCAGGATGATGGCGAGCAGCTGCGCGTCGACGGTCAGTGCGTCGACGCGGACAATCTTGAGCAGCTCATCGCGCATGTCGTCGAACAGGCGATTGCGCGTCTGCTCAAACTCCTCGTCGCTGCCCATATCTTCGATGCGATGGAGCTCGTCGAGCAGGTGGCGATGAACACCGGCATAGGACAGCAGCGCCTGGGCATGCTCGGACTGCGCGTACTTTTGGGGATTCGCACTAATGTCGTTATGGACAAGCTCGCGTGCTGCATCGGTGAGCTCGGGGTGCGACGCCAGATAGGTGCGCTCCAGGTAGGCGGGGATGTAGACGCTCGGATCCATTAGAGGTCTCCTCCCTTAAATGGAAGCCCCTGCTCGGCTGCGCGCAGGATGCGCTCGTCGATTTGGGAGCGCACGATGTCGTTGGTGGCGACCCAGGCGGCAAAGCTGGCGTTGTCGGGGGCGCCCAGGCCCTCCTGCAGTACCGGCGTCGCCTCGGACAGCGCAAGGACAAGCTCGTCGGTGGAGCCCACACCCACGTTGACGCGGGCATAGACGCCATCGGGAAACTCGGTTTGGAAGTAGAGTGCCTCGGCTGCGTGCGGACACGAGCGCACAAGGATACGCAGGTAGTGCTCGGCGCCCTCGTAGTCCAGTTCGCGCCAAGCCGTGCTCATCAGCGCGATGAGCGTCCACGGGTCCAAGTCGCGCTCCGCATCTTTGGGGCGGCGGCGCAGTGGGGTATTCGCGAGGTACGGCACGGAGTGTGCGGAGCGAAAGCGCTTGAGCTCCTCGGCGGGGTATTCGAGCTTTGCCATGGCGAGCATCGCGGTGTGGCGGACACCAGCGGGGTCGTTGGGCGCAAAGTCCAAGCTGCGATTCGCGGCTTCGAGCGACATGCGATAGCGGCCGCTAATGAGGGCGCGCGATGCCAAGGCGGCAAGCCAGCGCAGATAGGGGCGGCGCGTAAGGTCGCCTGCGGCCTCGCGCTCGTAGGGGTCCTGGGCCGAGGCGATTTTGAGCGCTAGGTCGTGCTCGACCTCATCGCACTTGGACACCAGGTACTGTACGTATTCCTCGTTGGATTCGGCGGTGAGTGCCGTCAGCATGCGCTGAGCGTCCCAGTTGGCCGGATCGAGTGCGGCCGCCTCGCGGAGCATGTTCTCGGCAGCTGTCTCTTCTTGCTCTGCCTGGGTATCGTCAGGGATAAAGGGAATGCGGTAGTCGACAGCCTCGACCACCTTGGCAATGAGGTGCCCGGCGCGGTCGCGGTCGTGCACGATGAGCGGTGCGGGGTTGCGGGTGAATTGTTCCATCAGACGCTCTACGGCGGCAGCGTCGGTGAGCGGGATATTGTCGCGGCGCAAGGCCTCAAGAACGAGGCGATGGCAATCCTCTTGAATGGGATCGAATGCCATGGGGCCTCCTTTGCTGCGGTTAGGGTTCAAATGTTTCTATATAAGGTTCTAGTTTACCCGCATGTGGCACACCGGGGGTGCCGCACTTGGACTTGCACCTTTGCACCACGAAGACGGATGTCGCACAAATGTCGGCACCTTGGACGACCGAGTGGTATCACGGTGCCGCAAACGGTCGATTTTTGGCGGCGAACGGTGCATATTTTGGAGGGGCACCGTCCTGCCCAGGATATGTAGTCAACCTTGATAAAACGTTTGCCCAGCTTGGGAGTATGAATGCCGCACAAGGGTCTTCAGGGATAGAAAAAACGTTTCATCATTGGCGGCTTTAGGTGAATAACTGACCAACCAGAACGGTAAAATAGTGTTTGTTTGAGCGTTGAGACGTTTAGACATCGCGCATTGTCATCGCCGGCAACGCGCAAACCGGTCCTAACGGAGCCAATTGGGTGCTCCGTTATATACGCAAGTCTAAGAGGGGCTTGTTTAGGAGGCACAGTATGGGACGTTTTACCAATCCTCGCGATCTGTACTTTGGTGAGGGCGCTCGCCACGAGGTGAAGAACCTCAAGGGCAAGAAGGCCATCATCGTTTCTGGCGGCAGCTCTATGCGTCGCGGCGGGTTCCTGCAGGACGTCGAGGCCGACCTCAAAGAGGGCGGCTTCGAGGTCAAGCTGTTCGAGGGCGTCGAGTCCGATCCGTCCATCGAGACGGTCATGAAGGGCGCCGAGGCCATGCGCGAGTTCGAGCCCGACTGGATTATCGCCATCGGCGGCGGCTCGCCCATCGATGCCGCTAAGGCCATGTGGGTCTTCTACGAGTATCCCGAGGAGTCCTTCGATAACATCATCCAGCCGTTCAGCTTCCCCGAGCTGCGTCAGAAGGCTCACTTCTGCGCCATCTCCTCTACCTCCGGTACCGCTACCGAGGTCACTGCCTTCTCCGTCATCACCGACTACGCCAAGGGCATCAAGTACCCGCTGGCCGACTTCAACATCACCCCTGATGTCGCCATCGTCGACCCCGAGCTCACCTACACCATGCCCGCCAAGCTGTGCGCTCACACCGGCATGGACGCTCTGACCCACTGCATGGAGGCCTACGTTTCCACCTGCGCCTCTATGTTCACCGATGCCAACGCTCTGCACGGCATCCGCGAGATCGTCGAGTGGCTGCCCAAGTCCTATGCTGGCGACCATGAGGCCCGTCAGCACATGCACGAGGCTCAGTGCATCGCCGGTATCGCCTTCTCCTCGGGCCTGCTCGGCATCGTTCACTCCATGGCTCACAAGACCGGTGCTGCCTTCGAGAACGGCCACATCATCCACGGTGCTGCTAACGCCATGTACCTGGGCAAGGTCATCCAGTGGAACTCCAAGGATCCCCGTGCTGCCGAGCGTTACGCTTACGTGGCCAAGGAGATCCTGCACCTTCCCGGCGAGACCAACGAGGAGCTCATCGCTGCACTCGTCCAGAAGATTCGCGACCTCAACGACCAGCTCAACATTCCGCAGTCCATCAAGGATTACGCGAATGGTGGCGTGAAGGTCGACGCCGAGAACCCGCAGATGGTTTCCGAGGAGGAGTTCCTCGCCAAGCTGCCCGAGATCGCCGCGAACGCCGAGCAGGACGCTTGCACGCCCGAGAACCCGCGTGAGACCAAGGCTGCCGACTTCGAGAAGATCCTCAAGGCCTGCTACTACGACACCGACATCGATTTCTAATCGACTCTTGTTATCGTAACGAGGGGCTCCGCACGTATCTGTACGGAGCCCCTTTCTTTTTTCTTTTAGAGAATGGGATAGTTATGGCTGCAATTTTCAATAGCCCCAGCAAGTACATCCAGGGTCCGGACGAGCTCGCCAAGCTCGGCTCTTACGTTGAGCCGCTCGGCGCTAAGGCCCTCGTCATCGTGACGCCTTCGGGCAAGAAGCGCGTCGGTGCCAAGATCGAGGGCGGTTTTACCGAGGCTAAGGCCGAGCTGCTGTTTGAGGACTTTAACGGCGAGTGCTCCAAGGGCGAGGTCGATCGCCTGGTTGCGCTCGCTCGCGACAACGGTTGCGACATCATCGTCGGCGTCGGTGGCGGCAAGATCCTCGACACCGCGAAGGCCGTCGCCTATTACCTGGAGTCCCCGGTTATCATTTGCCCCACCATTGCTTCGACCGATGCCCCGTGTTCGGCGCTTTCGGTGCTCTATACCGATGACGGCCAGTTCGACAAATACCTCTTCCTTAAGGCAAACCCCAATATCGTCCTTATGGATACGACGGTTATCGCGGCGAGCCCGGTGCGCCTGACGGTTTCCGGTATGGGCGATGCGCTCGCAACCTATTTCGAGGCTCAGGCGACGCACGATGCCGACGGCGGCACCTGCGCCGGCGGCAAGGGCGGAATGGCCGGTCTGGCGCTCGCCAAGCTCTGCTACGAGACGCTTATGGCCGATGGCGTCAAGGCCAAGGTCGCGCTGGAGAAGGGCGCGCTCACGCCTGCCGTCGAGCACATCATTGAGGCCAATACGCTGCTTTCGGGCATTGGCTTTGAGAGCTCGGGCCTTGCCGCTGCTCATGCCATCCACAATGGTCTGACGATGCTGCCCGAGTGCCACGGCATGTATCACGGCGAGAAGGTCGCCTTCGGCACTATCGTCCAGCTGGTACTCGAGGATGCCCCGACCGAGAAGCTCGAGGAAGTCTTGGGCTTCTGCATTGAGCTTGGCCTGCCGGTCACGATGAAGGAACTTGGCGTTGCCGAGCTTACGCGCGAGCAGGCCATGATTGTTGCCGAGGCCGCGTGCGCGCCCGAGGACACCATGTGCAATATGCCGTTTGAGGTGACGCCCGAGATGGTCGCAAACGCCATCCTGGGTGCCGACGCACTGGGTCATTATTACCTTATGGATGAGTAAACTAAGGTAAGGAAGGGGCAAAGCCGACAGATGGCTTTGCCCCTTTTTTGCTATGGTGCAAAGTGGCCTGTCTCCAATGCACAAGTTGGTGCAGAGGGCAGGTTACTTTGCGCCAATCGTTGTTTGATGAAGGGCGGATTCTCGTATGGCGCTCCCATGGTTTATGGCGGTCCGGGCCGGTATGTTCAGGGGCCGGGAGAGCTCTCGCGTCAAGGCAGATTTCTGTCATGGCTGGGGTGCTCCGCCTATGTCCTGTTTGACCAAGGCACCGAGGATCGACTGTGCAAACAGATCGTCGATGGATTTCTGGGCGAAGATCTAAGCGAGCCGTTCTTTAAGATTTATGACGGTCCGTGCAGCGAGATTTCCGATGTCGACCTGCAAGGTGTTGCAAATGCGGTCTTTAGTAACGAGCGTAACATGGCCAACGAGCAGGCCAAGGTGACCAAACAGAAGCTCGTGCAGCTCATGTGCGAGGCATAGCTTGGCGCTTGATCGACCTTGTGCAATCGGGGCGGCGATAAGCCATGGGCTATTTGCCGCAAAGATGCGCCGCGTGTAATTTACCCGAGGCGTGGGCCGATGGCGTATCATTATCTCTTGCTTGTTTGCACTGCTCAGGGAGGGGCCGCGCATGGCACAGGAACACGATCTGTTTGATGACATTATCGAGATCAGCAAGGGTTTCGACTTTCTAAAAAACCCGCTTGGCGGTGTGACCGATGCGCTCGATCCGTCGGCGCCGCAGTGGAATCCTGCCGACTACAAGGAGCGTCCGCGTGGCAACACCATTCCGTGCCTGACCTGCAAAAACGAAAAGAGCAGCTGCACCGCGTGCATGGACGTTTGCCCGGTCGACGCTATCGAGGTCGAGGAAGACGCTATCGAGATCCTCGACTCCTGTCGCAAGTGCGGCCTGTGCGCCGCTGCCTGTCCGACCGAGGCGATCATTTCGCCGCGCCTGGCGCCCAAAAACCTGTATGACGATATCGTCTCTGCTGCTACGAGCCACGAGACCGCCTACGTCACCTGCACGCGCGCCCTCAAGCGCATGCCGCGCGAAAACGAGGTCGTCGTTGCCTGCGTGGGCGATATTACGGCCGAGACCTGGTTCTCGGTACTGGCGGACTATCCCAACGTGAGTGTGTACCTGCCGTTGGGTGTGTGCGATAAATGCCGCAACACCGGTGGTGAGGACATTCTGGGCGAGGCCATTGCTACCGCCGAGGAGTGGGCGGGCACGGGCATGGGTCTGGAGGTCGATCCCAAGAGCCTCAAGTGCCATAAGCGCCGCGAGTACGAGCGCAAGGAGTACATGGAAAAGATCGCCCGCACCACTGGCCTTACCGTGACCAAGCTCAACCCGGCAACGGCGGCGCTGGCCTCGGTGACGCAGAAACTCAAAGCCCACCGCCACCAGATTACCCAGTTGGAGCGCACGCTCAACACCATGTGCGGCACCACGACGACCAAGCGTCGCCGTACGCTTACGCACGGTCGCCAGCTGGTGCTCTCGACGTTGCAAAACCACCCCGAGCTTGCCCAGAACATGCAGGTGAGTACGCCGGAGTGCGATTTTGACAAGTGCACGTCGTGCGGCGAGTGCGTCAACGTGTGCCCCACGTTTGCCTGCGATTTGGTGGGAAGCGGTCGCTTTGCGTTGGAGTCCACGTATTGTTTGGGCTGCGGTGCCTGTGCCAAGGTGTGTCCCGAGCACGCGCTCAAGCTTGTTGAGCACGATGCGTCCAACTTGGTCGTCGTCGACCCCGAGGCCGAGGAAAAGGCCGCCCAGAAGGCGAAGGCTCACGAAGAAGCTGAGAAGGTCAAGGCCGAGGCAAAGGCCAAGCTGGACAAGATGCTCGACCAGGTGGAGAAGCTCGCGGACTAGTCAGCGAGCTCTATCTCTGCTTCATTTGCGCCGCCGCGGTGTCCGGATTCGCCCGGATGCTGCGGCGGCGCTATACTTATACGGTTTGAAGTACCTGTACCAAAAGGAGCTGTCGTGTCCCTTTCCATCGGTATCGTGGGCCTGCCCAACGTGGGCAAGTCGACGCTGTTCACCGCGCTTACCAAAAAGACCGGCCTTGCCGCCAACTACCCGTTTGCCACGATCGACCCCAACGTGGGTATCGTCGACGTGCCCGATAGCCGCTTGCAAAAGCTTGCCGACATCGTTAACCCGGGTCGCATTGTGCCGGCGACGGTCGAGTTCGTCGACATCGCAGGTCTGGTGAAGGGCGCTAACGAGGGCGAGGGCCTGGGCAACCAGTTCCTGGCCAACATTCGCGAGACCGACGCCATCTGCGAGGTCGTGCGCTACTTTAAGGACCCCAACGTCATGCGTGAGGTGGGCCGCACGGGCGAGTTCGTCGATCCCGCCGGCGATGCCGACACCATCATGACCGAGCTCATCCTGGCCGACATGGGCACGCTCGAGAAGCAGCTGCCTAAGCTCGAGAAGGAGGCCAAGCGCGACAAGGAGCTCATGCCCAAGTTCGAGGTTGCCAAGCGCCTGCTTGCCTGGCTCAACGAGGGCAAGCGCGCCGCATCCATGGAGATGACCGACGAGGAGCGTGCCGCCGCCAAGGGGCTGTTCCTGCTCACCATGAAGCCCATCCTGTATGTGGCCAACGTGGACGAGGATATGCTCAACGACGATCTGGCGCCCATCGATGGTGTCAAGCCGCTGCCCATCTGCGCCAAGATCGAGGCAGAGCTTTCCGAGCTCGATCCCGAGGACGCCGCCGACTACCTGGAGAGCCTGGGCCTGGAGCAGCCCGGCCTGGACGTGCTCGCTCAGGCTGCCTACAAGCTGCTCGGCCTGCAGTCGTTCTTTACGGCCGGCGAGATGGAGGTCAAGGCCTGGACGGTTCGTCAGGGCGCGACCGCCCCGCAGGCCGCCGGCGTCATCCACACCGATTTTGAGCGCGGCTTTATTAAGGCCGAGGTCATTGGCTACGACGACTACATCGAGCTCGGCGGCGAGCAGGGCGCCAAGGCCGCCGGCAAGTTGCGTATTGAGGGCAAGGACTATGTCATGGCCGATGGCGACGTCGTGCACTTCCGCTTTAACGTGTAAGGACGACGCATATGTTCAAATATGGCAAAAAAGCTGGCTACATGGGTATTGCGCTGCTCGTACTTGCGGTGATTCCGCTGGTGGTCGCAGCGTGTGTTATCCCCAACATTGGCCCCGAGGTGGCAACGAAGTTTAACGCCGCCGGCGAGGTGACGCGCTGGGGTAAGAGCTACGAGCTGCTGGCACTGCCGGTACTCAATCTGCTGCTGAGCGTGGCGACGTACTTTACGGCGGGACGCCAAGCCAAGAACAATGACGACTCCGCCGCCATGGCGCGCATCGTGTGCGAGCGCTACCTGCGCAACGGTTGCATCACGGGTGTGTTCCTCAACGTGATCAACGTTTACTTTATGTACTCGGCGATTACCGGAACGGGCTTTGGCTTTGGTTTCTAGCTTGTCCTTTTAGGCAACGAGTCTGCACACATATTCGATAGCTGCTGCGAGGCCGCCGCTCGATCGTGGTTTAAAGACCATGTCGGCGGCGGCCTCGTTTTCGTATCCGGCGCCGCGAAGGGCGAGTGCGATACCGGCTTCCAGGAGAAGGGGCAGACCGCGTTGGCTGGTTGCGATCACGGCAGCCTGATTGAGCGAGCAGCTGTGCGCCTGGCATTGGATAGCAAGTTCACCTTGCGCCGGGCAAGGGACCAGAACGGCGGCGACGCGACTTGATAGCAATGCAAATGCTGTGCGCTCATCGGGCGAAAGGCATTCTGATTCAACGACGACGAGCTTGGGCGGCGCGCTGTTTGTGCGAGGCGTGGCTCGGTACATGCGGACCGAAGAACCCGACATAGAAAACTCCTGTGTATTCGGCAAAACGTAAACTATAGTTTACGTTTATGTTCGGCTCCATTTCAAACTCGGCTGCATGGACGAACGTGCGAAACAGATTCTTGGTAGGCGGGTCGAAGAGACACGCAGAGACCTTGGTATCTCCAAGGTTGATTTTTGTGTGGCGACAGGAATCAGCCGACCCTACCTCGACCGAATCGAAGATGGGACGGCAAATTTCACGCTCAAGGTTCTATTTAAGATCGCGCCCGCACTCGGCATGACGGTATCTGAGCTTCTCGAGGGTATCGAATAGGGCGTTCCCCCGCTGTATTTGACGCTCTTTGGGCGGGTCCCCCCTGGTTGCGATGTGCAAAATCGCGAGTATTCAGCACCAGTTCGGCCGTAGATGGTAGCTCGAGCGGCTGGCTTTGCCTTTTTGACAGTAGATAATCCACACGTTAAATAAAAATGAGGAATAAATATTTACTAGACGGACCCTTCGTCCTAAAAGATCGTCTAACAATCGGCCGATTCTATGCCTCCGGAGGAGAAATTGCAGAATACTCCGATTTTTGCACGGCCTGAGGGGGACCACCTGTCGTTTAAGGCTGCGATAAGTGGAGCTGCCTTAGGGATTACGCCATCGGGATGCGGTCGTGGTTGACTTGGCTGTAGAACAGGCGCTGAATCTCGGCGGCATCGCGTGACTGGCCGAGTGCCCACATGGTCTTGGCCACGAGCGTCTCGGTGGTCATGTCGTCGCCGCGCAGAATACCCGGATGATCGGCGTAAGCGCGGCCGACCTCATAAACGCCCAGATCGAGGCCCTCTTCGGGGACCTGCGTGGTCATAACGACGGTGCGGCCCGAATCGACCCAGCGAAAAATTGCCTCTTGGAACGACCCGCCCGACTCACCAAACTCGGGGATACCGCCAATGCCAAAGGTCTCCAGAATCACGGCGTCGTAGCTATCGGCAAGGGCGTCGAGGATGCCCGGGTTTACGCCGGGCGTAAGCTTGAGTACAAATACGCGCGGGTCGATGCTGTCGTAGAAACGCACCGGGTTTTCGCCCTGATGCGTGCCGTGAAGCCCGTTGCGCACAATGCGGTCGTTGCGGATATAGGCGATGGGCGGATAGTTGACGCTAATGAACGCGTTAAAGCTCATGGTGCGCTGCTTGCGGGCGCGCGTGCCGGCAATGGTGACGCCGCCAAACACGATCGAAACGTCGTGCGAGTGCTCGTCGAGCGCATAGAGCAGGCTCTGGTACAGATTGAGCTTGGCATCGGTAAAGGGGTTGCCCATGGGCTTTTGCGAGCCGGTGAGCACGATGGGCTTGGGGCTGTCTTGAATCAGGTAGGAAAGCGCTGCTGCGGTGTAGCTCATGGTGTCGGTGCCGTGCAGAATCACGAAGCCGTCGTGGTCGGCATAACCCTCGACGATGACATCGCGGATGCGCATCCAGTCGCTCGGGCGCATATTGGTGCTGTCGATATTCATGGGCTGCACGACGTCGAGCTCGCAGAGCCCCGAGATCTCGGGGACGCTCTGGGCGAGCTCCTCACCGGTCAGGGCGGGGGAGAGGCCGTTGCCGTCCTCGGTCGATGCGATGGTGCCGCCCGTGGCGATGAGAAGGATGCGCTTCATGCTGGTATTCCTATCGTATTTGCCGCCGCAGAGGCGGAGTCGTTCGGCAGTATTGTGGCACAGAGCGTTCAATGTTCAAACGTATTACATCATCTGTAACGTCTGGTAACACTTCAATTGCCGTCAAATAGGGGCCCAGGTCGTGCGTTTGCCGTGCGCTGATGGCTGCGAGGGACGAGAAACCCCATATAACGTGTACACTATGGAAGTTATTTTCGTTCATTCATGCGGGTGGGCACCGGCTCCCCGCCAACAAGAGGGGGAACCATGGATCAAAAGGCTTCCGCAAAGGTCCTCGTACTCGACTTTGGTGCGCAGTACGGTCAGCTCATTGCCCGTCGCGTCCGCGACCTCAACGTGTATTCCGAGATTGTCCCCTGCGACATCTCGGCCGACGAGATTCGTGAGATGAACGCCTCTGCGCTCATCCTTTCTGGCGGCCCGGCTTCCGTGTATGCCGAGGACGCTCCGTCTATCGATCCTGCCATCTTTGACCTGGGCCTTCCCGTCCTGGGCTTCTGCTACGGCCATCAGATCACGGCCGTGACGCTCGGCGGCAAGGTCGGCCACTCCGAGGTGGGCGAGTACGGCCGCGCCACTATCACGCGCACGGCTGGCGCCAAGCTCTTTAACTCCACGCCTATGGAGCAGACCGTGTGGATGAGCCACCGCGACGCCGTGTCCGAGGTGCCCGAGGGCTTTACCGTTACCGCCAGCACCGACGTGTGCCCGGTTGCCGCCATGGAGTGCCCCGAGCGCAAGATCTTCACCACGCAGTTCCACCCCGAGGTCAAGCACTCCGAGTACGGTCAGCAGCTGCTGAGCAATTTCCTGTTTGAGATCTGCGGCCTGGAGCCCAACTGGAGCATGGACAACCTGGTCGAGACCATGACGGCCGAGTTTCGCGAGAAGGTCGGCGACGACCGCGTGATTCTGGCCCTGTCCGGTGGCGTCGACTCCTCCGTCGTGGCTGCGCTGGGCGCTCGCGCCGTGGGCAAGCAGATGACCTGCGTGTTCATCAACCACGGCCTGCTGCGCAAGGGCGAGCCCGAGCAGGTGGAGGAGGTCTTCACCAAGCAGTTCGACGTCGACTTTATCCACGTTCACGCCGAGGACCGTTATGCCGAGCTTCTGGCCGGTGTGACCGAGCCCGAGGAGAAGCGCCGCATCATCGGCACGCAGTTCTGGAAAGAGTTCTTCGCCGTGGCGCAGCAGCTCGAGACCGATGGCAAGCCGGTCAAGTATCTGGCTCAGGGCACCATCTACCCCGACATCATCGAGTCCGGCGCTCGCAAGACGGGCGGTAAGACGGCCACCATCAAGAGCCATCACAACCTGATCCCATTCCCCGAGGGCGTGCACTTCGACCTCATTGAGCCGCTCGACCACTTCTTTAAGGACGAGGTCCGCGCGCTTGGTCTGGCGCTTGGCCTGCCGGGTCACATCGTGTTCCGTCAGCCTTTCCCGGGTCCGGGTCTGGCCATCCGCATCATCGGTGCGGTCGATAAGGAGAAGCTCGAGATCCTCAAGAACGCCGACGCCATCGTGCGCGAGGAGCTCGACGCCTACAACCAGCGTCTGTTTGAGCAGACCGGCGAGCGCAACTCCGAGCACAGCTGCTGGCAGTATTTCGCGGTCCTGCCTGACATCAAGTCCGTTGGCGTTATGGGCGACGAGCGCACTTATCAGCGCCCGATCATTCTGCGTGCCGTCGAGTCCAGCGATGCTATGACCGCCGACTGGGCCAAGCTGCCCTACGACGTGCTGGCCCGCATCTCTGGCCGCATCGTTGCCGAGGTCCCCGGCGCCAACCGCGTGTGCTACGACATCACGTCCAAGCCGCCCGCGACGATCGAGTGGGAGTAGAACAGACGTTCGATTCTATGCTATAGTGTTTGCCAATGGGCGCGGCCTCTTCCGAAGCCGCGCCCATTGCTATACGGGCCTTACGATGACGAGTTGACGATCATAGGCGCCATGCGTGCATTTGCGGCGGAACGGGGATATGCGCCCGACTTCTCCGAATCCCGCCTCTGTCACGAGATTTACCTCTCCGACCCGCGCAAGTACGCGCCGGAGAAGCTCAAGACCGTGATTCGCCATCCCATCAAGCCGATTTAGCGAAACGAGCGCCGCCGTGCGGTCCGGCTTTTGGGGTTTATCAATTGGTAGTCCGCGTCGATCGAGCAAGCTGCCCTGCCTCCCGGCAGGTGCGTAATCCCCTTGGTCGATCCGTCTCGAGGTGCGCTCTTTGCTCATCTTGTGGCGTGGAGTTACGATACTCCTAAAAGTGTAACCAGATTCGAGTTTTAGGAGCAGCTTTTGAAGGGTAGCAGACTCAGGAACCGCGATAGATACCTCGAGGAGGCGATGCTCTTCCGTGACACCGACCTCATCAAGGTGATCACGGGCGTGCGCAGGTGCGGCAAGTCGAGCCTTCTCGATCTAATTAGGATGGCCATCGAGTCTGAAGGAGTCGCTGGCCGCGGCTTTGTGAGCGTCAACCTGGAAAGCAAGGGTACGGGCATCAAGACGGAGGACCAGCTTTATGATTACGTTCGCGGGCGCCTGTCGGACAAGGGTCGCACCTACGTTTTCATAGACGAGCCCCAGAGAATCGATGGCTGGCAGGATGCGGTCAACGCAATGAGGGTCGACTTCGATTGCGACATCTACCTCACGGGCTCGAATGCGTATCTGCTCTCGAGCGAGCTGGCCACCTATCTCTCCGGGCGCTACGTAGAGGTAAAGATGCTGCCCCTGTCCTTCTCCGAGTTCGCCGACTTCTGCGGAATCGAGTTCGTATCGGGAACTTCGGTGGCTCTCACTCCCGAGGGGGATCCCGTTCTCTTCGACGACATGCTTACTCGTTACCTTGAGTACGGGGGCATGCCAGCCATCGCATCCCTCTCGACGACCCAGGCGCAGCACTCGGCGTACATGTCCGGCGTCTACGAAGCCATCGCCGTGCGTGATATTGTCAACCGTGAGCGCGGGAAGGGCAAAAGTGCGGTGACTGACCCTTCCCTGCTGCGCCATGTGGCCGAATTCCTGGCGGACAACATCGGCAACGAGTGCTCGTCGAGTCGAATCGCCGGCGCGTTAACTTCTGCGGGGCCGAAGACCACGAACAAGACCGTTTCCTCGTATGTGGGTGCGCTTGAGGAGGCCTTCCTGTTCTATCGTGCCACGCGTTACGATTTGCACGGCAAGGCGCTCCTCAAGACGAACCCAAAGGAGTACATCGTCGACACCGGCTTCAGGACCTGGATGGCCGGCTATAGGGTCACGGATACTGGCCGTCTGTTCGAGAACGCCGTGTATCTCCAGCTGCTCTACGAAGGATGGAGCGTGCATGTGGGCAAGCTCTATGGCAAGGAAGTCGACTTCGTTGCGACGAAGGACGGGCGCGTGCTCTACGTGCAGGCGACTGACGAGATGTTCGCAAGCGAGACCAGGGAGCGAGAGATCGCCCCTCTGAAGTCGATACGAGACAACCACGAGAAGATCGTGGTCGTGAGGCAGGGTTCCTACGACACGGATATCGACGGCATCCGCATCGTGAGCGCGAGGGACTTTTTCCTCTAGGGCCATGCGATTCATCGCGAGGCAGTTAGGTCAAGTGAGAAACATGCCTGACATCGGTTTGCTGACGATCTAAAACAGTAAGGAGAAGCTTGGACAATCGCAAAATCGAGCAGAACGTGGTCAATGCTGTCAAGCAGGCTTTCGGCGATGTCGCTTGCGTCTATGCGTATATAGATGAGAACGACAAGACCGAATGCACCGACGGGCACCTGCAAGTCTACTCGTCTTCTTCCTTCACGATTGAGACCGTTGAAGGCCAGTTGCCGCTTCAGGTCAAGGGGACCACTTCGAAAAGAAAATCGGACCGACCTAAGCGGCAAGTTCGAGTTTCAGACCTCAGGCACTATCTCAACATTGCTGGAGGCTGCATCTATTTTTACGTCTACTGTGGGAGCGAGGCTCGTTCAGCGGAGGTTTTCTACAGACTTTTGCTTCCCTATGACCTAAAGAAGATCCTGGCCGATATTCCGGAGCAACAAGAGCGCATCTCTTTGCGTTTCGACCGGCTTCCATCAGACGCGGCGGAATTGACGCGGCTTGTCAGAAGGGCGGTCAAGGACAGAGCAAAGCAGCGAGCAGTCGCTGGCATCGCCCCCAAGACAATCGAGGAATTTAAGGACGCCGGCCTTTGCTTTGATGAGTGCGAGTTTGGAATCGAGCTGCTCGAGGGCGAGTCGCCCGCAAGCTTGGCTCCATACAGGAACGGGCTGTATATCTACGGGAAGAGCCCCTGGGGAGAGCTGTATCCCTTGAATAAGCTTGAAAACATAGTTGGCGTCGCGATTGGGTCTCGGCATGACGTCAGCTCTGGTGATGTTTCCCTAAATGCGGTGGTCATGGCCGGAGAAAATGAGAATGGCGAGCACGTTTTCTTCAGGGGTTTCGACATATGCCTCTCCACCAACACAATCACCCTCAGCGAGACCGGAACTCTTGTCGAGCGCATGGAAGAGTTGGCCCTCATGCGCGCATTGATGCAAACCGGTACGCTTTCCATAGACGGAAGCGGCTTTGCTCGCGGGTGCAAGTTGAGCGGAGGCGACCTCGACGCCCTTGAGAGTCGATTGCAGTCGCTGGAGATTATCAAGCGGGTTGTCGACGCTCTTCATTACAAGCCAGAGCTCGACATCAGTGCGTTGACCACTCAGGATTTAAGAAACATCGAGACAATTTACAAGGGATTGGTTGAGAACGCACCCCTCCACTACAAGGATCGGCAAAACGGATTCGGATATATCAATCTGGGGAACCATCCGATTAAGCTCGTGTTTTACCAAGTATCTGAAGATATGTACCGAATGGTCGATGGGCTTCGACTGGATGACCTGACGGTCTCGGTGTTCTTCCGGGGCGAGGGGGATGCCCCCGTAGTCGTCGCGCCTCTGTTCGTCCAAACGATGCAGGACTATATGAGGCTTGCCAATATCGATGCCGAGGTGTTTGCCGCTACGTTGAAGCAGTATCCAGTCACCGAAGTTAGCTCTGCCTACGTCAACGACAAGATGCTTGAAATGCTATCAGCCTACGATCAAGATGCGTGCTGTAAGGAAGAGTTGCTGAAATGCTGCGAGATGACCGTAGACGCCCTGGAAGCTTTTGCGGATCGAGAGGCAACCCTGATAAATCGATATCAAATTGCCGCTCGAAAGCGAGATCTTACTAGCGAGGAGAAATCTGAGTTAATGGCAATCCAGCTGAATTCAGATAGTGCGCTGTCGAAAGCATGCGCAGCAGCCTTGCGCGGAGACTCGGACATGGCCTCTGCGCTCAGAGCGTCACTTGACGAAGAGGCACGAACGACGCTCGGCTCATGGCCGATCGGCCGTTTCTTCGCATAAGACCGCATAGACTTTTTGAGGCATCAAAATGAAGCTACTCGTCGAATCGATTAGAAATGCGGTTGAGAAAGACTGCCTTATCCCAGCCCTTATGTCTTCCCTTACCATTCCCGACGCCATGGGGCAGCTTCTTTATCCCAATCTCGTCCTTCATAACGGGAAGAGAGCGGCGGGGCGGCAGTATGTGAAGTGGTTTGATGACTGGGCGGCAAACGACTTCCTGTTTTCGGGAGACCCCTCGAACGAAGGTGAAACGATTCCAGGTCAAATCTTTAATGGGAAGATGTGCTGGAAGCTCCGGTGCTCCCTGTTGCATTCAGGCGACTACGATGTGTCGGTCGATGCTCCCGAGAAAGACGAGAGCTTCGACTACGACTACAAGTTCGAGCTTGTCCTCCACGGGTGCAACGCCCTCTGCTCTTCCTGGCCGTCGCCCAAGAGCGGGATGCGTGCGACTAAGAGCGTGACGTTCCGCGTTGATGCGGCGTCGCTCGCGAGCTCGCTGTGCAACGCCGCGGAGGCCTGTCTTAAAGAAACGGGCGAAACGGTCAGTTACCCCAATCTGGAGTTATTCGACGTGGCTGCATGGGCGGATAGATTCAATACTTGCTGAGCCATCTCGTCAAACTCCTTGTGTGCTAAACGTTGGTGTTGGCGCCCCGGAAAAGGGGTGTGGCCAGCGCCTAGAATCTTCAGCTACCACGCTGAGACGATAGGAGATGACCACATGGACACTATGGCGCACGAGGCGCCCGCGACGCCGTTGCTTGCGTTTCGCTATCGCTGCTCGAAGCGTGTCGCTTGGGGCCCTGGCCGGAGGAGAGACGACCGCTCCCTGCGAGACTGCGGAACCACCTATATCCGCTTGCTGCGGGCTTGCTTGAGCCAGTTCCTCTTGAAAGAGCCTATACCTCCGAAGAACTTGTTGTACGTCTCACCGTTCTCCTTGGCCTCGTACTTGACCAAGGCAAGTTCGATAGTGTAGAGGTAATCCGCCACTTGCTCGAGGCGGTAGTCGGTCATCGAGGCCTTGCGGCGTCGGACGACCCCTTTTGAGAGGACCTTGCCCACCGAGTCGTCTCGCCCGCGGAACAGAAGGAGCGCATCCTCGCGACCTTCGGCGACCTGTGCTGCGAGATGGAGGGCTGCACCATCGTGCAGGCCGCCTATCTCAACGGCGGGCCCCTCGTCGTCGTGCGCGCCATCAGCGACAAGCCCTGCGCCGAGGGCCAGGTCGTCGACTACAACACCTTCGAGAAGAAGGCCGCCTGCGACTGCGCCCGCTTCGCCGCGCGCATGGTTAAGCTTTAGGCCCTGCGCGCCGGGGCCCTTCTTTATGTTGGGACCCCGGCGCGCAGGGCCCTTTCCAAAGCGAAGTGTCGAGCCGAAGTGTTGAGCGTCGGCCCTGAATGTTCAATGGCCGTTGTTTTCTGCCCCTCAAGTGGTGAACTTCTCCTCGGGGCTGTTGATTCCCCCACGCGCCCCCTTCCGTTCTCTGTGTTCCCCTTATACTCCTTGTACAAGGAGGTAAGAAGTCATGGACAAGACCGCACAGGACAGCTTGGCAAAGAAGCCCGTCGACATGAGGGACAGGATTCTCGAGCATCTCGAGGCCCTCACCTCTGCCGTCTCGCTCGACGACCTTGCCCGTCTGTCCACCTCCGACATCGCCGAGACGCTCATCATCTCCAGGAGCCTGGCGAGCCAGTACCTCAACGACCTTGTTCGCGCCGGCCTTGTGGTTAAGGTGGCGGGCAGGCCTGTCCGTTATTTTCATCGCCGCGCGTTCCAGAAGCGTTTTCAGGTAAAGCTCTCTGCAAGCGAGTACGCCTCGCTCGCCGACCTCATCCAGGCGACGGGAATCGCCGATCACCGTGACTTCGCGCGTGCCGTGGGCTTCGACCTGAGCCTCAGCTCCGTTGTCGAGCAGTGCAAGGCTGCGGTTCAGTACCCTCCGTTTGGCCTACCCATCCTCTTGAGCGGCGGCGTGGGTGTCGGTAAGTCTTTCCTTTCTCGCCTTGTGTACGAGTACGGCAAGAACCAGGGCTTGCTGTCCCGCGACTCCTCCTATGTGCGCATCGACTGCGCCGGGGTCCCGGACGCCGCCTCGTTCAACGGGCTTCTTGACGAGTCGATCGCGAAATCGCGCGGGGGTGTGGTTTTTGTCAACGGCATCGAGGCACTCTCTCCCTCTGCGATGGAGCACTGCCTTGCGACGGCCCTCGGGCTCGATGCCTCCCAGGATGCGCCGCGCGCTCGCCTCGTTCTTTCGACGACGCTTTCCGCCGATGACCTGAAGGTTTCCTCGGCCTACAGCAAAATGCCCATCTGTGCCCGCGTCCCCTCACTCAAGGAGCGGACCCCCGAGGAGCGCGAGGATCTCATCTTGAGCTTCCTGCGCAGCGAGGGGTGCCGAATCGGTTCTGATGTGAAGATCAGCCGCGGCGCATACCGTTGCCTCGTGAACGCGGACTTTTCCGATAACATCGCCGGCTTGCGCGCCTGCGTGACGAATTGCTGCGCCAAAGCGTTCCTCAATCGCGAGGGCGACTACGTCGTCGTTCGCCCGTATCTTCTTCCCAGCGGGCTCCTCTCCTCCGCGCAGATCGATCAACAGCCCGACGATGGCGTTCTGATCGACGCGTCCCTGGATGCCGCCGAGAGCACAGGGCCGGTCGAGCAGGCGCTCGATGCCCTGTGCTCTCTCGATGAGCGATTCTGCGCCGGGGGGCTCTCTGTCTCCGAGCTCGTCTCGCAAGCTGTCTCCGCTGTGCGCGGCGTTGAGGATCACTTGATCTTCGGCCGCGGCGTTACCTCCTCGAGGTCGCGCGCCTTCGAGCGCATCGTGGGCGCGGTCCTTGCCGACGCAGGCTCTTCTTATGGCATCGAGCTTTCGAGGAAGGTCGCTTTTCTACTGGCCCAGGAGATTTGCCTGCAGTTGTGGCCGGGCATCGGCCTGGCTAAGCGAAAGTCTGCCTGTGCGGAGCAAATCTCCCATCTCCTCGGTGCCGTGACCTCCGAATTACCGTTTGCCTCGAGCGTCTCCGATCAGGTCGCCGCAGACGTGGAAGGGGCGCTGGGAATCTCGCTCGATCACTTCACGAAGACGCTTCTGACGCTGTGCGTCGCATCGGAGTCTCGCGATGCGAAGGCCCTTCGGACGCTCTGCGTCATCTTGTCCCACGGCTACTCAACGGCGACGAGCATCGCCGACGCGGCGAACCGTATGCTCGGCATGCATGTGTACGAGGCTGTCGACATGCCCTACGACCAGCAGCTGAAGGACATCGTCGGTCCGCTCCAGCGCCTCGTCGACCGCCATTCCTACTGCACCGGGGTCGTGTTCCTCGTCGACATGGGCTCCTTGGAGGAGGCCTATAAGGCCCTCGAGAACGTTACCGACTCCACTATCGGCGTGGTGAACAACGTCTCTACCGGTCTTGCGCTCGAGATCGGGGTCGGGCTGCTCGGCGGCAAGTCCATCGCCGAGGTTCTTGGCGATGCGACCGCCGCGTGCGTGACGCACTGCAAGGTGATCGAGCGCATCAACCGTGAGGACGCCATCGTCTTCTGCTCCGAGTCCGGGGTCGACGCCGCGGAGAGGATACGCCAGCTCGTCTCGCAGAGCCTCCCGCGCACCATAGGCGCGCGCCTGCTCACGAGGCCCTTCAAGCAGCTCGTCGCGAACGGGTCGAATGACGCCGTTTTCTCCGAGCACCGCGTCTGCGCCGTCATCGGCACGGGAGACCCCGGGGTCGCCTCCGTCCCCTTCGTCGCCCTCGAGGACATCATGTCGACGGCGTCCGCCTCTAAGGTTGATGCCGTGTTCGGCAGGTGGCTTGACGCTTCCGAGCTCTCTTCTTTCCACGAGAAGCTGCTCTCGAACATGACGCTGCAGAACGTCATCCGCTCCATCACCATCCTCGACCCGGAGCGGCTATTCCACGAGATCGAGAGCGCCGTGCACGAGCTTCAGCGCAGGACAGGCGAGAAGATCGGCAGCAACGCCATCATTGGGCTCTACGTCCACCTCTGCTGTCTCGTCGAGCGCCTTGTTACCAGAAACCCCATTGAGACCTACGTTGGTCAGGACCGCTTCGAGGAGGAGCGTGCCGATTTCATCGAGTCCTTCAGGCAGAGCTTCTCGAGCATCTCGACGCGCTATCGCGTAGAGGTTCCCGTAAGCGAGATCGCATATGTCTTCGACTACATAAGCGTGAGCGCCGCCCCGGCGCGAGAAGAGCGCCTCGGCTCCTCGGACCTCCTGCTCGACGAGTGACCTTCCCCGCGCCGCCGCAAGCTGACTGCGCGTCCTCAATAATCCGATAACCCCTTGCCCGGCGCGAATCCGGATAGCGCCGAGGCAGTACCGAACGTAAAACTTCATTTGATAGGAGCAAACATGAGTGTTGTTATGGCACGAATCGACAATCGCCTGCTTCACGGCATCATCGTGACGCAGTGGGCCCCGGTGTCGGGCGCGACCCGAGTCATGGTCATCGACGACAAGGTCGCCGGCGACGAGGTCCTGAAGTCTACTATGAGGATGGCGCGCCCCGCGGGCATGGCCGTCTCGATCATCTCCGAGCAGACCGCGCTCAAGAACTTCGCGGCGGGCAAGTACGACCGCGAGAAGGTCTTTGTCATCGCCAAGGAGCCCGAGACGATCCTTCACCTGGTCGAGTCGGGCATCGAGCTCCCGTCGCTGATCGTCGGCGGCTCGCTCGTCAAGGAGGGCGGCGTCCAGCTCACCCAGCGCGCCTATGCCTCCGCCGAGAACGTCCAGAGCTACAAGGCGCTCATCGCCCGCGGCGTCAAGGTGACGGCACAGTTCGTGCCCGCCGACAAGCCCGTCTCCGTCGCCGACCTCATCTAAGGAGGGATCATGGTCAACTTCACTATCCTGCAGGTCGTCCTTTTGACCCTGCTGGCCTTCATCAAGCACGTGGACTACTACGGCATCCCGATGTTCTTCGTCAACTATGCCGTCTTCTGGGGCCTTATCACCGGCGTCGTCATGGGCGACTGGCAGACCGGCCTCGTCATCGGCGGCACCATCCAGCTCATGCAGCTCGGCGTCGCGGGCTTCGGCGGCTCGTCGATTCCCGACTACGGCACGATGGCCATCATCGCCACCGCCTACGGCGTGACCCTGGGCGCGGACACGGGCCTCGCCATCGGCCTGCCGGTCGGCATGCTCGGCATCCAGCTCGACGTCATCGTCAAGATCCTCAACGGCTTCGTCGTCGAGAAGTCCCAGAAGTTCTGCAACGAGGGTAAGTTCAATCAGATGAACGCCATCCTGTGGGTCTGCCCCGCGCTCTTCGGCCTGTGCGCCGCCCTGCCCGTCTTTGTCTCCGTGACGCTCGGCCAGCCCGCCGTCAACTGGCTCCTCGAGGTCATGCCTCAGTGGTTCCTCTCCGGCCTCACCCTCGCCGGCAAGATGCTCCCGGCCATCGGTATCGCCATGCTGCTCCGCTACATGCCCACCGGCAAGTACTTCCAGTACCTGCTCGTCGGCTTCTTCCTCTCGGCCTTCCTGAACGTGCCCATCATCGGCGCCGCCATCGTCGGCGTTGCCCTCGCGATCGCGTTCTACCAGCGTGCCGAGAGGGACACCGAGCTCGCCGCCCACGCTTCCGCAGACGCCTTCATCGGAGAGGATGAGTAACCATGGAAAACGAGAACATCACCGCCGTCGCCGAGGGCAAGCCCTCCGGCTACAAGGTCACCAAGAAGGATCTGCGCAACGCGAACTGGCGCTGGCTCATGAGCGTGTGCACCTTCAACTACCAGACCCAGCAGGGCGCCTCAGTCGCCTACGCCCTCTCGCCGGTCCTGAGGAAGATCTACACGAACGACGAGGACTATAAGCAAGCGCTCAACAACCACTTCCGCTACTACAATACCCAGCCTTGGCTCGCCGCCATCATCCTTGGCGCCTGCGTGGCCATGGAGGAACGCGACGGCCTAGCGGCGGCGGACGCCGTCCAAGACCTGAAGATCGGCACCATGGGACCGCTCGCCGGCGTCGGCGACTCCCTGCTCATGACCATGATCCCGACCATCATGGGCTCCATCGCCGCCTACATGGCCATCGAGGGCAACCCCGTGGGAGCCGGCATCTGGTTCGCGCTCATCCTGGCCATCTTCTGGGTCCGCATGCACGCCCTCGAGTTCGGCTACAAGCAGGGCGTGAAGCTCGTCACCGACTTCAGCGAGAAGCTTCCCAACCTCACTGCCGCCGCCTCCGTGCTCGGCCTCACCGTGGTCGGCTGCCTCATCGCCTCGGTCATCGGCGTCACCTGCCCGATTAGCTTCAGCTTCGGCGACGTCTCGATGGAGATTCAGCCGCTGCTCGACAAGATCCTGCCTGCCATGATCCCCGCCGCCATCACGGGAAGCGCGTATTACCTTCTTACCAAGAAGAACGCGAGCATGACGGTCCTCATCCTCGTGGTGATCGTCCTCGCGATGGTCGCCTCCGCCGCTGGCATCCTCGCTTAGCTTCGACCCAAGAGATTGGTGAATCAATGAGAAAGATAGTTGTGGCGAGCCATTCCCTTCTCGCCCAGGGCTTCAAGGACACCCTCGAGTTCCTTACGGGTAAGAGCGACGCCGTCAACGCCGTGTGCGCCTACGTGAACGACA
>UQUX01000014.1 GCA_900544425.1 uncultured Collinsella sp.
CAGGCCCGATTTTGCCTCTTGACAATGTCCTGCTCATATTAAAAGGAACGTCCCCAAGTGCCAAGGGTGTCCCCAACGACTAGTTGAATGGGGTCGGGATTGGAGCTGGGGAGGGAGCGGATTTCTAGCTCTATGCCGAGTTCTTGCAGCTCTTTGAAGGCGGCGACGTCTGCCTCGTCTACGGCAACGGCGGGCGTTGCGGGACGCTTGCCCTCCCCTGCCTGCATATGGCCAATGCTGATCTTGGTGATCGGCACACCACCCTTAACCAGCGCGAGTGCATCGGCAGGTGAGGCCACCATGACCAGAATCCATTGACGCGGCGTTGCGGTATGAATGATGTCGGTAGTCCTTTGCACCGAGAAAAACCTTGTCCAGACGCCTTCTGGCGCCGCCACTCTCATGGGTGCCCATTGGCGCGAATCCGCCGCGATCTCATCGTTAACGATTAGGACTAGGTTGGAACCCACGGCTTCGTTCCACAGCTCAACGTCTTGCCCGTAAATGAAACGGTCGTCGATACGCGTGAGAAGGATCTTGGGATGAGCCATGGCTGCCCCATTCTGTTTGAGACCCATATGAGCGGGACGTCGGCCACCAGCTCAATAGCAGGTCAAGCGCCAAATGGACGCCGCTGACATCACGTCTCCAATATTAGTGCATTTAAAGTGAGAAAAGCCGTCAGAACACTTGCGCGGATGTGCGATGTCCCGTATCATAGACTGCCGTTGACGCCTCAGTTGCGTCACCACATGGCCGCCAGCGTAGCTCAGTTGGTAGAGCACCGCTCTCGTAAAGCGGGGGTCACCGGTTCGAGCCCGGTCGCTGGCTCCATTGCACAAGATAGCCGCCTTCGGGCGGCTTTTTTGTTGCCGATTCGCCCACTCGGTGGACTTCGGATTTAATGCTTAGGGGGCGGGGATTTACCAAAGTGAAATTTTAATGAAAAGAAACCCAGCTGCAACAATTGCCATGGTGAGGGCTCGAATTGGCCATATAGATTTAAAATAGCCACGATACCTTCTCTTTTGCTGGAACGATATATCTATACAAGGTTGTGAGCGGAAAACAAAAATACGTCGATTGCTATCCGACAAACGGGTCTGGAATTGCATTCACCGGCATTTCGGGGCAGATTGATACACATGTACGAAAGGGAACCTATGTGGTGCGTTGGGTTGGAGCTGCTGCAGGCCCGATATGGATTGCGGTCTTGCGCCCCGATGTCCAAATAGATTTCTCTCTCTAGACGGGAAGTTGCTCATGGACGCCATATATGACGGAGATGACTGGGTCGATCATTATACTTGGCGCCTGGTCGGCTCGAACGACAATGGGGATGTGGTGTTTGATGGACTATGTCCAAAGCATCTCCATCCTTTTGTCTCGTCGTTAATTGAGAGTTCCGCTCGTGTTGCCCCCTACAGCTCGGCATCGCTTCATGATACGGACGTTTTGAAGACCATAAGGGAGTCAATTGACGAGGGCACGATGAGCGGCCCGCTGTTTTCTCGGCTTGTGGGGCTAGATGAGATTGGCTCGAAACGACTGCTTGCGGGCGAAAAGGTGGAACTCACTTATCGGTCGATGATTTCAATCCTGCGGCTAGCCGATGTTCTTCGCAAATAAACAGCTTCCCTATTCAAAAACAGAAAACCCCGCCAAACGTGATTCCCCTAGGGAAACACGTTTGGCGGGGTCCTAGCGTGATATCCCTAGGGGAATCACGCCATCAGACGAACAGCTCAGCCGAGCAGCGTGCTACTCCTCCCAGTAAGCATCTGCAAGCAGCTTAAAGCAGATCTTCTTGACCGGCTGCGCGCCATCGCCCGAGAACTCGAGCGTGGGCATATGAGGCTCGCCGGCAACAAACAGCGCAAACTTGTCGTCAGCAAGATCGCCGGCGATCGAAGCGTCGGAATCGACCAGATCGTAGTCGTCCTTCTCGTCAAACTCCTGGACCAGCGTCAGACTGCCCGTGGCAACCTTAAAGGCCTCGCGACCCTCAATGTCGATCTGCAGGTCGTGATAGCGCTGATGCGTCTCGTAGTGGGCCTCGGCCTCGGGACGCGTCGTGGGAGCCATGACGTTCGCAAAGACCTTGTCGCCCAGAATCGGATGGCTGCCGACCTCGAGCTCCGCCGGGTCGTTCTCCTCGAGCCAATCGATCAGCACGTCGAGGCCCTTGAGCATTCCGCGGTACTCCTCGATATCGCCCAGTGCACCGTAAATCATCTAAATCCCCTCTCGGATCGTTCCTTTGGCGGCTACTCGATAAACGCGTTGCCGACGCTATTGCCACCCACATACGTCTCGACCAGGGTAAGGTCGGGATTGAACACGACAAAGTCGGCGTCGCGCCCCGGCATAATGCTACCGCACTTGTCGTCAACACGAGCTAGCAAGCGATGCCGGAGCCGTCGCCCAAACTCTTACAGCTCAGTCACAACAACGCCGTTGTAGACCTCGTCCCAACGGTCCATGACCAGATGGCCGGTCATGGGATCCATGGCGTTGAGCTTGCCGCAGGTGTTGGCGGTACGCAGCACCGTCTCGTCGTCTGCGCCAGCAGCGATGGCATGTGCGAAGCCTGCGATAGTGGAGTCACCAGAGCCCGTGGCGTTAACGGCAGGGATATCGGGCGTCTTTGCGCGGAACGCACGGCCATTGTGGAAGCCAACGGAGCCGGCAGCGCCCATGGATACGACGACCCAGGGGATATCGGAGAAACGGGCGTCAGAGGCGAGCGCGGCACGGAGCTCGTCCACATCGTCGGTGGTAAAGCTCGTGCCCAGAAGGCCGTTGATCTCGGTCAGGTTAGGCTTGACCAGCTCGGGCTTAATTTCGGACTTAAGGGCGGCCTCGAGCGAAGCGCCCGAGGTATCGAGCAGCACCTTGGCGCCGGCGTTCTCGGCAATGCCCGTGATCTTGGCATAGTAGTCTGCCTCGACACCGCGGGGCAGCGAACCCGAAATAGTGACGACATCGGCCTTGCCCGCAAGCTCGGTAAACTTGGCGGTAAAGGCATCGAGCTCCTCGGGGGCAATCGTCGGGCCGCTCTCGAGCAGCTCGGTCTGGTTGCCAGCGTGGAGGATGTTGAGGCAAATACGAGTCTCGCCCTTGATGGGTACAAAATCATTCTTAATGCCGTTGGCGTCCATGAGCTCGGCCATGTAAGCGCCCATGTGGCCGCCGAGCAGACCGGTTGCCACAACGTCGTCGCCCAGCTGACCCAGCACTCGGGCCACGTTGAGGCCCTTGCCGCCGGCGGTCTTTTCGGGCGTCACACGGTTAACGTCGTCGATAACGAGCTCATCGAGCTGATAGCGCGTATCGACAGACGGGTTCATCGTAACGGTGAGGATCATTTTTAGCTCCTTATCTCGCAGGCTCCTTGTGCCTCGCGATACGAGTCGACAAAACGGAATTACAGAATCTCAATCGTGAACGAGCGGACGACGGTCTCCTTGGGCTTGGCGACAAGGCAGCCGCGCTTATGCTCAAGCACGTCGTCCTCATCGGAGCAGGTCGAAAGGCCGCCCCAGGGCTCAACCGCCACAAAATCGCCCTCGGGCTTGCTCCACACAATGAGATATGGGAAGCCCTCAAAGCTCAGGCGGACACCCTTGTCCTCGCCCTTTTTGGAAAGCGTGACCTGACAGCTCTCGAGCACGTCAAAGATGGTCTCCGCAAAATCGAAGAGCTCATGTGACAGAGGCAGCGTCTTTCCCACCATGGGGTTCTTGGAGCGATTGGTCACGTCAATCAAGCCAGTCGAGGGGACGGCAGTGCAAAGCTCAGCAGCCTCGTCCTTCTCAAAGCGCAGCTCGTAGTCCGTATAGGCCTCGCCCTCATCGAGCGGACACCTAAAGCCGGGATGACCGCCGATAAAGAACGGCATGTCCTCGGTTCCCTCGTTGGTCACCTCATAGGAGACGCGTACAGCAGCGTCCTCGAGCGTATAACGAGCGACAAGCTTAAACGGGTACGGATAATCGCTCAGCAGCGCGGCGTTATCCTCCGAAGCCAGGCACATCGCCAGCTCGTTCTCGCTCTGGCTCAGCAGCTTCCACTCCTGTTTGCGCGCAAACCCGTGGCGACCGAGCTTTACATGATGCCCGGCAAACGTCATGGCGCTGTTGTCGCGCAAGCCTCCGCAAATCGGAAAGCAAATCGGTGCCTGGCCGGACCACACGGCGGGATCGCCCTGCCACAGATACTCGCGACCTCCGGCCTCGATCGAGGTAAACGAACCACCAGCCGTGGACACCTTAATAGAAATCGAATCGTTGGAGAGAGCGTATTCCATTGCCCATCCTTTCGAACAACTGCTTTTTGCTCGCAAGTACCCGTCTCGGCCCTAACCAAAGGACAAACCCGCACGCTCATCGATGCGTCCGGTATCCTAGCCATGCAACGGGGTACCATACATACATTGATGCAATTACAGCTGAAAGGCCTTCTTATGCGAACCATCATCCTCTACGCCTCGCGCCATCATGGCAATACGAAAAAGCTCGTGGACGCCATCGTCGAGGCGCACCCCGAAATCGATACCCTCGATGTGAAGTCACTCGGTAAAAACGAGTACCCAGACCTGCACGAATATCATCTGATCGGTGTCGCCACGGGCATCTATTACTCCGAGATCGACAAGGACATGGCACGCGTGCTCACGAACGTGCTGCAGCCGCAGGACAAGGTGTTTGGCCTTATGACCTACGGTGGCAAAAACAAGTGGTACGGCAAGGATATCGATGGCATCTGCCGCATGAGGCAGGCCATCTTTATGGGTGTCTACGGCTGCCCCGGCTTTGATACGTGGGGGCCGTTCAAACTCGCCGGCGGTGTCCAAAAGGGACACCCGACCGCTGAGGAAATTAAGGGCGCCGTCGACTTCTTCGACAAGATCGAAGACGAGTATGGCGACATCATCGTCGAAGAGTACGCCAAGCGCGAGAAGCGTCTAGCATACGAGAAGGAGCATCCTGCAGGAGGCCTGGTGGCCGGCGTCAAGCGCACGGCAAAGAAGATCGCTAACAAGCTGTAACTGTGAAGGTGCTTTTGAGCGTTTAACCCATACGGCGGGTCCGAGCAGATTCGGGCCCGCCGTCTTTTTCTATCGCTACTCGGTAAAGGCGTTGCCGACGCTCTGACCGCCAACATACGTCTCGACGAGGGTGAGCTCATGGTCGAACACGACAAAGTCGGCGTCGCGACCCGGCATGATGCTGCCGCACTTATCCTCGATGTGCGCGGAGCGTGCCGGCACCTCGGTTGCCATGCGAATGGCGATATCGGCGCTGGCGATGCCCCAGTCGACGATGTTCTTGACGCCCTGGGCAAGCGTGAGCACCGAGCCGGCAATGCTCTTGCCAGCACAGGTTGTCCTTCATGATGACGTCCATGCCACCACTGGTGTAGCTGCCCTCGGGCATGCCGCCGCAGCCCAGGCAGTCAGTGATGAGCACCGTGTGTTGCCAGCCCTTTGCCTGCAGCAGCGCCTTGATGGCGGCAGGGTTAACGTGCTTGCCGTCACAGATGATCTCGGCGTAGGTCTCGGGCGTGGACATGGCAGCGCCCACGACACCGGGCTCACGGTGATGCAGCCCGCGCTGACCGTTATAGGTATGCGTAAAGCAGCTGGCACCGGCGTTGATGGCGGCGATGCACTCATCGTAGGTGGCGTCGGAGTGACCGATGCTGGTCACCACACCCTTGGCGTTCAGAGCGGCCGCATAAGCAGCGGCACCGTCGCGCTCGGCCGCCATGGCGCTCTTGACGATGCGACCACCCGCAGCCTCCTGCCACTGATCGAAGACCTCCTCGGAGGGATCGATCAGGTAAGCGGGGTTCTGCGCGCCCACGTGCTTCATGGTAAAGAAGGGGCCCTCCAGGTAGATGCCCTGAATGCGAGCACCGCAGAAGTCGGGGCCGCGACCCTCGTCCGCCTGAGCGATGGCGGCGCAGGCGTCCTTGATCTGCTCGACGCCATCGGTGAACGTCGTGGGCAGCCAGCTGGTGGTGCCGCGACGGGCGAGCTCGGTCGAGCTGATATCGATGCCCTCGGGATCGTTATCGGTAGTTGAGTGGTTGTAGAAGCCATGGATGTGAGTATCGACCATACCCGGTGCGATCCACGATCCCGTGTAGTCCTTGATCTCGCAAGAGGGCTCGTCGGCCTGCCAGGCGCCAAAGACGCCATCCTCGACCATAAGATAGCCGCCCAGTTGCGGGCCTGCCGGCAAGAAGAACTTGTCAGCCTTAATTGCGTACGTGCTCATATGCACTCCTTGCTTCTAAAGCAGTTGACTGTGGTGATGCTTATACCCAGCTCACGTAAAACAAAAAGCGCCCGCCCGCCGTTATGAGCGGACGGGCGCCCTTACAGGGGGACGCGATTAAGCGGTGAAGGGGTGAATCGTCACGCCCTTAACCACGCGGTTGACCGTGCCGGTGGGGCTCGGCGTATCGGGCGTGTTGCCCACGCGCACGGAGTTGAGCAGGCTGATAGCCTGGGCAAACATCACGAACGGCAGAGCAAGGTAGCCCTCGGGAAGTGCCTCGTAGCCCTTAAAGGTGAAGGACTCGCCCTCATAGACGGTGGCACCTTCCTGCTGAACGGCGATGGTGTGCTGAGCGATCTCGTCGCCACCGATCTCGTTGAGGATGTCGATGTCGTACTGACGGGTGTAGGCGTCATTGTTGACGAACACGAAGACGAGTGTCTTATCGTCGACAAAGGACTTAGGTCCGTGACGATAGCCCATGGAGGTGTCGTAGGAAGTAGCGACCAGACCGTGAGCGAGCTCGAGGATCTTGAGCTGGCTCTCCTGGGCAAGGCCACCGAAGGAGCCAGAACCCAAGTAGGTCACGCGGTTGAAGTCGCCAGCCAGGTAATCGGCGATCTCAGGCTCACGGGAGATGACCTCCTCGCCCATCTTGGCGATGGTCTCGACCCATTCAGCCTTCTGCTCATCGGAAGCCTCGTCAAAGATAAGGGTGGAGAGCAGGGTCATGCAGGTGTAAGAACCGGTCATGGCGAAGCCCTTGTCGTTGGCGCGCGGAATGAGCAGCGTCAGCGCGTTGGGATCATCGGCAGACTCGACGGCGAGCTTGCCCTCGGGAGCGCAGGTGATGTTGAGGAACTTAACGTTGTGGACGAGCTCCTTGGCAACGGCAACGGCGGCAAGGCTCTCGGGGCTGTTGCCAGAGCGGGCAAAGGAAACCACGAGCGTGGGATCCTCGGCGCGCAGGAAGTCGCGCGGGGCGCTCACGATGTCGGTCGTGGCGATGGGCTTAAAGTCGTAGAGATCAGTGTTGCCAGCGTGACGCAGGTACGGGGCGCAGGTATCGCCAACGTAGTCGGACGTACCGGCACCGGTGAAGACAACGGACAGACGACCCTCGCCCATAGCGCGAGCCTCGGCCAGAAAGGCCTCGATGGCCTCCTTGTTCTCGCGATAGATGTTGAGCGTATCACGCCAAAGCTCGGGCTGCTGAGCAATCTCGGCCGTGGTGATCTGGGCGCCGAGCTCGGTAAGCTCCTCGACACTCTTCTCGAACATTTCTAATACCTCTCTCTAGAAGCAATCCTCTGACGTGCAATTATACACTTCGGTTGGTTATCTGGTAGTAACCAGTTAAATACAAAGAATCATCATATGGAAACGGTGCGAACACTAGTCGCTACGCTGGTGGTAAACCTTGTATTTAAACTGATCGGCACGAGCAACCGAGAGCGTATACTCCACAACCTCGTTTGACTCGTTATACGTAGTCCTAACCAAATCGAGCACAGGCGAGCCCTCGACGATTTCCAAAAGGTGGGCATCGGTGGGACGGGCTATGCTCGCATAGAACTCCTCTTCGGCCACGCGTATTTTTTGCTGAAAGTCTTGCTCAATCACATCGTAAAGCGGCTTGCGTTCCAGCAGCGGTCGCTTTAGGGACAGAAATTGACGAACCGGTAGATAACTGCGTTCGACCATCATGGGCATGTTGTCGGCAGAACGAAGGCGCTTGAGCTTAAAAATGCGATCACCGATACGCAATCCCATATGCTCGGCCAGATTCTTATCGGCCTCCATCTCGCAAAACTCGAGAATCGTGGTCTCGGGGTCGCGACCCATCGCGCGCATCTGCTCGGTAAAGCTGTAAGACTGCATAAGATTGGTTGCCTTTGCCGAACGGTCGGTCACAAAGGTACCGCGACCGTGCTGCCGAACCACCAGTCCTAAACGCTCCAGTTCCTGCAGAGCCAGGCGTACCGTAGTGCGCGAGAGACCATAGCGCTCCGAAAGTTCGCGCTCGGAAGGAATCATGTCACCGGCGCGATATTCATGGTCAATCTTTTCGGTCAGAATATCGACCAGCTGATCGTACAGCGGTTGCTTACGCGCTCCGATCGCCATCCTATCCTCCCTTTTGCTCGAATTCGGCTAACTACCTAGGGTGTTAAGCATTATCAGTCCGCAACACCCGAATCATCAAGAAAACAAAAGCCGCGCGCTCTTTCGAGCACGCGGCTTTTAACATACACATGGCTTAAGGGGTCGGGGTGTGAGCCGCGTAGGGACACACCCCTCAAGCTAGAGCCTTACCAGATGCTCGGCCAGAGACCAAGCGGGCCAGCGCCCAGGATGCCCAGGACGAAGAGCAGCAGAATGCCCTTGGTCGGGGTCCAGCTGTGCTTAGCGAACATGTAGTAAAGCAGCAGCGTAAGCATAAGCGGGACGAGCTTCGGGACGATGGTGTTGAGGGTGTCGGCAACAGAAAAGTTGACCGGATCCTCGGTAACGGTAGCGTAGGTCACGGACTCCATGCCGTTACCCAGATCGGCGACGCCGCACTTGACCTCGTTGCCGTCGGCATCGGTGGCAGTGAGGGCGTTGCCGTCCTCATCGGTCATGGCGATGGTACCGGCCTCAGCGGTCTCGGTATCGATGCCCTCCATACCGGTGAAGTTCTCGGCCTCCTTCTCGGAGACGATCACGGTAGTAGGAGAGAGGCCACGGGTGGTGCCGTTGGGGATCTGGAGGTTGATCTGGGTGCCACCCATGGTGACGACCAGGCAACCGACGACGAAGACGCCCATGATGGAAGCGGCACGCGTGAAGGCCTGCATGTTGGCGGTCAGAGCGTCAATAGCGCTGGTGCCAAGCTTGTAGGACCAGTTCATGAGCCAGAAGCGCAGAGCGAACTGGACGACGTTGAAGATCACCAGGAAGATGATCGGCGCAGCAGCGTTGCCGTTGATGGCCATGTTGGAAGTGATGCCGGCCGTGATAGGCACGAGCGTCAGCCAGAACAGGGCGTCACCGATACCACCGAGCGGGCCCATTGCGGCGACGCGGACGGCGCGGATCGTGGGGATGTCAACCTTGTTCTGTTCGAGCGAAAGCACGATGCCCATAACAAAGGTGACAAGGAACGGGTGGGTGTTGAAGAACTCCAGGTTGTGGCTCATAGAAGCCGCGAGGTCGTTCTTGTTGGTGTGGATCTTCTCCAGACCTGGGATGATGGAGTAGAGCCAGCCAGCGGCCTGCATACGCTCGTAGTTGAACGATGCCTGCAAGAAGCAGGAGCGCCAAGCCATCTTGTTGAGGGTCTTCTGGTCGAGCTGCGGAGCAGGAGTGAGATCCTCATAGTGCTCCGGGATCACATACTCATTAGATGCCATCTTCGAAGTCACCTCCGTCAGAAACAGCTGCACCCTTCAGCTCGGTCTGCTGCTGGAAGTCCCAGAAAGCGATGCCGAAGCCGATGAGAGCGAGGATGAGCAGAGCAGGGGTTGCCAGAGATTCGTTGGCAACGGTGATAAGCGCGAGGCCAAAGCCCATGAGGAAGAAGCCCCACATATCGCGGTTCATCATAACCTTGAGCAGGACGGCGAAGCCGACGAAGCGCATCATGCCGCCTGCAGCGGACAGACCGGTCTGCAGCCAAGTCGGGATGGCGGAAGCAATGGTCTGACCGATGGTAGCGCCAGCGATGAAGAACAGGGTGACGACGACAGCGAAGACCAGGCCGAGCAGAGCCATGGCGAAGTAGTTCAGGCGCTCGATGCCCTTGATGTCCGCGTTATGAGCCATGTTATCGGCCGTGGACATAAGCGGGGACATAAGCGTGAAGACCAGGGTAACGCCGAGCTGACCAAGCAGAGCGAACGGAATGGCAAGGCCGACTGCCGCGTTGGGCTCGAGGCCCGTAGCGATAGCGAGAATGGCTGCCATGATGCCGCCAATGACGGCGTTAGGCGGCTGAGCGCCTCCGATCGGCATGTTGCCGATCGTCATGAGCTGATAGGTACCACCCACGAGAAGACCGGTGTTGAGGTCGCCAAGGATAAGACCGATGACGGCGCCGGTGACGATGGGCTGATAGAGAGACTCGAGGAAGTCAAACTGGTCGATTGCCGCGATGAACGTAACAACGAAGACCAGGGCGACCTGAATGATCGAGAATTCCATCTTGCTCCTCCTTTCAAAATGTATGTACGCACTTTGGATTTCACGTACAGAATGTCAGGGTTTCACTCCTGACAACGTGGATCACGAGGATTACGAGAAGAGCTTGCTCGTGTCCTCAACAGGCGTGCTCGGAACACGCCTGATCTCCAACTCCACCCCCAATTCCTGCAGCTCTTTAAACGCAGCGACATCCTCGTCGTTAACTGCGACGGAGGTGGCGACTTGGCGCTTTCCTTCCGACATGTGCATGTTGCCGATGTTTACCTTCTTTATAGGCACACCGCCCTTGACGAGCGTAAGCACGTCTTCCGGTGTTTCGGCCACGATGAAGATCTTCTGGCGCGGGCTCGCCTTGCCAATGACGTCGATGGTCTTCTGCAGGGAGAAGAAACGCGTAGCGACGCCGGCGGGAGCAGCCATCTTCATGAGGTTCTGACGCATGGTGTTGGTCGACACGTCGTCGTTGGCGACGAGGATGAGGTTGGAGCCCAGGGTAGAGTTCCACTGGGTAGCGACCTGACCATGGACCAGTCGGTTATCGATGCGGGTAAGAAGAATGTTGGGTTCTGCCATGTTGATCAGCTTCCTTTCGTTATTTGCTGACGACAGTTACTTGATCTCCTGAATCGCGTAACGCGAAACATCTACGACGGCTCCGGATCGGACTTTGATCTGGACCTTTTCGCCTTCGATGCCTTTGACGGTTCCGTAGATACCGCCGGCGAAAAGAACCTCCTGACCCGGTTTGAGCTCCGTGTGCAGCTCCTTGAAGTACTTCTGCTTCTTCTTCATGTTGACTTGCGACCAGATGGTGTAAATCAAGCCCATGATGACAAGCAGGCCTAAAAGGGCAACCGAGGAGCTCAGGACGTTGGCTCCGAAATCGGCCATTAGATGCCGTCCTCGTCGCCGAAGATATCCTCTTCCTCGGAGCCGGCAACGGATGCGACCGTCTGGGCGGTGATGCCCGTCTGACCAACGGTCACGGCCTGCTCGCCAAGCTCAGCGAGCGTGGCATTGCCGCGGAGGAACAGAAGCTCAATAACCATGGGGAGGTTAGTGCCAGTCAGAACTTCGACGTTGTCGACATCCTGGGCAATCATCATCGACTGGTTGAACGGGGTACCACCGAGCAGATCGGTAAAGACGAGCACGCCATCGCACTCCTCGCGCATGGCGGTAATAGCGGCGCGGAGATCCTCACCGTAGGAAGCAGCCTGGTCGCCCTCAAAAGGAACGACGGTAAAAGCGGGCTGGTCGCCGGCAACCATAGCAATAGCGCTTGCGAGGCCGGGTGCGAACTGTCCATGACCGGTAAGAATAAAGCCAACCATTCAAATTTCCCTTCCGAAGGTGTGTACTATCTGAGTCCGATGATTTTCAGAAGCCAGCGGGCAATCGCCCTTAAAGCTTCTTGGAAAGCGTTCTTTGAAGACCAGTGGTTTCTAAACTGGTAATAACCACGTGACGTGTTGTTGTCACTATATCACCACAGAAGAGGTCGCTTTCGTTGATTCAAACAGTAAAACGTTTTTGCACCGATCACGGTGATAAATCGACCGTTTACCGCTCGTTAACACTTCTACCTGCGGTTTTGAAACCGTTTCGAAATGCTTTGGCAAAAGATCGGAACTATTTTTATGTCTAAACAACGCAGGTCGGCTAAAAATAGCGTGTAGAAAAATTGCAGGTCATTGTGAAGATATGTGAATTGGTCTTTTTGACTTAATACCAGTTTGAACCAGTTTTGAGATTATCGGTGAACGGTAGTTTTCAACCGTTCACCGGTTACTTGCAATCGTTTGCAGTTGTTTTCCCAGATGAATTGGGGAAACACAATGGAGCGCTTGCGCGGGCGCGAGGCCTACTCCAGTGGTTTCGGCAGCAAAAAGCCCGCTAGAACGTTGTCCGTTCTAGCGGGCTAAATCAGGCAGATCGGCTAGCGCACAGTAGTGCAGGCAAACCTTACGCAAACAGGCCGTAGATGCTGATGTTGGCCTTGGCATACAGGCCGTTAGCATACTCGGTCCACTTGGAGCTGGCGCTCGAAGCCTGCGAAGAGTACTGCTGGTAGGCGGTGTAATAGGCGGTCATGGCCTGCTTGTAGGTAGCGCTATCAGCCGTAAAGGCATCGTCAGCGAAGGCCTTAGCGTAGGTGCTATCGGCGTCCTTCCAGGTGCCCTTTTCGCTATCCCACTCGTCGCCGGCAAGTTTGATGATGTAATCGGCGTAGTCCTTGCTCGCGGTCTCCTCGTTGCCGTCAGCAGGCTCGGTCGGGGCGGTCGGCATGCTTGCGGAGCTATCGCCCACCTTCTTCTTGTAGAGCTTCTGCAGCGTCGCGGACTGACGGACGATCTGCTTGGCCTGGTCCTTGGACACGCCATACTGCGTGGCCATGGTCTTGTAGTCCGAAGTGCCGATGGAATCCTCGGCGTACTTCTTCATCTCCTTAGAAGAGACGGTGATGCCCTCGTCCTCGGCAGCGTCGAGCAGGATCTTGTTGCGCACGTAGGACAGGATGACGTCGGCAGAGGGAGCGGTGTAGTTGCCATCGCCATCCTTGACGGTGTCGAGGCTGTACTGGCTCTCGATGGCCTCGCGCGCGGTGATGTCACTCTTCTTGCCGTTGTAGCTGTAGCTTGCCACGGTCGAATCGAGCTGGTCCTCGGTCAGGGTCGACGAGCCGACACCCTTGCCGCCAAAACCACCATTGCCAATAAAGAAGCCAATCACGGCAGCAATCACGACTGCAACCACAAAGGCGGCAATCATCGCCTTCTTGTGCTTGGATGCATGGTCGTCCGCGTCGGAGTCGTCGTCCTCGTCCTGTTCCTCGGGCATGAGGTTCTCGTCGGCGGCGTCCGCGGCGATCTTTGCCTCCAGGCGGGCGTCCTCCTCCTCGGCGGTCGTGCCGGCGGCAATATGTTCGGCAGACGTACCGGCGACCAGATCGATCTTCTCGTCCTCGTCACCGTCGGGACCTTCGCCGCGCTCGATAATCTGGATGCCGTCGATCTCGTCCTTCTCGTCCTTCTTTTGAATCAGACCCATATCAGTTACTCCTTGTTAGGAAACATAGTCCGCAATAGAATACGCCCGACAGAGCGCCGGGCGTATTGATTCTCAGGTTATACGCAAACACTTAAGTACTATTTAGGCGTTTGCAGTCTGCATGCCTTAGGCCAGGTGCGCGATAACGGCATCGGCAAAGGCCTGCGTGCCCACAGCGCCCTCAACGGAGCCGGTCTGGGCACGACGCACGTCGCCGGTAACCTGCTCGCCCTCGTCGAGCGTGGCAGATACGGCGGCGCGAATGCGATTGGCCGCGTCGTTCTCGCCCAAGTGATCGAGCATCATCGCAGCAGAGAGGATCTCGGCCGTCGGGTTGGCGATATCCTGGCCAGCGATATCGGGCGCGGAGCCGTGCGTTGCCTCGAAGATGGCGCAGTCGGCACCGATGTTGGAACCCGGAGCCATACCCAGTCCACCTACCAGGCCGGCGCACAGGTCGCTCACGATGTCACCGTACAGGTTGGGCAGCACCAGGACATCGAAATCGTTGGGGTTCTGGACCAGGCCCATGCAGGTGGCGTCGACAATCTTGTCGTTGAACTCGATATCGGGATAGTTGGCGGCCACCTCGCGCGCCACGCGCAGGAACAGGCCGTCGGTCGCCTTCATGATGTTGGCCTTATGCACGGCCGTCACCTTTTTGCGGCCGCAGCGGCGGGCATACTCAAAGGCATACTCCACAATGCGACGGCTCTTGGCGATGGAAATCGGCTTGATCGAGATGGCGGAATCGGCGGCGAAGGTCTTCTGGCCCGAGCGCTCGACGAGCTGCGAGAGCTCCTCGACCTCGTCAGCCCCCTCATCGAACTCGATGCCGGCGTAGAGGTCCTCGGTGTTCTCGCGCACGATGACCAGGTCGACGTCGCGGAAGCGCGAGCCGTCGCCCGGCTGCGACAGGCAGGGTCGCACGCAGGCGTACAGGTCAAAATGCTTGCGCAGGGCGACGTTAACGCTGCGGAAACCCGTGCCGACCGGCGTGGTGATGGGGCCCTTGATAGCAACCTTGGTCTCGGCGACCGCGTCGAGCACGTGCTGAGGCAGTGGCGTGCCAAACTCGTCCATGACGCCGGCACCGGCCTCCTGGACGTTCCAATTGATCTGGACACCGGTGGCCTCGACCACGCGGCGCATGGCCTGCGTAATCTCGGGACCGATACCGTCACCGGGAATCAGGACTACATCGTGCGCCATAATCTGTTACTCCTCGTCTTCGGCGGCCTCAGATTTTTTAACGCTAGCACGCTTCTTCTTTTTGGAGAGATCCAGGCCAAAACGTTTAACAAGCATTTCGCAAATCTCGCTCGAACGGGCCTTGAGATAGCTGCCCTTGCCGTTCTCGGCATCGAACTTAAGGCGCAGCGCAAGCTTCTCGGCGACCTCGGCGTCGATCTCGCCCTGGCCAAACTCGTACAGGCAACCGAGCATGTCGCGATACTCGAGGTCGCCGTGGTAGCACTGGATGGCCTCGTCCAGGATGGGCCAAGCCTCGCGCGAACGCTCGACGCTCGTGGCGCCCCACACGCACAGCAGGCGGAAGGCGGCATAGCGCAGCGTGGAGGAAATCTCGTCGAACAGCGCGGTCTCGGCGCCCTCAAAGGCATCGCCCAGCTGCTCGGGGCAGGTGGTGGCGAGCGCCGCCAGGGCATCGAGGGCCTCCCAGCGGGTCTGAGCCTCGGGGCGGTCGAGTGCCTCGATCAGCGCGGGCACGCAGGGCACGACGCGCTGCGGATCGCGCTCGGCAAGCAGGTGCAGCACGCGGGCGGCAAACTGGCGGATACGGCGCGTGGGGCAGCCGAGCTCCTTGACCAGGCGGTCGACGGCGTTCTCGTTCTCCTCTGCCAGCTGAAGCTGTGCCAGCTCCTCGTCGGTGAGCTGTTCTTCCTTGTTTTCTGCCATAGTTACCTCTTCTTACTATTTCTTAGTGTGCTTGCCAGCACCCTTGCTGTCATCGGTGACCGAGATGAGCTGTCGGTCGGCTGCACCATTGTGACGCGCGCGGCGGCGCTCCTCGGCGTCGCCCGCATCGGCGGCGGCGCGGTGTGCCTTGTTGACGTTAAAGACCTCATCGTGCTTGCGCCATGGGCCGACGGACTCGCCAAAGCTCATCTTAAGACCGGCGATAAAACCGCCGAGCCAGCCGATCGGCGCAAACTGCACCAGCGGGAACAGCGAGAACACCCAGGTCAGCAGGACGACTGCCGCCGCTCCTGCAAAATTGGCAATCCAGTAGTCGCGCTTGGTGATGACGCGCTTTTCGCACGCCCACTGGCCGCACAAAAAGCCGATGTAGATCGCAAAGATAAAGAGCACCAACGCGAGCACCACGAACGTCCAGCTCATGGGCGCTACTCCCCGTGATGGTGGCCGCAGCAGCACTCGTGGCCGTCATCATGGCCGTGGCCGCCGCAGCACTCGTGGTCCTCGCCGTGATGGTGGCCGCAACCGCACTCATGGTCGTCGCCGTGCTCGCCGCAACCGCAGCCGTCCTCGTGAGCACCGTGCTCTTCGGGACGATACTGCGACCAGTCCAGACCGGCGGCGATGGCGTCGGCCTCCTCCTTGTAGAGGACCGTGATGGCCTGGGTACCCAGCTTGGCGCCACCGATGGCGTCGAGCATGTCGTAGAGCGTAAAGGCCACATCGGCGCCGGGCAGCGCGAGCTCGCGGTCATCGGCGTAGGCGAGCGCCAGACGCAGGTCCTTAATGAAGTGCTCGACCATAAAGCCGGGCTTGTAGTCGCCGTCGAGCGCCTTGGGAGCCAGGCTCTCCATGGCGCCGGACTTGCCGGTACCGCCCAGGATCATCTGGCGGGTCTTCTCCAGGTCAAGGCCGCTCAGCTCGGCAAACGCCATGGCGTCTGCCATGCCGACCATGCAGGCACCCAGCGACACCTGGTTGGCGAGCTTGGCAGCCTGACCCTTGCCGGCGCCATCGAAGCAACAGATGGTTGCCGCAAAGGTGGAAAGGATATCGCGGACCGGGGCGATGTCGTTCTCGGTAGCGCCCACGATAGCCGTGAGCGTGCCGGCGATAGCTCCCGACTCGCCGCCGGTGACGGGGCAGTCAAACGCCATGCGACCAGAAACCTGGGCGGCCTCGGCAATGTCACGGGCGAGCTCAGGCGAGCTCGTGGTGAGGTCGATCAGGACCGCGCCGGGCTTGGTGCACGCGAGCAGACCGTCGCCCGCCAGGTAGAGCTCCTCGACCTCGGAGGGATAACCCACCATGGTAAAGACAACGTCGACGTTCGCCACAGCATCTGCCGGCGTATCGGCCCAGACGGCGCCGCGCTGGATAAGCGCCGCCGCCTTGGACTTGGTGCGGTTGTTGACCGTGACGGGATAGCCGGCGTCCAGAATGTGGCCGGCGATGGGGGCACCCATGATTCCGGTGCCGATGAATGCGACGGAGAGCTTGTTTGCCATGAAACCTTTCCTTTTGGGTTGGGTGTTGTTACCAGGTTGAATACTCGGTGCCAGCGTTTGGGCTGTGAGTCGAGGGCGATTACGGACGCAGCGCTTGCCTACTGACCGCGCACGCGGCGGGCGATACGGTCGGAAAGCGACGCCTTGTCGGCGCGGTTCTTACCCCAAAACGCGCAGCCCACCATGCCGGGGCCCACGTGCGAGCCGATGGTGGGACCCACGGAGCCGCGAATGATCGTGACGTCGGCGCAACCCTCCTCCTTGCGGATGGCGGCTTCGAGCCAGTCACCATCCTTTTCGGCATCGGCCGTCATGATGGCGATGGGCATGGTGCGATCGGGCACGTAGTTCTCGCGGAACGACTTGAGGATGGACTTGAGCGCCTTCTTGCGGCCGCGGTTGACGCCGATCAGCGACAGCGAGCCGGCCAGGTCGTAGGAGAGCTCGGGCTTGACGTCGAGCTTTGCCGTGAGCTGCGCCGCCGCGGGAGGAATGCGGCCGCCGGCAGCCAGTGCGTCGAAGCTCTCGAGCGTAAAGTAGCCGTGCACGTAGGTCTTTGCCTCGTTTGCCCAATCGACCAGCTGCTTGGCGGTCAGTCCCGCCGAACGCTGGCGCACGGCCTCGAGCGCCAAGAGCGCACCGGTCGCGCAGGGCAGAGCGTTGTCGACCACGTAGAGCTCAAAGTTGGGATACTCGGCGCGCACGACATCTGCCGCCTGGCACGCGGAGTTGTAGCTCGACGACAGCGCCGAGGTAAAGCACAGGTAGACCGTGGGCGTGCCCTCTTTGGCGCACTCGGTAAAAAACTCGATATAGCGACCGAGCGACACAGCCGAGGTGGACACGCGGGCACCGGCGCGCATGCGGTCGTAGAACTCCTTAGGGCTCATGCTCGACCAGATGTCGTCTGTGCGCTCCTCGCCATCGATAATGAAAGGGAAACCCAGGATATCGACATCGAGGTTCGCGGCGACCTCGGGGCTAAAGTCGCAGCAGGTATCGACGACGATGCGGCAACGGTTCGAATGACCGGCGGATGCGGCCTTGTCCATCAAAGCGACTCCTTACGTAAAAAGGCGGCCACCCGCATGGGATGGCCGCCAACCGTTAACTCATGCAAGTTAACGTATTTTACTCGTCAAGTGTTTCGATGCGGGGCTTGATGATGCCATATCCACCATTCTTACGGTGATACACCACATTGATGAGACCGGTCGTCGCGTTCTCGAACACGTAGAAGTCGTGGCCCAGCAAATCGGTCTGCACCAGCGCCTGCTCCTCGGTCATCGGGGTGACATCGATGACCTTCTCGCGGACGAGCAGGTCGTCGTCCTCCTCGGGCAGCAGCAGGTCGGCCAGATCCTCAACGCGCTCGACCGGCGCGACATCCGCGGCACTGGCACCACCCTGGCGGTTGTCCACGACCTTGGTCTTGAACTTGCGCAGCTGGCGGGTGACCTTATCGGCGGAGAGGTCGATGGCAGCATACATATCTGCGCCGTGCTCGGCAACGCGAATCACCGAACCGCGGGCACGAGCCGTGACCTCGACGATTGCCGGGTTGGGGTTCGAGGGGTTCTTCTCATAACGAAGCACGACGTCGACTGTCATGGGCTCGATGTCGAAAACCTTGAGCGCCTCGCCGATTTTCTCATCCACATGCGCACGCAGAGCATCGGTTACCGTCGTCTTGCGTCCAGAAACCTTGATATCCATACGTGGCTCCAATCTGCCTCGGGGACTTACTGTACTGGCTATGTACCCATTGCCGTGCATTTAATCACGCGATTTCCCAAAGACCCGAATAACGACTGCTTGATACCGCATACCGAAGTCTCGCACTTTTCCGTGGCAAAGTGCGCTATAGGAAGGCGTCGGCAAAGCTAGTTTTTCTCCTGGAAATCAGCTTTTACTTGCCGTTTTTACCAAAATAGAAAAGCCGGGCTCCCCTATTAGGGAGACCCGGCTATGCGTGTTGAAACCGTGAAGAAGTGCCTCGTTCAATGTATGGCAGGCGCCACCCCTACCAATAACTAGCTATTGAGCTTGTTGATGTCATCGTCGGTGATGGTGCCCTCCTGGCTAGACGACGGGCTGTCGCCGTTGTTATCAGAGGCGTCGTCATCGGAGGACTCGGTCTCGTTGGACGTGGAGTCGGATGCCTGCACATTGGCCCCCGAAACGGTCTTGGCGGTAAGGTCATAGGGCATCTGTCCGTACCAGACGCAGTGGACTGCCTCGAGCGTGCCATCGACCGTGATGCCATCGAGGGCATCGCTCGCGGCACGGCACAGCTCATCGTTAGAGCTTAGGCCTGCGACGCCAAGCGTGGAGGGCGCCTCGAGCGTACCGACATAGGAGATCTGGCTCATCAGACGCGCGAGGTAGCCACCAGCCGTGGAATCACAGATCACGTAATCGACCTCGCCCGACTCGAGCGCCTCAAAGCACTCATTGATGTTGGAGAAGGTCTTTTGGTTGGCGGTGATGCTTTGCTTGGCGAGCGCCTCCTGCGAGGCCGAGGAGGTCTGAACGCCCAGGGTAGCGGTGTTAAGCGTTTCGGTGGAAACGCTCAGCGACTCGCCGTCACTGCTCTTGCCGAATACGGCGGGGGCGTCGTACAGACAGGTGCCAAGTGAGCTGATATCGCCGTCCGTAGACCTGGCGTCGCCAATAAAGATGTCGGCCTTTTTATCGCTGAGCGCGGAATCGGCCGAGGACGCATCGACAAAGGCGACTTTGAGACCCATGCGGCATGCAAGGGCACGAGCGGCATCGACCGCATAGCCCGTGAGGTTTCCGTCGGCATCCTGCATGGCTTGCGGGGCATCGGAAGTATCGAGGGCGACCGTCAGGGTTCCCGGCGTGACCAGGGCATCGTCCGATACCGTGGGGGTAACGGTCTCGCGCTCGATCTGGTCGATCGTGGGCGTCGTGAACGTGGACAGTGGATTGAACGCACATCCACTCAGGCCCAAAACGGCAATGACCACCGCGGTCCCAGCACCTAACCGAGCCGCATGCATCAAGCTGCCCCTCACCATGTCCACTACCCTGCCTTCTGTGTCGTATACAATCCGTGCCCTGCACGGAATATCGGGTTGTTCCCACCAGCTGACCTGGTATTTGACCCCACACTTGCGCACCGGGGCGTTTGCTCGGGAGGCCGCAGCCACCTTCACGACTGGCCCGCTCGCCCGCGAGGCGGTATTGCCCCAAAGAAAGTAGAACGGACGGTGCGGCTTACATCTAGGACGCGCCATGATCGCGCCGCGCGCACGCGGTCGCTTACGTGGATCCCTTTGACCGCGTCTGTCTTGGACTAGGATGGGCATTTCGTCCGTCCGCAACCACAGCCTGGCAGGAACGTAGGGCATTATAGCTAAGTTCAAGCTATAGTTTAAGGTTAGGGACGTTATTCGCATCGCGAGCACAGATTTCGCAGGTCGGGGCGGGCTGCACGCGCTCTGATTGAGCCCGTAGCTCCCCATGGAGAGCCCCGACGCGCTCGTCTTGGGGCGCGTGGCCAAAAAATAGCAAATATGAGTACTGTTATCAAATTAGTGGCAGGAATTTTTGGCTCTGCAAACAGTTTTCACTCTCTATAACGTCAGATTGATGCCAGGGTATTCCACATTTGTTTAATATCTTTCTGATTTACGCCATCTTCTAGTCCCAAAATCCCTGATTTTGCTGTTACCGAATTTGTAGCAGTACTCATATTTGCTATATTTTGGCCAGAGCATGTATTCAACCCCCTGTTTCAGAGCATTGCTAGGCGGGTTTAAGCCCAAAACACGCCCGCAGCGTGTTAAATAGCGCCTCTTGTTTCTTTCTGCAAGCGTCAACACGGTTGCGATATCGCTTACCCATACGTTGGTGGATGCGCCATGCGAGCGCTTCCATCGCTTCCATGTCGCAGAGCATTTCGTTGTTGACCGTCGCGACCTCGATTCCCATAGTAATCAAGCCCGTGTTGCGTTTTTCATCATGGATACGTCCCCTCCGGGAGGAATGGCCCAGCTCACCGTTGTATTCCAGGTCAAACCGGGCTGCTTCCCGATGGGCATCGCAAACCGCATACGGCATCCCCGAGATCGCCTGCGCTCGGTCGTTGAACTCGATCTTGTGGTCGGTCTTAAAGGGACCGCAGGCAAATCCGCCATAGGAAAACGGAAGCGAAAACATGGCAAGCATGATGCATTCCATGGGTGAGCGCAGGTTTTCCGACAGAAAGGGGCACAGCCGCCGCAGCTGCTTGGCCGCGCTCCCCTTGCATGCCGCAAGGTAATCTGCCAGGCGATCGGGCGTCAGCACTGGCTCTACCTCAAAGTAGCCCACATCTGACGGCTGGTCCTTATCCTTTGCAAGCCTGTTCACGGTAGGCGAGCTGTAGGGAGGCAAATACTGCCCGCGATCGCTCAGCGAAATCTTGGAGCACAGCTCCTGGGCCAGGGCAAATGCCTGGATACAGCCGACTTCGCGCGCAACGGCGGCACAGAGGGCCTCGGGAGACAAGCTGTACACCCCCGGCTCCACCTCCAAAATCGAAGCGTCCGGCAGGCCTGTAGAACAAACGGACCAGCTTGCACCAGGCATGCGGCGACGCTGCTTTGCAGACCCCACCAGTAGGCACAGGTCTTCTTGAACCTCGCCACTCACGACCCCGATCCTCACCAAATCGAGAAGATAGATGTCCTCGGCCGAGGGCGACGATGCGCGCAGCACACGGCACTCTTCATCGGGAGCGAGGTCCCTCCAACTGATGTAACCCATTTGTCGGCGCTCGGCGCGCATCATGCGCAGCGCCGAGGCGCCAGTCAGGATTACAGAGGCCGCCAGTTGCTCGCTTGTCGGCTCGATGCGTCGCGCTATCTTCACTGCCACAAAACCACCCCTACCAAACGCGTGCGATAGCGAGGCCATCGACGGCCGCGGCACCGGCACGTTTGAGCTCCGCCGAGGCTGCTGCCATGGTCGCGCCCGTGGTAATGACATCATCGATGAGCAGCAGACGGCGGCCGCGCACATCCTCGACCGTCTCGTACACGCCCCGGGCATGCTCCCGGCGCTCATCGCGGCCGAGCTCTCGCTGGTCACCATGACCGTATTTGACCAGGGCGTCCAGCAACGGGACACCCGAAAGATCGCAAAACGAGCGCGCAATTGCTTCCATATGGTCGAATCCACGCCGCCGAAACGCCGCCGCAGTCGCGGGCACAAACACCACCGCGTCCGCACCGGACAGCACACCGCCGTAGCGATCGGGGGCTGCCGCCTGGGCATGCAAGACGGTGTCGTAGAATAGCTCCGCCAGATACGGTGCCAGACGGCGCTCGCCCGCATCCTTGTACGCCTTGATGATGCGCGGCAGCGGATGTGCGTAGACGGCACACGCCAGACAGCGATCGAGCGCCTCGGCCATTGCCGAAGACGCGCCCTCGACCGAGCACTCGGTGCACAGCAAATCCCCAAACGGGGCACCACATCGGATGCAGCTATGGCACGGGTCGATGAGCGCGAGCGATGCCAGACAATCCTGGCAGATCAGCGCACCGGAGCGCTCGCAGCCGGCGCATCGCGTGGGCGACAACGCCTCGAGCGCCTCGTATGTCACGTGCTCGGCAAGCGGTAGCAATTCGTCCGCAAACGGTAGGACACCTGCGCCCTGCAAGCGAGTCAATACGTTCAGATGTCTCTTCATGACACAACCCTCCCTACGCGAAGGCGAAGGGAGGGTTGTCGGTGTAGAGCCATGATACCCAGAGGTGCTGGGGTCAGACAGGTTGCATCCGTTTACGGGCGCTATTCGCCGGTAGGCGGTTGCGGTGCGGACGAGGTGCGGGTCGAGCCTTCGCCGCCGTCCTGGCGCGGCTTGCGGGAGCGACGGCGACGGCGACGCTTTTGACCCTGGTCGGTCGAGCCCTCGCCACCGCGATTCTCACGCGGTTCGCACTCGTCGCGAGCGCCGCCGTGCGAAGCCTTGGCGGCAGCTCCTCCGCCATCGCCGGGTGGGTCTGGAAATAGTCGGATTCGAGGATTTCGGTGTAGTCGTAGAACATCTGGCAGTAATTGACGTAGTCATCAATATGGACTTTGTCGTCAGGATATTTTCGAAAGAACTCCAGCAGATTCAGCAGATGTTCTCCTTCCCCGTAAATCATCGGTGAAACTGTTCCATAATCGTAATATTTCTCCACCTCCGCCTCATACCCTTCGCAAAACGCAAGCTGATACTG
>UQUX01000015.1 GCA_900544425.1 uncultured Collinsella sp.
AACGACATCACCAAGGCTACGCCCGCCTGCTTTGAGCCCACGATCGACTACTGTGTGGTCAAGGTGCCGCGCTTTGCCTTCGAGAAGTTCAAGGGTACCGACCCCACGCTCACTACGCGCATGAAGGCCGTGGGCGAGATCATGGCGATCGGCCGCACCTTTGAGGAGGCCTTTGGCAAGGCTATGCGCTCGCTGGAGGACGGCCACCAGGGTATTTGCGCCGGTGGCAAAGAGGGTGCCGATAAGCTGAGCGACGACGAGCTTGCTCAGGCCGTGGCAACCCCGACCGAGCATCGCATCTTCTTTGTGGTCGAGGCCCTGCGCCGTGGCTGGGACATCGCTCGCATCCATGCCATCTGCGGTATCGATCCGTGGTACCTCAACCGTATCAACGATATGGTGCAGGTCCAGCAGAGCATCCGCGGCCTGCGTGTGGAGGATATCGACGCCGACGCGATGCGTCTGCTCAAGCAGTACGGTACGAGCGACGCCGAGATCGCCGCGCTGACCGGCTCGGACGAGCGCTTTGTGCGCGCCTATCGTAAGGGTCTGGGCGTGGTTCCCAGCATGAAGACGGTCGATACCTGCGCTGCGGAGTTCTCGAGTGCCACGGAGTACCACTACAAGACGTACGAGAACATCTACCGCACGAGCCCGGATGCCAAGAAGTGCGTGGCTCCCGACGAGACCACGCCGGCGGACAAGCCCAAGGCGATGATCCTGGGCGCCGGCCCCAACCGTATCGGCCAGGGTATCGAGTTCGATTACTGCTGCGTGCACGCGAGCTACGCGCTGGCAGCCCGCGGCTTCGAGACCATCATGGTCAACTGCAACCCCGAGACCGTTTCGACCGACTACGACACGTCCGACCGCCTTTACTTTGAGCCGCTCACCTACGAGGACGTCATGGATGTCATCGATGTTGAGCGACCCGACGGCGTCGTGGTGACGCTCGGCGGCCAGACTCCGCTTAAGCTGGCGCGCATGCTCGAGGAAAGCGGCGTGAACATCATGGGCACCAAGCCCGATGCCATCGACTTTGCCGAGGACCGCGAGCGCTTTGCCGCCCTGCTCGACAAGCTGGGCATTATGTATCCGCCGGCGGGCCAGGCAACCTCGTTTGAGGAGGCCGAGGCCGTGGCCGCGCATATTGGCTACCCGCTGCTGGTGCGTCCGAGCTACGTGCTGGGCGGCCGCGGCATGATGATCGCCTACGATGCCGAACATCTGCGCGATTACATGGCCGAGGCTGCACGCATTAGCCCCGACTACCCGGTGTATCTGGATCGCTTCTTGGAGGGTGCGATCGAGTCCGATGTCGACGCCCTGTGCGATGGCGAAGAGGTCTACATCGGCGGCATTCTGGAGCATATCGAGGAGGCCGGTATTCACTCCGGCGACTCTGCGACCTGCATCCCGCCGTTCAGCTTTAGCGAGAGCCTGCAGGCAAAGCTTCGCGAGACCACGCGCCGCATCGCGATGGCGCTGGGAGTCCGCGGCCTGGTTAACGTGCAGTACGCCATTAAGGGCGAGACCGTTTACGTGATCGAGGCCAACCCGCGTGCCAGCCGTACCGTGCCGTTCATCTCCAAGGCCACCGGCGTGCCGCGGCGCGTATCATGGCGGGCGATTCCATCGCGAGCTTGGGCCTGCCGAGCGACGAGCGTCAGCTGGACTGGTTCTGCATGAAGGAAGCCGTTATGCCCTGGGGCCGTTTCCCGGGCGCCGACGTTATCCTGGGGCCCGAGATGAAGTCGACGGGCGAGGTCATGGGTATCGCCAAGAGCTATCCCGAGGCATACGCCAAGACGCAGCTGGCGATCGACTACAAGCTGCCCGACCCGAGCGCCGGCAAGGTGTTCATTAGCGTGTGCGACCGCGACAAGCGTCACATCCTTTCGGTCGCCCGTATCCTGCGCTACCTGGGCTTTGATATCTGCTCCACCGAGGGTACGGCGCGCGTGCTGCGCGGCGGCAACGTGACCTGCGAGGTCGTGGAGAAGATTAGCGGCCCGCACGACGGTGAGCGCCCCAACATCGGCGACCTCATCGCCGATGGCAAGATTGCGGTGATCGTCAACACGCCGTACGGCCCAGGTTCGCGTGGCGACGGCTATCTGTTGCGTACCGAGGCAGTGCGCCGCGGCGTGACCTGCGTGACGGCGATGTCTGCGGCCAACACGTACGTGAGTGCCATCGAGGCCGTGCGCGAGGACCAGCAGGGTCACGGCAGCGCCAACGACATGGGCATGGACGTCATCGCCCTGCAGGACCTGCCGCAGTACACGGTGTAGTTGACCTGGTCGGCCGGGGTGGGAGCCGGACACTTTCTCTCGGAAACTGGGCTTCGCGAAGTTTTCCGAGAGAAAGGACCGCCTCCCGCCCCGGCCTGCGGTGACTCGGTTGCACCGTGTACTGCCGAAGGGGCTTTGCGCGATGACTAGGGCTGAATAAAAAGTGAGTGTGGGATCCGCCGTTCGTTCGAACGGCTGATCCCACGTTATTATTTCAGCCAACGTACGTCATAGCAATTCCCGGTAGGTCCCCGGGTGCCCCGCGGCGGGCTGGGTTTATTGTCTGAGCGACTTTGCGAAGCAAGGGGAGCGAAGATAAAAACCCAGCCCGCCGCGGGGCACCCGGGGACCGCAGGGACGGGAGCAGCTATACTACTCTCAGTAGTTAAGGGTCGCGGATCCGCCGCGTCACCGCTCTCAACAGGAGGTCTTTGTTTATGGCAGATCAAAAGCCGGTTGTCGGGATCATCATGGGTTCCAAGTCCGATCTGGGCGTTATGGAAGGCTGCACCGCCGAGCTCGAGGCGCTGGGCGTGCCCTATGAGCTCGTCATTGCGAGCGCACACCGCACGCCGGCGAAGGTCCACGAGTGGGCTTCGACTGCTGCCGATCGCGGTATCAAAGTGATTATCGCCGCCGCCGGCAAGGCCGCTCACCTGGGTGGTGTCGTGGCTGCCTTTACGCCGCTGCCGGTCATCGGCGTGCCTATGAAGACGAGTGACCTGGGCGGTATGGATTCGCTGCTGTCGATGGTGCAGATGCCTTCGGGCGTGCCCGTGGCCTGCGTTGCCATCAACGGCGCCAAGAACGCCGCCATCTACGCCACGCAGATTCTAGGCGCTTGCGACCCCGAGTACCGCAAGGTTATCGAGAAGATGAAGCAGGAGATGGCCGACGCCTAGGCGTTCTGCCGTTTCACCGCAGTATAAGGAGAGCCATGTCCGACTATCAGGGAAAACGATTCAAGGCTTCTCAGATTCCCGATCCATCGAAGCCGGGTGCTGCCCATGCGGCGCAGCAGGGTCGGGCATCCTCTCCTCAGCAGCCGCGCGCGCCGCGCCCCGTGACACCGGCGACGCATCGTCGACAGGACGCGCCAGCCGCATATCGACCTTCATCTTATAGCAACGCTAAGAAGCCGCCCCGGTCTTCATCGCATGCCGCGCCGTCGGATTACACCGAGCCGCCGCGCAAAAAGCGCCGCTCCATTATTCCCATTCTGCTCATCATCATCGGCATCGGCCTAATCGTTGCCGCTGCCGCCATCTTTATCAACGCCCAGATTGGTTACAAGCAGGCGAGCGAGTCGTACCAAAAGATCGAAAAGCAATATATAAGCGATAAGGACGCCAGCGGCGTGCCGATTATCGACTTCGATGCACTTGCTCAGACAAACCCCGAGATTGTGGGTTGGATTTACGCGCCCGGCACCAACATCAACTACCCCGTGGTGCAGACCAACAACAACTCCAAATACCTCAACACGCTGTTTGACGGTACATCTAACGCGTCCGGTGCCATTTTCTTGGATAGTGATGACACCGCGCCGGGAATGGTCGACCAGCAGACCACGATTTACGGCCACCATATGAACGATGGGTCGATGTTCAACGTGATTTCGGACACCACCGACCAAGCGACGTTCGATAGCATCGAGTACGTGTATTACATCACGCGCGATACAACGTATAAGCTGCGTCCGCTGGCGACCAAGGTCGTTGAGGATACGTACTCCAAGGCGCGCACGCCCAATTTTGAGGGCGACGACGGGCTCAAGAACTACCTGTCCGAGATGCTCGACGGTGCCTCTGCCGTGGCGAGCGATGCCACCGATCGTGCCGCTTCGGCAACCAAGGTCGTAACGCTTGTGACCTGTCGTTCGTTATCGCTGAGCAACACGCGTGCCGTCATGGTGCTCACGCCGGTCGAGGAATAGATAATGGGCTACTCAATGACGGTGAAAGGGGAAATGATGCTCGAGAATGGCAAAACGATGCCTTCGGTTGATGCTTGGCTGCGCGAGGCCAAGGCCGATGCTTCGGCGGCAGGCTGTGGGATGTATCTGACGCATAACGGTGTGGTGCGTGCGACGCCCAAGTCCGAGGTTCGCGGGATCGAAACCGATGGCGTAGCTCCCGGACGCAGGGTGGGCGGCATGGTGTTCGGCTTCGATGCTCAGAAGGTGCAGGCTGCTATCGAGGCCACGCGCGCGATGCCGGGTATTGGCTATGTGCGCGTGTGGCTGGCGAGCGGTGAGCTTGCCGTAGGCGACGACATCATGCTCGTGCTCATCGGCGGGGACATTCGCCCGCACGTGGTCGATGCGCTGCAAGCGCTCGTTGGCACCATCAAGAACGAATGCGTGAGTGAGGTCGAGCACGAGGCATAGAGGCTTGCGTCGATAGAAGACTCGTTTATAAAAATGCCCGCAGTTCAGTGTTGATACCGGCGGGCATTTTGCGTTTTGGACGCGGTGGGCGCTACACGCGCGTCGCATCCTTGGGGCTCATGGTCATGCTCTGGAAGCGGTTTTCCATAAAGTCATTATCGAAGTACTTGCCGTAGAACTGCGCAACGGGAATATCCGGTTCCGTGCCGTTGACGCGCTGATACCAATAATCGAGCGACTGCAGCGTCATAACGCCATCGACCAGCATAATGATGGTGAAGATGACGGTAGCCGAGTAGCGGCTCTTCCACGGAATCATGTTGATGAGCTTGAGCAGCCTCGGCAGCAGCAGCTTGATCCAGATGAGGCCGCCCAGGCCCCACAGACAGGCGAAGCCCGTGCAGGTGCGTCCGCCCGTGAGGACCACGAGCGGGTCGGGCATACCGAACAGCGTTATGTGCGAGTAGCTCCACGAGACCACGCCAAACGCGGTCTGCATAAACCAGCCCACGAACACCTCAAAGCTGGCGCCGAGCAGGGCGCTCACCAGGAAAATGATGATGGGGTTCTTTTTATAGAAGCGGTTGAGCACCATGGTCATGAGCACGGCACCAAAGCCGTAGATGGGGCTGAAGGGGCCAAACAGCATACCGGCGCGGTCCTGGTAGACACCCGGATCGTTGACGGTCATATGCCAGATATCCTCCAGGACCAGGCCGAGCACGCAGCAGACAAAGAATACCCAGAACAGGTTGAAGTAGTTGAGCTTGATGTAGCCCTCGCCGGTTTCATCGCGCCCGAGCATGCCCTCGGCGGCGGCGTCGCGGTCGAGCATCTCCTGCAGGCGGCGCTGCAGCTCGCGCTCCTGGCGCAGTGTGGGGTCGACGGTGGCCGAAAGCGCGACGAGGATGCCGAGCTGGATGGCAGGGCGCAGCAAGAAGGGCCCGATGCCCTGGAGCATCACGTCAACCAAAAGCTCGACGACGGTAAACGCGATAAGGATATAGGACAGACGGGCGGCATTGCGGCGCTGGTTCTTGATGAGGTCCAGGCCAAAGATGATCAAGATGACGGCACTGGCAGCCGAGAGCATGATGCCGGCGACAATCAGTCCGACCGCGACGAGCGTGTTGTCGCCGAGCTTGGCGGCGGCGTTGCCGTTGATGAGTGCGGTGATGACCTGCCACATAAAGGCGCCGACCGAAGGGAGCGTGCCCACGCCGGACAGGATGCACAGGACGGCGTATACCTTAATGATGAGGGGGATCTTCTTGACCTCCGTGGCGCTGGGGACGCTGGGGTCGAGTTCGTTTCGATCCATACATAACCTTTCTCGTTTTGCTGTAGGTACAAGGATACGCCGCCGACCTGCCAAAAGACAGGACGAACGTCCCAATTGCAACAATGTAAGTCCTAACGGCGGGCGAAGCGTGGCGTAGTGAGGGTCGGCGTGGCACTGCCACCCACGTCGTGAAGCCAAATAAATGTTTGGCAACAAAACTGATTATTAGCTCGGTGGGCTTTTAAAAAGCGCTGCTCATGCGCTGGGGAGCGCGTCGCGCCGTGCGTATAATAAGGCGGGTAACGCCAAAATACGAGGCTCTGAGGGGATGCCATGTCTCAAGAAACCATCCGCGCGGCCGAGCGTGCCGCGGGACAGGTGAACACCATGTCGACGTATGATCCGGACTCCGACCAGCTGCATGAGGAATGTGGCATTTTCGGCGTATGGGCGCCCGATCGCGACGTGGCTCGACTGACGTACTTTGGCCTGCGTGCACTGCAGCACCGTGGCCAAGAATCGGCGGGAATCGCTGTTGGTGACGGCGGTACGGTTATGGTCCGCAAGGATCTGGGCCTGCTCGACCGCGTGTTCTCCAATGCCGACTTGTCGACGCTCTCCGGTCAGCTGGCCGTGGGCCATGTGCGCTATGGCACCGCCGGCGCCAAGAGCTGGGAAGCCTCTCAGCCGCACCTCTCTACCATCAATAGCGTCATTATCGCGCTTGCTCACAACGGCACTCTGGTCAACACCGACGAGCTGCGCCGCCAGCTGATCGAGCTGGGTGTGCCGTTCCTCTCCAATTCGGATTCCGAGGTCGCGACCAAGCTTATCGGCTACTTTACCCAGCGTACGGGCCACCTGCGCGAGGGCATTCGTAAGACCATGGAGCTTGTGCGCGGCGGCTACGCCATGACGCTCATTAACGAGCAGGCGCTCTACGCATTCCGCGATCCGCACGGCATTCGCCCGCTCGTGCTGGGCAAGCTGGTGGACGAGGGTCTGGACCAGGCCGATGCCGCATCCGTTTCGCAGCTGCCGTCGCAGGACGGCGCCGCGACGGTCGACTCCGCCGTCCATGTCACGCGCGCCGGCGGTTGGGTCGTTGCTTCCGAGACCTGCGCACTCGACATCGTGGGTGCCGAGTACGTCCGTGACGTCCGTCCCGGCGAGATCTTGCGCATCAGCGCCGAGGGTCTGGTATCCGAGCAGGGCGTGCCTGCAGCCGAAGAGCCCGCCAACTGCATCTTTGAGCAGGTCTACTTCGCCCGTCCCGACTCCATCATGAACGGCAAGAGCGTCTATGCCTGCCGTTACGACATGGGTCGTCAGCTGGCACACGAGGAGCCCGTCGAGGCCGACCTGGTCATCGGCGTGCCCGACTCCGGCCTGCCGCCCGCGGAGGGGTATTCGCACGAGAGCGGTATTCCCTTTGGCGAGGGCCTTATCAAGAACCGCTACGTGGGCCGTACGTTTATCGAGCCCACGCAGGAGCTGCGCGCCATGGGCGTGCGTATGAAACTCAACCCGCTGCGCGACAACATCGAGGGCAAGCGCCTGGTCGTCATCGACGACTCCATTGTGCGCGGCACCACCATGGTGCAGCTCGTCAAGATGCTACGCAACGCTGGCGCCAAGGAGATTCATATCCGCATCAACTCGCCCGAGGTCATCTGGCCGTGCTTCTACGGCATCGATACCGACGTGCAGTCGCAGCTTATCAGCGCCAACAAGACGGTCGACGAGATTTGCGAGTATATCGGCGCCGATTCGCTGGCCTTCCTTTCGGTCGAGGGCCTGCTTAAGGTCATGCCCAAGGGCGGTTACTGCGATGCGTGCTTTACCGGCCGCTACCCCGTGGCGATTCCCGAGAGCTTTGGCCGCGACAAGTTCATGGAGGGCTTTAAGCCCCGCAACCTGGATAAGCCGCTGCACTTTGATGACGACGCCGTGGTCGAGAAATACGACGACCGCAGCTGGGAAGAGAAGCACGGTGAGGCCTAAAACCTGCCATGTGGGGACAGGTTTATTTTGGTAGGTTTTACCTGCTGTTTTGTTGATATGACGGCGCGTGCTGTTATGGCGCGCGCCGAAATGAACGCAACTATGAGCACCGTTTGGCGCCCGGGCGGCGGACGGTAGTGGGAGAGGAAGGCTCAGATGAGCGACAGCAAACATGTGACGTATGAGGACGCCGGCGTCGATACCGCCGAGGGCGGCCGCGCCGTCGACGCGATTAAGCAGATGGTCAAGGACACTAACCGCCCCGAGGTTATCGGCGGCATCGGTGGCTTTGGTGGCCTGTTCTCGGCCGCCGCACTTAAGGATATGGAAGACCCGATCCTGATCAGCGGCACCGACGGCGTGGGCACCAAGCTCGTGCTCGCCCAGATTATGGACCGTCACGAGACGGTGGGCCAGGACCTAGTTGCTATGTGCGTCAACGACATTCTGGCTTCGGGCGCCGAGCCGCTGTTCTTCCTGGACTATGTTGCCATCGGTCACATCGAGGCCGAGCACATGGCAAAGATCATCAAGGGCGTGGCCGACGGCTGCAAGCTCGCGGGTTGCGCGCTCGTGGGCGGCGAGATGGCCGAGCACCCGGGCGTTATGGCTCCTGCCGACTACGACCTTGCCGGCTTTACCGTGGGCGTCGTCGACCGTCCCAAGATGCTCGACCCCGCAAACGTCCGCCCGGGCGATGTGATCCTGGGCCTGCCTTCTACCGGCGTGCACTCCAACGGCTACTCGCTCGTGCGAAAAGTCATCGGCGTCGACGGCATTAAGCCGGGCACGCCCGAGGCCGCCGCTAAGGCCGAGGAGCTGAGCCGCCCGCTCGAGGAACTCGGCGGCGCATCGCTGGCAGACGCCCTGCTGGCTCCCACGCGCATCTACGTCAAGCCGATTCTGGAGCTGCTGCGCGGCGGCGCCAACGTGCACGCTATTGCCCACATCACTGGCGGCGGTATTACCGAGAACCTCAACCGCGCGCTCGCCGACGACGTCGACGCTGTGGTCACCCGCAACGGTGCCGAGATGGGCTGGGACGTTCCGCCCGTCATCACCTATGTGTCGCGCCAGGCCGAGCTTGCGCCCAACGAGGCGTGCAAGACCTTCAACATGGGCGTTGGCCTGTGCCTGATCGTCGCCCCCGAGGACGAGGTCGCGGTTACCGAGGCCCTGATCGCGCTGGGCGAGAAGCCGTTCCGCGTGGGCGAGTGCGTCGAGGGTTCCGGTAAGGTCGTGTACTCCGATGAGCGCTAACGAGCAGATGGCTGCTGCCGAGGGCCTGGGCTTTGTGCCCTACACCCGTCCGACCGGCACCGATACGGCCGAGCCGCTCAAGATCGGTGTGCTCATCAGCGGTTCGGGTACTAACCTGCAGGCGCTGATCGATCTGATCGCTGCCGGCAAGCTCAACGCTTCGATTGAGCTTGTGGTGTCGAGCCGTCCTTCGGCTAAGGGTTTGCAGCGCGCTGAGCACGCGGGCATCCAGACGCTCACACTGTCCAAGGATGTCTATGCCGACCCTATTGCCGCCGACGAGATCATCGCGCACGAGCTTCTCGAGCGCGGCTGCGAGTATGTGGTCATGGCCGGCTACATGCGCATGGTGCACACGCCGCTGCTGGCGGCGTTTCCCAACCGCGTGGTCAACTTGCATCCGGCGCTGCTGCCGAGCTTTACCGGTGCCCATGCGATCGACGATGCGTTTGCTCGCGGCGTCAAGGTGACTGGCGTGACCGTGCACTTTGCCAACGAGATCTACGACAACGGCCCCATCATCGCCCAGCGCGCGCTCGCTGTCGAGGAAGGTTGGGATGTCGACACGCTCGAGGAGCACATCCACGCGATTGAGCACGTGCTGTATCCCGAGGTTGTTCAGATGCTCGCCGACGGCCGCGTCCACGTGCTGGAGAGCGGCAAGGTCGCAATTGACGCGCCTCGCGGCTAGCGGCGCACAGTACAATTTAGCCGAGTAGTCAGGGTGGTCATTGGCGCCAAGGCGCGCGTGGCCACCTTTTGTTTTGGGTAGTCATCGGGAACGGTCTTTAACGACTGGTCATTCAGGAACGTCGCAGGTGACTAGATGAGAGAGGTGAGCGCATGGCGGATAACGAAGCGCTGTTTACGCCTGAGCTGGTGTTTTTTGATTGGGAGTGCACAACGCCGGATGAGGTGTTTGCGCGGCTTGAGGGCGAGCTTGCCCCGCGCGGCTACATTGCGTCCGGTTGGCTCGACGCCGTTCGCACGCGCGAGGATGCCTATCCCACGGGTCTTGCCATGCCGGCGGCAAACATTGCCATTCCGCATACCGATCCGGGGTTTGTGGCCAAGCCCTATATCGCGGTGGTGAAGCCCGCCGCGCCCGTGACATTTAACGCTATGGCTGGCATGGGCGCTCCGGTGCCGGCGCAGATCGTCATCAATTTGGGTATTGCCGAGCCGGGCGGCCAGGTCGAGGCCCTGCAGGCACTCATGAACATCTTTATGGGCGCCGATGCCGCAGCCGACGTGCTCGGCCAGACCACGCCCCAGGGCATGGTCGACGCCATCCGCCGTCACTTCTAAGGTGGGGCTGAGTCGGCACTTGGGGACTGTCCCTAACTGCCGGCTGCCAGAGCTGTCCCCTTTGCACCAAAATGGTGCAGATTAACCTGTCCCCCATGCACCAAGCGTGCCGCGGGGGCTGCGTTGTGACACAATGGCGTTTGTTCGATTCGTTATGCGAAAGGCCAACTATGGCAAATAAGAAAAAGAACTCCGAGGCCGCGCCGACGCCCGAGCAGCAGGCCCGCGCTGCCTCCAGCTCTCGCAAGAAGCAGCGCAAGACGTACGTGTCTAAGACCGTCAAGATCGTCCTGGTGGTCATCGGCGTGCTGGCGATGCTGCTTTCCGTCTCGGCGATGGCGTGCTCCGGCCTTATGTCGCAGGCCGAGGACACCTCGGGCTACAAGCTGACCGGCGGTGTTGCTGCAACTATCAACGGCACCAACCTCACCGAGGACACCGTGACCAAGCAGATTATGAGCATGCGCACGTCCTACGGCTACACCAAGGATGAGGATTGGGCGCAGTATCTGGTTGACAACGACCTCACGCCCAAGAAGTACCGCAAGCAGCTCATCGACTCCTACACGCAGCAGATTCTGCTTCAGCAGGCACAGAAGGAGAACGGCGTGACGGTGTCGGACGAGGAGGTCGAGAAGGCTTGGAAGGACGCGTGCAAGAGCGCGGGCGGTGCCAAGGCCTTTAAGAAGACCCTCAAGACCTACGGCTATACCGAGGACACCTACAAGGATTCGCTCAAGGAGAGCCTGGCGCAGCAGAAACTCAAGGATGCCGTGGCGCCCACCAGCAAGCCCAAGGACAGCGAGATCGTCGATTACATCAACGAGAACCTGTCTAACTACAACGATGCTCGCCGCTCGTCGAACATCCTGATCAAGGTTGATTCCGACGCTTCCGACGAGGACAAGGCTGCCGCCAAGGCCAAGGCACAGGAGTGCCTGGACAAGATCAACTCCGGTGAGCTGAGCTTTGAGGACGCCGTTGAGCAGTACTCCGAGGACACCGGTTCCAAGGAGAAGAAGGGCGATGTGGGCTGGGATAAGCTCACCACCTTCGTCGACAGCTACCAGACGGCGCTCGAGGGGCTCAACAAGGGCGACGTGAGCGAAGTCGTCGAGTCGACCTATGGTTACCACATCATCAAGTGCACCGACTACTTCCATGTCGATAATCAGGTCGATGACATCAACCAGGTGCCCAAGGACATCAAAAAGTACGTCTCCAACGTGGTGAAGACGCAAGCGGCCAGCACCGCGTACAGCGAGTGGCTGGAGCAGTACAAGAAGGATGCCGACATCACCGTTAATCCCATGCCCAAAGACGTGCCATACAACGTCAGCCTGAAGGGCGTCACCAAGAGCTCGACCGACGATTCGTCGACGACTGAGTAATCATGGGGCGGTGCTCGCGTGAGTGCCGCCCATGCTATTAGAGAGGATTTGCAGATGACCAACGAAGAGCTGCAGAAGGAAATGATCGCGGCCATGAAGGCCAAGGACAAGGTTCGCCTGTCCATCATTCGCCAGGTTAAGGCCGAGGTGAAGAATATCGAGGTCAATGAGCGCCGCGATGTGACCGAGGAAGACGTCAACAGCATGATCAAGCGTCTGATCAAGCAGACGAGCGAGACGCTGGAGATGTCCATCAAGGCCGGCACCGACCAGGAGCGCACCGACAATCTGACCGAGCAGGTCAAGATTCTGGAGAGCCTGCTGCCCGCGCAGGTTTCGGGCGAGGAGCTCGAGGCCCTGATCGAGCAGGTTATCGCCGAGCTGGGTGCCACGTCCAAGAAGCAGATGGGCCAGGTCATGGGCGCGCTGGGCAAGGCCACCGGCGGCAACTTCGATAAGCCTGCGGCTGCCAAGATTGTTGGCGCAAAGCTTGCGTAATTTGTTACGCGGTTTTACCAAACCGCGTAACGGCTCGACGCTGCAAACCCGTACACACGGCAATCTGACGTTCAATTTCAAGGGCGCGACCATAAGGTCTGCGCCCTTTCATTTCACGTCACCTTGCTCGCGTGTACGGGTTTTCGCTGACTTATGCTCAACAAGGGCGGTTGGAGGAAGGGCGTCCCCCGCGGGCGCTCATTGGGGACGGGCTTAAATGAGTGCCCAATGAGCAGGTACTCATTTAAGTCTGTCCCCAATGACTAGGTGGAAGGTTGCGGGTTCTTTACGGGAATGTAGTGTGGGCTGCGGAAACGCGGTTCTTTCCGTACAATAGTTCAACTCGTGTAAACGCAGGGAAGGGACATTCATGGCAGACATGATCGAGATCAAGCATCTCAACAAGTACTTTGGCGACCTGCATGTGCTCAAAGATATCAATCTCACCGTCAAGCGCGGCGAGAAGCTCGTAATGATCGGGCCTTCCGGCTCGGGTAAGTCGACGCTCATCCGTTGCGTCGATTATCTGGAGGAGCCCACGTCGGGCGAGGTCGTCATCGACGGTACGCCGCTCACCAAAAAGAATCACCTGGAGATGGCTCGCAAGTATAGTTCCATGGTGTTTCAGCAGTTCAACCTGTATCCCAACATGACGGTGCTGGGCAACCTGACGCTCGCGCCCATCAAGCTACAAAAGAAGAGCAAGGAGGAGGCGACCGAGATCGCCATCGCCGCGCTCAAGCGTGTTGGCATGGCGCATAAGGCCGGCGAGTATCCGCAGAATCTCTCGGGCGGCCAGCAGCAACGCATCGCCATCGCCCGTGCCCTGTGCACCAAGCAGCCCATCATCCTGTTTGACGAGCCGACCTCGGCGCTCGACCCCGAGATGGTCCAGGAGGTTCTGGACGTTATGATTGAGCTCGCGCAGGAGGATATCACCATGATCTGCGTGACGCATGAGATGGGCTTTGCGCGCCAGGTGGCCGACCGCGTCATCTTTATGGAGGACGGCCGCATTCTGGAGGAGGGCACGCCCGAGCACTTCTTCGATAACCCCGAGAACCCGCGCTGCCGCGAGTTCCTGTCCAAGATTCTGCACTAGGCGCGGTGATGGACATGACGGATATGACGAGGGCGGCCGTGTCGCGCCGTCACTTTTTGCAGCTGGCTGGCGCCGGCATGCTTGCGCTGACGGGGACCGCGCTTACCGGTTGCGGCAACTCCACCAGTGGCGAGGGCTCCGACAAGGGGTCCAAGCTTGCGGCCATCAAGTCGCGTGGCCATCTGAATGCCGGCGTTAAGAAGGACGTTCCCGGTTACGGCTATTACGACACCGCCAAGGGCCGCTTTGAGGGCATGGAGGTCGACCTGTGCTACCAGATCGCCGCCGCCGTCTTTGGCGTGAGCTACAAGGAGGCCCGTGCCCAGGAACTTGTCGAGTTTACCGACGTAACGCCCAAGACGCGCGGACCGCTGATCGATAACGGCCAACTTGACGTGGTCGCGGCGACCTACACCATCACCGACGAGCGCAAGAAGAGCTGGGATTTCTCGACGCCGTACCGCACCGACTATGTGGGACTCATGGTCAAGAAGCGTTCGGGCTTTACCTCGATTGAGGATCTGGATGGCAAGGTCATTGGTGTGAGCCAGGGTGCCACCACGCAGGGCCTGATCGAGCAGATGATCAAGGACAACGGCTTTAGCTGCAAGCCCGAGTTTAGGGCCTTTAGCGGCTACCCCATCATCAAGAGTTCGCTCGACGCCGGCAATATCGACGTCTTTGCCATGGACCGCTCCACGCTGGCCGGTTACATGAACGAGACCGTTGAGCTGCTGCAGCCCGAGGTCAAGTTTGGCGAGCAGGGCTACGGCGTGGCGACCAAGAAAGGCTGCGACCTTTCGGCCGTGGTCGATCAGGTGATTTGCGATCGCCTGGCCGACGGCTGGCTCGACCAAGAGGTCAAGACCTGGGGTCTTGTATAGGCGCATCGTCCAAGGAAGGAATCAAATGCTCGAAGGATTATTTGACGCCGACCGTTGGTCGACGACATTTCAAAACATGGGGCCCTTCTGGGAGGGCTTTGGCGTGACGCTACAGGTGGTCGTTGCCGGTCTGCTGCTGTCGCTGGTGCTGGGCACGCTGCTGGGCGTGTTCTCTACCACTCGCTCGCGCGTGCTGCGCGCCATAAGCCGCGTGTACGTGGAGTTTTACCAGAACACCCCGTTGCCCGTACAGGTGCTCTTTATGTACATGGCCGGTCCGCAGTTTTTACAGGCCATAACCGGTGCCGACCAGCCGGTGCGCATCGCGCCGTTCGTGCTGGGCTTCTTGGGCGTGGGTCTGTATCATGCGGCCTACATTTCGGAGGTCATCCGCACTGGTATCGAGGCGGTTCCGCGCGGTCAGATGGAGGCGGCCCAGAGCCAGGGCTTCACCCGTGCGCAGGCGTACTGGTACATCGTGCTGCCCCAGACATTCAAAATCATTCTGCCGCCGCTGTGTAACCAGGCGCTCAACCTGGTCAAGAATACGTCGGTGCTGGCGCTTGTGGCCGGCGGCGACCTTATGTACCGTTCCGACAACTTCGTGAGTCTGTACGGTTACCTGCAGGGGTACATCGTCTGCTGCCTTATGTACTTCATCATCTGCTTTCCGCTCGCCATGCTGGTGCAGTGGCTCGAGCGCCGCTCCAAGGAGCGTCCGCGCGGCGTGAGCCTGGCCGAGCTGGGGCTCGACAACGTAGAGGAGGCCTAGCGCATGGAAATCTTCAACGCGACCAACCTGCTCTACATTTGGGGCGGCTTTGTTAAGACGATCGAGATCTCGGCGCTGTCGATCTTTTTCTCGCTCATCTTTGGCACGGTGCTGGCGCTCGTTAAGAGCTATGCGCCCCGCCCGTTCCGTATTTTGGTGAGCGCCTATATCGAGCTGTTCCGTTGCACGCCGAACCTGCTGTGGATCCTGTTTATCTACTTTACGGTGCAGGGTTTGGACATTGTGATTTCGACCATCGCCTTTACGCTGTTTACCAGCGCTGTTATGGCCGAGATTGTGCGCGGCGGCCTCAACTCGATTCCGCGTGGCCAGTTTGAGGCAGCGCAGAGCCAGGGCTTCGGCTTCTTTGCCACCATGCGCTACATCATTCTGCCGCAGACGTTTAAGACGATCATTCCGGCGCTGTTTAGCCAGTGCACGACCGTCATTAAGGACAGCTCGTATCTTTCGGGTATTAACGTGGCCGAGCTCATGTACACGGCAAACGTCGTGATGGCCCACGCGATCGACCTATCGCAGGTGCTTATGCTCTACGGCCTGGTGTTTGCGATGTACTTTGTGCTCAACTTTGGTATCTCGCTGCTGGTTCGCGCATATCAGAGGCGAATGGTGGCAGCGTAGAATGTGGCAAAGGGACAGCCCCTTTGTCACATAGAGAAAGGAATCGCGATGAGCGATCTGGAGAACAAGAAGAATCCTGTGGTCATTACCATCGCGCGCGACTTTGGCGCCGAGGGCCACGAGATTGGTCGTATCCTCGCCGATGAGCTGGGGATTCCGCTGTACGATAACGAGCTGCTGGTGCGTGCTTCGCTGCGCGCGGGCGAGTCGCTCGACAAGATGGCCGCCTACGACGAGCGCCTGGCCGTGGAGAACATGGCGTTTCTGCCCGACCGCTACGATGCGCGTTCGTACTCGGACAAGTTGTTCCAAAAGATGAGCCAGGTGATTTTGGATCTGGGTGAGACCGAGAGCTGCATTATCGAAGGCCGTCTGTCCGATTATCTGCTGCGCAACAACCCCAACCACATTGCCGTGCTGGTGACCGCTCCCTTTGAGGACCGCGTCGAGATCGTGCGCAAGAAGCGTGGCCTCAACAAAAAGAAGGGCGCCAAGCTGGTCAAGCAGCAACAGAAGGCGCGCGAGGCGTTCTACAAGCGCTACAGCGCCGGCAAGTGGAAGATGACGAGCGGCAAAGACATCGTCGTCAACCGCGCCAAGCTGGGCCGCGAGGGCTGCAAAGACGTTATTGCCGCAGCCTACCGCTACAAAGTAGCGCAGCTCGAAGGCTAACCGACCAAAAACCACCACAAAGGGGACAGGCACCTTTGTGGTGGTCGGTCGACTGGCATAGAAAAAGTCCCCGCCGGGCGTGTGCTCGACGGGGACTTTGCCGTTTGATGGCTAACGCTGAGGGTGACTACTCGCCCAGCAGGCTCTTGGTGATGGAAGCGGCGGCCTTCTTGCCGGCGCCCATCGCCAGAATGACCGTAGCGGCACCGGTGACGATGTCGCCGCCAGCCCAGATGCGGGGATCGGTGGTCTGGCCGGTCTCCTCGTCGGCGACGATGTAGCCCCACTTGTTGAGCTCCATCTTGCCGCCGATCTTCTTTGCGAAGGGGTTGGCGTTGGTGCCGATAGCCGAGATTGCGACGTCGCAGGGGATCTCCTCGATGGCGCCCTCGATGGGCACCGGGCGACGACGGCCGGACTCGTCGGGCTCGCCGAGCTCCATCTTCTGGACCTTGACGGCGCACACGGAGCCGTCCTCGCCAGCGACAAACTCGAGCGGGGAGACGAGCGGCAGAACCTCGACGCCCTCGGCCTTGGCGTGGTGCAGCTCGGCACGACGGCAAGGCATCTCATCCTCGGTACGACGGTAGGCGATGATGGCGTGCTCGGCGCCCAGGCGCTTGGCGGTACGGACGGCGTCCATAGCCACGTTGCCGCCACCAAAGACAACGACGTTCTTGCCGTGCTTGGTGGGGGTGTCGTACTCGGGGAACTTGTTGGCCTTCATCAGGTTCACGCGGGTGAGGTACTCGTTCGCGAAGAAGACGTTGGGCAGGTTCTCGCCGGGGACGTTGAGGAACTTGGGCAGGCCAGCGCCGGTCGCCACGTAGATGGCGTCGAAGCCCTGCTCGAACAGCTCCTCGGCCGTGGCCATGTTGCCCACGACGGAGTTGTACTCAAACTTGACGCCCATGTCCTCCAGGCCGTCAATCTCGCGCTTGACGACCGCCTTGGGCAGACGGAACTCGGGGATGCCGTAGACCAGCACGCCGCCGCCGGTGAAGAAGGCCTCGAAGACGGTAACGTCAAAGCCGTTACGGGCGAGCTCGCCGGCGCAGGTGATGCCGGACGGGCCGGAGCCGACGACGGCGACCTTCTTGCCGTTCTTGGGGGCCATCTTGGGCGTGGAGGCGAGCTCGGGGCGATCACCCAGGAAGCGCTCGAGCTGGCCGATGGCCACGGGCTCGGACTTTTTACCACGGATGCACTTGCCCTCGCACTGGTTCTCCTGCGGGCAGACACGGCCGCAGATGGCGGGAAGCATGGAGTCCTCGCGGATGGTATCGAGAGCGCCGCCGAAGTCCTTCGCGCGGATCTGCTCGATAAAGCGGGGGATGTTGATGTTGACGGGGCAGCCCTCAACACAGAACGGCTTCTTGCAGTTGAGGCAGCGCTCGGCCTCGGCCAGCGCCATCTCCTCGGTGAAGCCCTTGTCGACGGGGCGGAAGTCGCAGGCGCGCTCGGCAGCCGGCTCCTCGTTATCGGGGGTGCGGGGCGACTTCATATCGGCAACGAAACGACCGTTAACTAGTGGCATGCGCAGCTCTTTTCCTCATAGGCCTTGAGGGACTCGCCCTCTTCGGAACGGTAAGCGGCCTGGCGGGCACGAAGGTCATCCCAGTCGACCAGGGTGGCATCGAAGTCGGGGCCGTCGACGCAAGCGAACTTGGTCACGCCGCCCACCTCGACGCGGCAGCAGCCGCACATACCGGTGCCGTCAACCATGATGGGGTTGAGGGACGCGGTGATGGGGGTGTCGTATTTCTGGGCGGTGAGGGTCGAGAACTTCATCATCGGAACGGGGCCGACGCAGAAGACCTGGCTCACGGCCTTGTCCTGCAGCAGGCGCTCCAACGGAGCGGTGACAACGCCCTGCTCGCCGTAGGAGCCGTCGTCAGTGGTGATGTGGATGTGGTCCTCGTCGAGGAGCTCGCGGAACTGGTCCTCCATGAGCAGGAGGTCCTTGGTGCGGGCGCCCATGATGGCGTGAACTTCGTGACCGGTCTCGACCAGGTGCTTGGCGACCGGGAAGGCAATTGCCAGGCCGACGCCGCCGCCAATGACGGCGCAGGGGCCCTCGGCCATCTCGGTGGGAACGCCCAGCGGGCCCACGACGTCGCGCAGCGACTCGCCGGCCTCGTAGGTGGAAAGCATCTCGGTGGTCTTGCCGATCACCATGAAGATGAACTCGACCCAGCCCTCGTCACCGTTCCAGCCGGCCAGGGTAAACGGGACGCGCTCGCCCGTCTCGTTGGCGCGGACCATGAGGAACTGTCCAGCGTGCGCATGCTTGGCGATTGCGGGCGCCTCGATGCGGAACTTGAACACCTTCTCCGAGAACTGCGTCTTCTCCAGGATCTTATACATAGAACCCCTCTCTTGTTAGGGCCGCCGAACCGTGCCTCCACGGAAATGGACGGTAGCCCGAATAAAACCGTACGTGCACAGGCGTTGTGCAGACATACGGTGCAAATTATACCCTCATGGACATGTCACTTACGTGTGTCTTCGGCGGTTGGGAGCAGGGTTTATCCACTTTGGCCTACCAAAGGGGGAGAGGTTTATTTTGGCAGGTTTTATCGGGTAAAACGGCAAAGGGGCCAGCCTCGGGTTGCAATGAGGTCGGCCCCCTTTGGGGTGCTATGTGTGTATGGCGGTGCGCGGTTTATTGCGATGCGGCCGCTGCGGCGTTTCCGCAGTTAAAACCTGCCAAAATAAACCTATCCCTAAATGATAGGTTTTAGTGCTTGCCGTTGGCGGAGGCGGCGCCGTTGACGTGGTCGCGGGCATAGATCACGCCGTGCACGATTGCCAGACCGGCGGCATCTGCGGCGCGGGCGCAGGTGTCCTGGAAATCCTCGGCCTCGCGGGCGCGCAGCTGCTTAAGCACGTAGTCGGCGACGGCCATCTTGCCGGGAGGGTTGCCGATGCCGGTGCGGATGCGGCTGAAGTCGCGGCTGCCCATCTTGTCGATGATGGAGCGCAGGCCGTTGTGACCGGCGTGGCCACCGCCCACCTTAACACGTACGTCGCCGGCGGGAATGTCGAGCTCGTCGTGGATTACGAGCAGCTCCTCGGCCTTGATCTTGTACTCGCGGCAGAGCTTGGAGATGGGGCCACCCGAGGTATTCATATACGACTGCGGCTTGACCAGTACAATCTGGCGCTTACCGCCCTCTTCCTCGGGATCGTTGATGTTGATGAGCGCGACCTCGGCGCCGGCCTGGTTTTTCCAGTACGTGACGCCGGCCTGACGGGCCAACTCGTCGATCGCTTTGAAGCCAGCGTTGTGGCGGGTCTCGGCATACTCATCGCCAGGGTTGCCAAGTCCGGCAACCATGCGAATCTTAAGCGGCTGTGCAGCTGCCATGTTCATCCTTTCGTTGATTTGTCGCCTGCTATGGTGAGCGACCCTGTTGCCGCTGTCAAATGGAGGGCAATTGAGGTTATTTGAGGGCGTTTGGACGGCCGTCGAAATCGAGGTGGACAGTTAGTTCAGATACGTATAAGTTCTGAGGACTCGAAGTGCTCAATTCAATGCCGATACGTTGTTTTGGAGCTTTAGTTAGTCCATATGACGCTGTTTTGAAGTCTACCCTGCCTTCAAATCGGGCGAATGGTATAGAGATAACTGCAAAACAGCCTAATTCAATGTGTCCATTTATACGTATTTGAACTAACTGTCCAGCCCTGCTCGACGGTGCACGGGTGATTCGCCGTTTAGACCGGCGCAAGGCCGATTCCGGCCCGCAGGGCGTTGAGCCAAGCGGTCTGACGCTTGCGATAGCCCTTGATACGGTATCGGAATCGGACTCCCGCGAGTCGATGCATCGTTTGGGCGAAGGCTTCGAGTGCAACAAGGTCTTTCATTTGGTCGCGATTGATAACCAGGACGTGGATGCCCATTGCCTTGAGGCCATTATTTCGATTGCCATCGTGGATGCGAGCGTTTTGAAGCTCATGCCCAATTCCGTTGTATTCGTTGTCGACTCCGGCGGCCGGGCAATATAGGTCGCAGATGGCGTAAGGGATGCCGGAGGACATGTTGACCGCAAGAGTGTCGAAGTCGATTCGATAGTTGAGTAGCAGGCCTCCCATGGGCAGGCTGCAACATCCGAATCCGCCAAAGCGCATGGGCGCTCCGAGAACGGCAAACATTAGGGATTCGGCTGGGGATGCAGATCCGGGTCGGGCGAGCTTGACTGCCGTGCGAAACGAGGTGTATGAGCTGCTTTTGGCAAGCTGTGCAACAGTCTCGAGATCTTCGATGGTCGTGGCGGGCTCGCATTTGTAGTGTGCCTGTTCGTAGCGGGTTTCGTTCTGCTGTTCGGTCGCCGACTGGTCGCCCCGGCAATCGAGGTCGTCCATCGCTTCGTAGTCATCGCCCTTGGGCCAGATGTCGTCATAGGCAATGGGGTATGTTGCCCCGGGAGGAAGGGAGTAGGTTCCGAGCAGCTCCATAAGGAGCATCAAGGTTTTGGCGACTGATTCATTTTTGGAACAAAGCATGGCTGTCATGGCAGGAGACGTTGCGTAGATGTCGGCCTCGACGTGCATAATTGCACCTTCAGGAAGAGGAGTGGAGAGAATATGCTGAAGAAGTCGCTTGTCGGGGCGCCTGTTGTCTTCGTTTGAAACGAGAAGATCGAGCAGTTCGGAATCATCTTCATTCCAGGCGTCGAGTATCGAAAGTGCGCCAAAGTCTATCGCGTCATTGTTGGGAATGCAGCCAGCCAAGGCCTGTGCTTGCTGTTCGCTATCAACGGAGTCCCAGGGTAGGGCAGAGTACGCCCGTCGTGCGCGACGAATTGCGCGGAGGGCGGAGAGATGTGAAATCACGGTCGTCATAGCTATAACGTACTAAGTTGGCGGCAGAATGCGACCGCCATACCGTTCTTTTCGCTCAGCGGGGCGCTGCGCGCCATGAACGGCTGGGTGTTATGAAATCGGTGGAATCGGTTGAGGGGATTGCAGGAAATTGAGCTCTGCCGCGAAGGTTGACGATAGCTACTGGACAGTTAGTTCAGATACGTATAAGACGGCGGGCGTTCGAGGCGTTTCTAAGGGCTTTCGAGGGCGATTTGAGGGTAAATATGCGGCGGTCGTACTCGAAAGCGATGAGCTTTGGGCAGTATGGCGTTCGCCGGGGAGCTCAGAAGGCTCAGAACGGCCTTTGGAGCTTTAAAAAAATACGTATCTGAACTAATTGTCCAGGGAAGGTTGTCGAGGGGTAGAAAAAGGGTCGGAAGCGAGCTTCCGACCCTTTAAAAACACCAAAGATGATGAGATGCACGCTGGATTACAGCGCGAAGTCGCCGCCGACGAGCGTGGAGACGGGCTCCTCGTGGTAAACGGCGGAGATGGCCTGAGCGAACTCCTCGGCGACCGAGATGGTCTTGATTTTGCCGCCGACCTCGACGGGAATGGCGTCGGTGACGAGGCACTCGACGATCGGGGCGTCGTTCAGACGCTCGATGGCCGGACCGGAGAAGATGCCGTGGGTGGCGCAGACGTAGATGTCGCCAGCGCCCATAGCCTTGAGCTCCTTGACGTTGGCGCACAGGGTGCCAGCGGTGTCGATCATGTCGTCGTTGATGATGCAGGTCTTGCCCTTGATGTCACCGATGATGCCCATGACCTCGGCGGCGTTGTGGCGCGGACGGCCCTTGTGGGCGATGGCCAGGTCGCAGCCGAGCATGTCGGACAGCTTCTTGGCGGCCTTGGCGCGGCCCACATCGGGGGAGACGACAACCAGGTTGTCGGTGTCGAAGTGCATGTCGTTGTAGTACTGGCCAAACAGCGGCAGCGCGGACAGGTGGTTAACCGGGATATCGAAGAAGCCCTGAATCTGGCCCTGGTGCAGGTCGAGGGTGATGATGCGGTTGACGCCGGCGCGCTCGAGCAGGTTGGCGACGAGGCGGGCGGTGATGGGCTCGCGCGGGCCGGCCTTGCGGTCCTGGCGGGCATAGCCGTAGTGGGTGATAACGGCGGTGATGGAGCGGGCGGATGCGCGCTTGGCAGCGTCGGTGGCGATGAGCAGCTCCATGAGCATGTCATTGACGTTGCCGCCGGCCACGGACTGAATCAGGAAGACGTCGGCGCCGCGGACGGTCTCGTCGTAGCGGGCGTAAATCTCACCGTTGGCGAACTGCTTTAGCGTAAGGCCCGAAAGCTCGACCCCAAGGTACTCAGCGATCTTCTGAGCGAGGGGACGGTTGGAGGAACCGGAATACACGCGGATGGACTTGCGCATATTCTCCGACTTCTCGGGATCATTAATCGGCATTACCCTTCTCCTTTATATCGAATGCCATATAGATGCCTTGTTGCATTGTAACCGCGCGACGGGGTTAATCGGGTCTTGATAACGTCTTTACCGTCAACGGACACGAACCGACCACTCATCCTGTCGCGCAGGTCACGATAGAAAAAAGGAGCCGCCCCCATGGGAACAGCTCCTTAGATGCTTGGTAAAACGTTATACCTCGTCGTCCTCGTGCAGACGGCGGCGATAATCGGCGGCCCAGCCCTCAATATTTACCTGGCGGGCACGACCCAGGCCAAGTGCGTCTGCCGGGACCGGCTCGGTGATGA
>UQUX01000016.1 GCA_900544425.1 uncultured Collinsella sp.
TCGCAGGGCGGCGTGCTGGCCGTGTACGCCTGCGCCGCCGACCCGTTTACGGCAGCCGTCTGCGGCACCGCCGTCTACAACGTGGCCGGCACGCGTGCCGCCGCCGTCGCCGACGCCCCGGCAAGCTTTAAGGTCGCCTTTATCGACGAGCTCTACCGCGCAACCGCCCAAGACATCGCCGATAACCGACTCGAGCTCGAGGAGGCATAGGCCATGTCCGAGCCCGTAACCAATGCCAGCATGAACACGCTCGTCGCCGTGGCCATCGCCCCGTGCGGCACCGGCGACGAGCTGTCCGCCGAGGTCGCTGAGGTCGTGCGCGTCATTCGCGAGAGCGGTCTTCCCAACCGCACCACCTCGATGTTCACCGAGATCGAGGGCGACTGGGACGAGGTCATGCAGGTCGTGCGCGACGCAACCTTTGTGTTGGCGAGCAAAGGCATCCGCACCGAAGTCGTGCTCAAAGCCGATATTCGACCCGGATTTACCGACACCATGACCGGCAAGCTCGAGCGCATGGAAGCACAGATCAAAAAGCAGGAGGAAGCACGATGAGCATCCGCGACAACCTTGATATCTCGGCCTATCTGGTACTCGGCCCCGAAAACACGCTGGGGCGTCCCGTGGGCGATGTGGTGGCCCAGGCGCTCGACGCAGGCTTTACCTGCATTCAGGTGCGCTCCAAGGTGGCAAGCGCCCGCGAGATCATCGCGCTGACGGGCGATGCCGCGCAGGCTATCGCACAGGCTGGCAAGACCGGTCAGGTCGCCTTGCTGATCGACGACCGCCTGGACTGCGTACTCGCCGCGCGCGAGCAGGGCATTGCCGTCGACGGCGTGCATGTGGGTCAGAGCGACATTCCCGTCGAGGTCTGCCGCAAGCTGCTGGGCCCCGACGCCATCGTGGGTCTTTCGGCCCGTTGTGAGGAGATGCTCGAGTACGTCAAGACCGCCGACATGAGCCTGGTCGACTACCTGGGCATCGGCCCGCTCCACGAGACCGAGACCAAGCGCGACTGCGGACGCGCGGCCGACGGCTCTATCATCACCAAGAGCTTTGAGGACCTGGCCGCACTCCACGCGGCAAGCCCCGTGCCCATCGTGGTGGGCGGCGGCGTCAAGATGGCCGACTTGCCGCAGCTTAAGGCAACCGGCGTCGATGGCTTCTTTGTGGTGAGCGCCGTCTGCAGTGCCGACGACCCCCACGCCGCAGCCAAGGAGCTCGTCGACACCTGGCAGCAAGCAGAGGCATAAGCCGAGCAGCTGATCCGCAGCCTCACATCTTTAGCAATGGAAAGCGCATCCCAGTTTGGACCTCCATTCCGGGATGCGCTTTCCGCCACAGCCTCTACCTTGCCAGATACGTTTCCAGCGCAGACAAAGACGACTCCGCATCTCGACGACCGATCTGATAGATGCGCTCGAGCTCATCGGGCTCGCGGCACAGCGACGGCACTTTCACCGATTCGCTCGGACGCACCACAAAGATTTCGCCGGCAGCCTCGCGACGTGCCAGGTCATCGAGCGTGGCATTGTAAACCTCATGCCGATGCTCAAGCGCTGAGACAAACTCCGGATAGTGACGGAACACGCGACGCAGCATGGGCATCACGCTGTTGGGCTGCTTCACAAAGCCCGCCGGCTGCGTGAGTACCACGATATTGCGGTCATACCCCTGCGCAAACAGCCATGCACTGGGAATAGAATCAGCCACGCCACCATCCAGATACTTATGCCCGTCAATAGCAACGGGGCGCGTCGCCACGGGAATCGCCGACGACGCCCGAATCCACTCGATATCCCGCTCGTCGCCATAGGGCAGGTCATGGTAGACGGCCTTGCCCGTCTCGATATCGGTACACACGCACGTAAATCGCATGGGGCAGGCGCGATACGCCTCCAAGTCGATGGGATCGCGCTCGATAGGCACCTCGTGATAGGCAAAATCGGCATTGAACATATCGCCGGTCCGCAGCCAGCTTGCTACACCCGCATAGCGCTTATCGGCACAATAGGCCTTGTTATAGCGAATGGCACGGCCGATCTGGCGCGATTTAAAATTGTAGCCAAACGCCGCGCCCGCCGAGACGCCCACCATATGGTCGCAGGTCAAACCGTGCTCCATCCAAACGTCGAGCACGCCCGCCGTATACATACCGCGGTAGCCGCCTCCCTCGAGCGCGAGCCCCACCGTGCGCGTCATAGTTGGCTGTGCCATGCGACCATCTCCGTCCCCGCAAATTTAAACGGAACAAGTATACCCATCAACATATACCGCCCCAGTCGCATTTTTATCGAACATCGCATCATCGCGCTGCCGTTTGTCGAATAATAGCCACCCACAGCATGTGCACCCCTATATAATTTTGTACTGTTGTTTATTACTGTTGTTTATACTACTCAGCAGTTATCAACAGCGAACATTAGCCGGCAAAGTAACCCAACAACGCAGCAAGGCGGGGGCCTGGATACACGCAAAACGCTGAGCAACGACGCGTGTACACGACGAGCTCGCCCGACGCAATCCGCCCCGACTTCAGAAAGCCGCTTAGAACATGGATACTGTCAGCAATTACACCGAAACGCTCGAAAAGACCGTCCGTGACCTTCTCGAGCGTCAGGAGGATCTGATCAGGACCGCCTTTACCGACCAGCTTACCGGGCTTGGCAACCGTGGCGGCTTTGCCCGTTCCCTCGAGGAGCTCTGGGAGCAGGACACCCCCGTTACCATGGCGTTCATCGATATCGACAATCTCAAGCACTGCAACGACGTCTTTGGGCATGACGAGGGCAACCGCTATATCTTGCAGGTAAGCCTCTATCTCAAACTGTATATGAAAGTGGACGAGGCGGCGTTTCGCATAGGCGGCGACGAGTTTGCCATCCTATCTACGATTGCGACCGAGGACGACCTCGCCGAACGTCTGGAACACTGCCGAACGATCCTGCTCAAAAACAACGATTCCGAGATGCCCCACTCGTTTAGCTACGGAGTGGCACACGCCGACCCCGCCCTGGGCGAAGCCTCCAATCGCATGACACTCGATGCCGACCATCGCATGTACGACTACAAGCTACGTCATGCCATGCACCTCGATCGGCGCAATATTACGCAAGTCCACGCCGACGACTTCGAAATAAGCGATCGTATTTTCGACGCTTTTTCGATGCTCAACGAGGGCCGTTATTTCTTTATCGAGAACTTGGACAAGGACCGCACCCTTTGGTCGCAAGGTGCCTTGCGCGATCTCGGTCTTCCTTCGGAGCACATAGACAGCTGCCGCGATTTCTGGAAGACGCGCGTCCATCCCGATGACCTCGAGGCCTACGCCAACGACATCAACCAGATCTTTAACGGCTCCAAACACCGCCGTGTCATGCAGTACCGCATGCGCAATGCCGCGGGTGACTACGTTCTCTGCCGTGCTCGCGGGTTTCGCATCGACGGCGACGGAAATGTCCCCTCGCTCTATGTCGGCGAGGTCGTCAACCACTCGCTTGCCGAAACCGTCGACGCCGCCACAGGCCTCGGAACGCAGCGCATGCTGGTCAACGCTATCGATGCCTGCCGTCGCGACCGCTGCGAGACGGGGCTTATAGCGGTGCGCATTCGTGGCACGGCGAATCTCAACGAGCTCTACGGGGCCGAGGCTGTCGACAACATGCTTGCCGAATACGCAGGCCGCATGCTGTCGATCACCCGCGGCAGAAGCCGGGTCTTCCGTTCACGAAGCGTCCAGTTCGTCGTGCTCAGCAACGATTTGGACCATGAGGCATTCGAGCAACTGACCCGCCACCTTAAAGAGGCCGTTTTCGCTCCTGTTCAAATCGCGGGCGACACCATTACTCCCGTCTGCCTTGTCGTCCCGGCCTTTTACGAGCAGTTAACCCATCAAGCGACCGCCGTTTTAGGCGAACTCGACCGTCGCCTTCGCACGGCCGGCGGGCTTGTTCCCAACGACAGCCTCCCCATACCCGAGGCGGAGCGCAAAAGCGCCATCGCCGAACGTATCGACTCGCTCACGGGCCTCTATCGACCCAGCGAGTTTATGCGGCGCGCCAACGCATTTCTCGAGGCAAGGCGCGACGACACCTGGTGCATCGCCACCGTCGACATGGGTCACATGCGCCTGTTTAATGAATGGCACGGCCAGGCCGAGGGCGACCGCGTACTCGCCGATGTGGGCACGGTCCTCAAGGACATCGAGAATGCCGATATGGGCGTCGCAGGGTACTGGGGCCAAGATGACTTTTGCGTACTCATCCCCTTTAAGCACATCACCGTCCATCAAATCTACAACCGCGTTCGCGAGGCAGTAGCCAGGCATGATGACGGCGTAGGTTTTTGGCCGTCCATGGGCATTTACCCCATCGACTCCAATGAGGAGATCACCATCGATGCGCAGGCAAAGGCCATGTTTACCAATCGACGCGCCAAAAACGACTTCAAGGAGCGCATTGCTATTTTCCGCCCCGAAGAATATGAACACGAGATTGCGTTCCACCGCACGCTGACCGAGTTCCAGTACGCGCTCTCAAACGGCCGCATCACGTACTACCTGCAGCCCCAGGTCGATATGGAAACCGGCGAGATCATTGGCGCCGAGGCACTCACCCGCTGGATTGACAAGGACGGCTCTCTCATTTCGCCCGCAACGTTTATCCCCGCACTCGAGGAAAGCGGCTTTGTGGTGACGCTCGACAAGTACATTTGGCAGGGTGTCGCCTCGTGGCTGCGCGAGCGTCTCGATCGCGGCCTTCGCGTGGTTCCGGTCTCGCTTAATGTGTCGCGCGTGGATATCCTTGCCTGCGACGTTGCCGAGCATATGGGGGCGCTTGCCGCCCAATACAACCTGCCGCCCGAGCTCATGCGTATCGAGATCACCGAGACGGCTTATACGGGAGAGTCCGAAGCCGTGGACAAACTGACAGCCGACTTGCACACCCGCGGCTTCTCGACCTATATGGACGATTTTGGCACCGGTCAGTCCACGCTCGCGATGCTCAAGAACGTCAACGTCGACGTCATCAAGCTCGACCGCACCTTTGTGCCCACCGACCGCGATCAAGGCCGCAGCGCGCAGATCGTGTCATCGATGCTCGAGATGGCGCAGTCGCTCCATCTGCCCATTGTAATCGAAGGCGTCGAGACAGATGAGCAGGCGAACATGCTACGCCACATGGGTGCCCGCTACGCTCAGGGCTTCCTCTACTACCGCCCCATGCCGGCGAAGGATTTTGAGGCATTACTCGATGGCGGCAATAACAACTGATACGCTCGCGCGCAAAACGCCACCGCCGAAGGGGGCATTTGTCTCCATTAGCTAACTTATATCCCCAGTTCAAACCGAATTGGGGATATGATACAAACCGTTGTTCCGCCCAAGGAGGTTATCCATCATGAACGAGTCATATCGCCTGGGTGAGCAATCGATTATTGCCTATCTTCAGCGACTTGCGAATGGCATCTCGACCGCCGAACTCGATGTTGCCGCGCTGCCTGCTGAGCTGCGCGCCGTTGGCGAGCAACTGCAAAAGACGCATGCCATCCTGCAACAAGAGCGCCGGCTGCTTGAGAGCAACGCCTATATCGACCCGCTCACCAACTTGGGCAACCGCGGCGGACTCGACCGTCACGTCGAGCAACTCTGGCACAAAGGTGACCCCTTCACCTGCGCCTATATTGACATCGACCATCTCAAACATTGCAATGATAGGTTTGGCCACGCCGAAGGCAATCGCTATATTCTGAGCATCTGCCGCACGCTCTCCGAAACCATGGAGCACGATGAGATGCTGTTCCGCATCGGTGGAGACGAGTTTGTGCTCATCTCGCTCTCCGCAAACGAGACCGAACTCGAGCAGCGCTTGGAGCGGGTACGTGCCGGGCTGATCGAGGCGAGCTCAGGTGGCAAGGCGCCCATGATCGCCAGCTTTAGCTTTGGCTGCTCGCGCGTCGATCCACTTGCCGGCGACACGCGTCGCCAGATGACGATGGATGCCGATCGCAAGATGTATCGCTATAAGCTTATGCATCGCGTGCAGCAACCGAAAGACAATGACGCGCCGCAACGCCCAATCGTCGACCAGCTTCCCTGCAACGACCGGGTGTTCCAAGCGATCTCCATGAGCTCCGAGACGCGCTATCCGTTCATCCTCAATCTCGATACGGGAGAATCGCAATGGTCGGTCAACGCCGTGCGCGATTTTGACCTGCCCTCCCAGCACCCTTTTAACTCACTCGACATGTGGCTCGCCCGCGTTCATCCCGAGGACCGCGACAACGTACGCGCCGAGCTCGACATGGTGATAAACGGCACGTGGCACTTCCACTACATGCAGTATCGCGTAATGGATGCCACCGGAAAATACGTGCTTTGCGACTGCACGGGCTACCGTTTGGACGGCACCGATACCGAGCCCAGCATGTATGTGGGCATTATCATCAACCGAAGCTTGGCAGATACGACCGACTCGGTAACGGGCCTGGGCGATGTCCACGCCCTGGTCAACGCTATTGGAGAGATGCGCCGCGTGGCGCGCGAGGCAGGCTTTATTGCCATTAAGGTCGACGATATCGCTGAGGTCAATGCCCGCTTTGGCTTTGATGTGGGCGACCGTGTTTTGGCAGAAAGCGCTGCCTGCCTCATGGATTGTTCGCGTGGCAAGGGTCGCCTGTTCCGCTCGACGGGACCAATGTTCGTGGCGCTTTTCGATGAGCTCGGCCCCGAGGCAATCGACGAGCTCGCAAACGAAATCGAACGATTCCTGGGTTCTCCCGTGCTCATCGGCTCGCTTGAATATCAGCCGCCCATTCGCGTGGCCACGCTCCATCTGAACAGCGTTGACCGACAGCCCGTTTCCATTTTGAACGAGCTCAAAGCGTTGCTTAAAGAGGCACCGCAAGTACCGGGCACCAAGCTGGACTAGCGTTGTGGGGCGCGATGTGAAACACAGGCCGTTTCACATCGCGCCCCACGCCATCTGCCCTCTCGTGCGATAATCCTCCGCAGAAGTCACCGACAGCAGAGGGAGTTTGTGATGAAGGTTCTTTTGGTCAATGGCAGTCCCAAGGCAAACGGCAATACCGCCCGCGCACTCGCCGAGGTCGCCGAGCAACTCAACGCCGAGGGCATCGATACCGAGGTGTTCCAGCTGGGCGCCAAGCCCATTCGCGACTGCATCGGTTGCGGCCAGTGCGGCAATCTTGGCGGTCGCTGTACCTTTGACGACGACGTGGTGAACGAGCTGATCGCTGCCGCCGAGCAGGCAGATGGCTTTGTCTTTGGCTCCCCCGTCTACTATGCGCATCCCAGCGGACGCATCCTCTCGGCTCTCGACCGCGCATTCTATGCTGGCAGCAAGGCCTTTGCGCACAAGCCGGGTGCCGCGGTCGCCGTCGCCCGCCGTGGCGGCACGTCGACCACCTTCGATGTACTCAACAAGTACTTCACTATCAACCAGATGCCCGTGGTGGCCTCCACGTACTGGAACAACGTCTTTGGTGCCATGCCGGGCGAGGCCGCCCAGGACGCCGAGGGCCTGGCCACCATGCGAAACATCGGCAAAAACATGGCCTGGCTCCTTCGCTGCATCGAGGCAGGACAGGCCGCCGGCATCAAAGCCCCCGAAGGCGATCGCGCCAGGACCAACTTCATTCGATAGAGCGGCGGAACATGAATATCCAGATTTTTGGCACCAAGAAGTCCTTCGATACCAAGAAGGCCCAGCGCTATTTTAAGGAGCGCCGCATTAAGGTGCAGTTTATCGACCTTAAGGAAAAGGAGATGAGCAAGGGCGAGCTCACGAGCGTGATGCAGGCGGTCGGCGGCATCGACAAGCTGCTCAACCCCAAGGCCAAGGACGAGGAGACGCTCGCACTCATCCAGCACCTTACCCCCAGTCAGCGCTTTGATAAACTGCTCGAGAATCAGCAGGTCTTGGCCGAGCCCATCGTTCGCAACGGCAAAAAGGCCACCGTCGGTTATTGCCCCGATGTATGGGGAGCCTGGGAGTAGCCTGTGTTATTTGCCGGCGCGTGGGTATAAGAGCAGGCGTTTGGCATAAGATTCAACTGTAAGCCATGTCTAACAAAGGAGGGCACATGCCCAACAAACCCGTGAAGATCATCATGCTTACCGGATACCTCGGTGCCGGCAAGACCACGCTGCTCAACCACATCCTCGCTAACGACGGCGGCATCCGCGCCGCCGTGATCGTCAACGACATCGGCGAGATCAATGTCGACGCCAGCCTTATCGCCGACGGCGGTCTTTCCGAAACCGACGACCTCATCCCGCTCACCAACGGCTGCATCTGCTGCACGCTTTCGGACGACCTTGCCAACCAGCTGCAGGGCATCGCCGATTCGGGCAACTTCGACTACATCATCATCGAGGCCTCGGGCATTTGCGAGCCCATCCCCATCGCCTACACCATCTCGAGCTTCTGCGACGAGGCCAAGGTGGGCGGCGAGCCCAAGCTCGCGCTCGACAACATCGTGGCCGTGGTCGACTGCGCCCGCATGTACGACGAGTTCAACGGCGGTCGCGACCTGCTGGCCGAGGATATCGACGAGGACGACATCGAGAGCCTGCTCATCCAGCAGATCGAGTTCTGCTCCACGCTGATCCTCAACAAGACCGATACCGTGAGCCCTGAGCAGATCGCCGAGCTTAAGGCCATCGTGCGCAGCCTGCAGAAAGACGCCGTGATCGTCGAGGCCCAAAACGGCGAGGTCCCCATGGAGGAGCTGCTCGATACCGACCGCTTCGACTTTATGCGCGCCTACAACTCCGCTGCCTGGATCGAGGCCATGGAGCATCCCGAGGAGCACGACGACCCCGAGGTGCTCGAGTACGACATCGAGACCTTTGTTTACTCGCGCCGCAAGCCGTTTGACCTGCAGAAGTTCACCGATTTTGTTGAGCAGGAGTGGCCCGACGAGGTCATCCGCGTCAAGGGTCCGCTGTGGCAGACCGGCGATCCGGACATGTGCTACATGTTTGAGCAGGCTGGCCACCAGATGCGCCTGATGGAGAACGGTCTGTTCGTTGACTCGGCACCCGAGGGCGAGAAGCAGAAGATCATCGACGAGAACCCCGAGATCATGCAAATTTGGGACGACGAGACGGGCGACCGCATGACGAGCCTGTGCATCATCGGCCGTCACATGGACAAGGATGCGCTCATCGCCTCCCTCGATGCCTGCCTGACCGACTGGCACCGCGCCTAGGTTTATCCAAGCGGGCATTTTTCCGCCTACGTAGCCGCCAAACCACCACGAAGGTGCCCTTCGTGGTGGTTTTTCGTTCTAAGCCAAGGAGATTCATGTTCAATATCGTGCTGTATGCGCCCGAAATTCCAGCCAATACGGGCAATATCGGCCGCACCTGCGTGGTTACCGGCGCCCGCCTGCATCTGGTGGAGCCGCTGGGGTTTTCGCTCGACGACAAGACGGTGCGTCGCGCCGGACTGGGCTACTGGCAAAACTTAGACGTGACGACCTATGCCGACTGGGAGGACTTCCTTGCCCGCAACGGCCTCTCCCCCGCCGATGAGCGCCTGCACCTGCTGACTAAAAAGGCTCGTCGCACCTATGCGCAAAGCACCTATCGCGACGGCGACTTCTTGGTCTTTGGCAGCGAGAGCTCGGGCATTCCCGAGCCACTGCTTGCCGCGGCGCCCGAGCGCTGCGAGCGCATCCCGATGCTGCGCGATTGCGACTCGCTTGATAACGCCGAGACTTGGGAAGCCCACGAGGTGTCGCTGGGGCATATCGAGGACGGCCATGAGGTCATCCTTCAGCAGGATATCTGCGGCAACTTCGTCAATCCGGACGACTATCGTATCAGCGCACTCAACCTCTCCAACAGCGCCGCCATCGTCCTCTACGAGGCGCTGCGCCAAACAGGCTTTCCGGGCATGTGACAAAGGGACTGTCCCTTTGTCACATTCGGTTATAGGTAGCGACCGGTAATGCTCTTGGAGCAGACCGCGATATCCGCCGGCGTGCCGGCGCAGACGATTTGCCCGCCCGCATCGCCACCGCCCGGGCCCATGTCGATCACGTAATCGGCGTTACGGATAAGATCGAGGTCGTGCTCGATCACGACAACCGTGGCGCCCTTGGCAACAAGACCGTCAAACACGCTCAGCAACACCTGAACATCGAGCGGATGCAGGCCAATCGTGGGTTCGTCAAACACAAACACGGCATCGTCCTGCACGCGGCCCATCTCGCTCGCGAGCTTAAGACGTTGTGCCTCGCCGCCCGAAAGCGCCGGTGTGGGCTCGCCAAGCGTGAGATAACCCAGGCCCAGGTCGTGCAAGGTCTGCAAGCGCGCCTGCACCTTTTTGAGCCCCACCGTGGCGTCGAGGGCCTCGTCCACACTCATGTCCATGAGCTGCGGCAACGTAAGCAGGCTCCCGTCCTTGCCCTCGCGATGGATATGCGAGGCGGCCTCGGCGTAGCGCGAACCACGGCATGCCGGGCAGACGATCTCGACGTCGGGCAAAAACTGCACGTCGAGCGATATCGAGCCCGTGCCGTCGCACGTAGGGCAACGCAAGGCGCCAGTGTTGTAGCTAAAGGCGCCCGCCTTGTAGCCGGCTGCCTTGGCTTCGGGCATACGGGCAAAGGCGCGGCGCAGCTCGTCATGGATGTCGGCATAGGTTGCCACCGTCGAGCGAACATTGGCGCCAATGGGCGTAGCGTCAATCAGGTTGGCGCGGGCAATGCCTTCGGCATCGACCCAGCGCACATGGCGTGGCAAGCGCTCGCCAGCTGCCTGCGCCTTAAGCGCCGGAATGAGCGTCTCGAGCACGAGCGTCGTCTTACCCGAACCAGAAACGCCCGTAACCGCGACCAAGCGACCGCGCGGGATATCGACTTCGAGCGGCTTGACGGTATGGATGGCATCGGTCGCCATGCGGATATGGCCCTGGTCGAACATTTCGTCGTCAGTCACCTGTGGGCGCAAGCGCTTGGGCTCGGCGCGCAAAAACGGAGCGATGCGGCTGTCCCGCGATTGCTCGACCTCGTCTACCGTACCAGCGGCGATTACACTGCCGCCGCCTGCTCCGGCAACGGGGCCCATCTCGACCAGATAGTCGGCTTCCGCCAGCACGCGCGTGTCGTGGTCGACAACAACCACGGTGTTGCCGTCATCCACCAGATCGCGCATCACGCCTACCAAGCCGTCGACATTGGCAGGATGCAAGCCGATCGAAGGCTCGTCCAGCACATAAAGCACGCCTGTCGATCGGTTGCGCACCACGCGAGCAAGTTGCACGCGCTGGCGCTCACCCGTGGAGAGCGTGGCGCCAGCACGATCGAGCGAAAGGTAATCGAGGCCCAAGTCGACCAGGCGACGGGCCGCGCTCAAAAACGAATCGCAGATATCCGTCGCCATGGGCCGCATCTCGGGCGGCAAGGATGCGGGCACCCCGCGCACCCACTCAATCGCCTCGCCCAGCGTCATGGCCGCCGCCTGCGCCAGATTGATACCGCGCACCTGGGGCTGGCGCGCAGCCTCGGAGAGACGCGTGCCACCGCAATCGCGGCATGCTCCCTCGCGCAAAAAGCGAGCAACGCGTTTTAAGCCCTTATCGTCCTTGACCTTGGCGAGCGCATTCTCAACGGTATAGACGGCGTTGTAATAGGTAAAGTCGAGCGGCGTGGCGCCCTCGCCGTTTTTGGGCACGTAGAGAATGTGTTTTTTAACCGCCGGGCCGTGGAACACGATGTCGCGCTCTTGAGGCGTGAGCTGGTTAAACGGCACGTCGGTACGCACGCCCATCTCGCCTGCCACCTGCTTCATCAGATCCCACATGAGCGTGCCCCAGGGAAGGACCGCACCCTCGTTGATGGTCTTTGACTCATCGGGCACCAGGCTCGCCTCGTCCACCTCGCGCATGACACCGGTGCCACCACAGGTGGGACACGCACCGCCGCTGTTAAAGGCAAGGTCCTCGGCACTCGGCGCGTAGAACTCGCGACCGCATGCAGGGCACGTGAGCGACAGGCCCGCAGCCACGTTAAGGCTCGGCTCCACGTGCGCCCCGCAGTGCGGGCACACATGATGGGCGCAACGGCTAAAGAGCAGACGCAGGCTGTTGTTGAGCTCGGTCATGGTGCCAAAAGTGGAACGCACACCCGGCACGCTGGGGCGCTGATGCAATGCAAGCGCCGCCGGCACGTGCAGAACCTCGTCCACCTGGGCATGCTCGGCCTGCGTCAGACGACGTCGAGTATAGGTGCTGAGCGCCTCCAAGTAACGACGCGAGCCCTCGGCATAAAGAACTCCCAGTGCCAGCGAACTCTTGCCCGAGCCCGACACGCCGGCAATACCCACGAGCTTTCCCAGCGGAATATCGATATCGATGTCCTTAAGGTTATGGACACGCGCGCCACGCACCTCGATAGCCTGCGGGCTCATCTTCTGTTCCGTCACCTTTATCACCCTACTCATGCCATAAAATGCGATCGCGAATGTACGCGCCCAGCATGGGCACGGTAAACCGGACGAGGCCGTATCCGGCAGCCTCGATGACGCGCTCGCGAATCAGGCTTGCACGATATTTACTCGCCCAGCTCTGGGTGCGATCGCAACGCTCAATGATGTCCGCCATGCGCGTCGGCTTACCCTCGTCAGCAGCCATGGCCTCGATAAAGAGGCGCTGTGGGCTGCGCAGTCCGTAATACAGGGGCGCGTCGACCGCTTCGTAGAACTCGGAGACGGCGTCCGTATGGCCTGCCTCGACATCCCACACTTCAATGACCTGCGAGCCACGCCGGACAGCAGAGCGCCACATGTAATAGCCCACCAGCTGAACCATATAGGGATGCCCCATGCTCTTGTGCGCCGCAAGGTCCGCCGTCTCCGCGTCAACGTAAAGACCAGCGTCTTTGACCGTCTGGATATATGAATCGCGCACTTTGGGCAAAGAAATCGCCCCCAGCGTACGCTGCTGGGCGCGGCGCAGAAACGTTACGCTCGGCTCTTCGAGCAAGTCATCAACCATACTGGGCAAGCCGGCAAAAACCAGTGCAAGACCGCGCTGGTCGCTATCGGGCAAGCCCGTGGCATCTTGATCTCCAAGCACTTGCTGATAGAGAACTGCCAGCGCCGCCAGTTCCTCGATAGACGCCGATTGCGCCTCGTCAATCGCAAACAGTAAGCCCTTTCCCGGCCCGAGCTTCTTGAGGCGCTCGTTGACCAGCCCTCGCAACGTCTCGCCTTTTGCTCGCGCCACCTCGACCGACATCCGGCCAAACGACGGACCGAACTCCATTGACGTCACAACGGGTTTATTCGAGCGAAGCGCCTCGGCCAAGCGGTCGCATAAGCCAAGCGAAGCGGAATCGGAAACAACCGCCCATCCGCGCTCGCTAGCCAAACGTTGCAGCTCCCGCAGGAGAACCGTTTTGCCGCAGCCGCGGTTTCCCGTAATGAGCATGAGCCTGCCCGGCGCTCCAGCGCCGTTATCGAGCCCTTCCTCGAAATCTTCGATGACCGACTCGCGGCCGATGAATACCGGGGGCCGCTTGCCAGCAGTGGGCTTAAAGGGATTTGGATTCATGTCGGACTCCTCGGATTGGCAAACGCTGCCTATAGTTATACCAACTTATACCGAGTTATACCAATAGCATGTGACAAAGGAGCTGTCCCTTTGTCACATGTGGCCGAAAAACTCGGCGTCTGCTGTTCGCCAGGGGCGGAAGGTGGTGGGATCGACCTTTACGTGGGCTGCCTCGGGGACGTCGTACCACTTGACGGTGTAGCCAGCGCCGTGAGAGCAAAAGACCGAATCGGGCGTGTTGGGCAGATCGGCCTCGGGCTCATAGGCGGCCGTCTCGATGACGCGCTCGGCATCATGGCAAGCCGCATAGCCGGCAAACTCTAGGTACAGATGTCCGCGACCACTCGTGTAGGCAGCTACCTCCAGGGCATAGTCCTGCACCTCGGATGCCGGCACGCGACCCACAAGCTTCGCCCGGTCTCCCGCCATCGTCGGCGGCTCGTACTCGGCGCCCATGCGCGTGGCATCCGAGAGCGCCCGGCCCACACACTCCCCCGGCACCTCGAGCTCAAAGCGATACCACGGCTCCAGCAGCACCGCAGCATCCGCCTCACGCGCCTGCATGAGCCCCTGGCGAATCGCGCGATACGTGGCTTGGCGAAAATCGCCGCCCTCGGTGTGTTTGGCATGCGCACGGCCGCCCGTGAGCGTAATGCGCACATCGGTGATGGGCGAGCCGGTCAGCACGCCCAGGTGGTCGCGCTCCATGGCGTTGGTGAGCGCCAGACGCTGCCAGTTAAGATCGAGCTCGTCAGTCGAGGTCACGGTGCCAAACTGCACGCCCGAACCCGCTGGCAACGGCTCCAGGCGCAGATGCACCTCGGCATAGTGGCGCAGTGGCTCAAAGTGGCCCACGTCCTCGACCGGCTGCGAAATAGTCTCCTTATAGAGAATGCCGCCAGACTCAAACGCAACCGAAAGGCCAAAGCGATCAGCCAACACCCGCTGCACGACCTCGAGTTGCACAGCGCCCATCAGCTGCAGGTGAATCTGCTCCAGATGCGTGTTCCAGCTTACGCCGAGCATGGGATCTTCATCCGCCAGCTCAGTCAACGCTTTGAACACCGCATGGACATCGTGTTCGCCCGGAAGCACCGTATAGGTGAGGACCGGAGCGATGACGGGCGCATCGCCCACGGGCTCCGCGCCCAGGGCATCCCCCGGACGAACGTGCGTAAGACCCGTCACGGCACAAATACCGCCAGCAGCAACTTCTTGGGCAAGCTCATACTTCTCGCCGTTATAGATGCGGACCTGATCGACCTTCTGCTCCCATGTCTCGGCACCGGAACGTCCGTCAATCATCTGCTTGGCATGCAGCGTGCCGCCGGTCACTTTAACCCAAGCCAAGCGCTCGCCGCGATCCCCGCGGCTGACACGATAGACGCGCGCGGCAAACTCCGGGAGCCACGTCTGTTCACGCATCAGCGCACATATGCCATCCAGCAGCTCGTCCACGCCTTGGTCCTTGAGCGCCGAGCCGGCAAAGCAGGGAAAGAGCTTGCGCTCGGCAACCATGCGCGACAGCGTTGCGACAGAAAGCTCACCCGCCTCAAGAAACTCCTCGAGCGCTTCCTCGTCTAACGCAGCAGCGTCCTCCTGAACGGCGCCGCCCGCCAGCAGTTCGTTGGCATCCAGGCAGCCCTCGGAAAGACGCCGCCCAAGTTGTGCCAGCAAAACATCACGGCCGGGATTCTCCAAATCGATCTTGTTGATGAAGATGAACGTCGGGATGTCATAGCGTGCAAGCAGGCGCCACAGAGTTTCGGTATGCCCCTGCACGCCATCGTTGGCACCCACGACTAAAATCGCGTAGTCCAGCGCGCGCAACGTGCGCTCCGCCTCGGCAGAAAAATCGACATGCCCCGGCGCATCCACGAGCATGACATGGGCATCACCATGGTCGAGCACAGCCTGCGACGAGAAAATCGTGATGCCACGCTCACGCTCGATTGCATTAGTGTCCAGATGCGAATCGCCATCGTCCACGCGGCCGCGCTTGCGAATGCGACCCGCGTTGAACAGCATGGCCTCGGCCAACGTGGTCTTGCCGGCATCGACATGCGCCAAGATTCCAACGACCGCTTGCTTCGACATGGCTCTCCTCTTATTACAAGCCCATCGCACGCGGCAACGGGCGTTCACGCTCCACACTGGATGATACAATTTACGGGCCGGCGGGCGAAGCGGGCCCTATCCCCCGACCGAGCTCATCGCCCCGCGTTGCCGCGCGGCGATTTTCGTAGGTTCGCGCCTTGCGAAAGCCGGCTCGCAAAACAGCGCAGCGAACGAAAATGACCCCACCCGGGGCCATTTTCGTTCGTGCAAATTGTTGATACGCGTCCCCGCTCTTATGTCTCGCGCAGCCAATCAAACGCGACGCGCGGCGTACCGTCCGACACATATACGATACCGGCGCGCTTAAACCCGGCCTTGGCGATGGCGCCCTGCATAGGCAGGTTGTCTTGGTGCGTGTCGATACGCAGATGGTCGATACGTTCCTTGGCAAAGGCAAACATCGCAGCCGCGATACCGTACACGGTGCCGTCGGACGCCACACGGTGCAGCACGGCGTACGGAGTGTCGCTACGCCATTGACCATCCTCAATTACGTCATAGCACTCGTCCGGACCCGGTAAAAAGGCAAACGTCGCAACCACGCGACCGTCGACTTCACACACGTAACTACCACCAGCGGCAATATCGGCAGCCAGTTGCTCGGCCGAAGGCGTGCCCTCGGGCCACTGCGTGGCGTTGCCATGCGCGCGCATAAAGGCGCGGGCGGCGTCATAGATAGCCATGACAGCGGGAATGTCGGTATCGAGGGTTTTTCTGATCATCACGCGGCGACCTCACGTTTATTGGTATCACTTTGGTTGAGCAATGATACCAGCGTTTGGAGAGAGGCGCGAAGCAGATGGGAAGCAAAAAGCGAGCCGCCTGGTCAAAGGCCAAAAGCGAGTTTTTGGGCGCTGCTACCGGCGGCGATATGAGCGACCTGTTTGCGCGCGAGGACGAGCGCCGCGACGCCCTGGACGCCGAGCGCGATGAAGCCTGGCGTTACAAGTCGTGCGAACGCAAAAACCGTTACGACACACGCGCCGAGGCCGAGGCAGTTATGGCCGACTGCGAAAACCGCGGGCGGCGTGGTTTGGCCTGCTACAAATGCGAATACTGCGGTGGATGGCACCTAACGTCGCACCCTTGGAAATAGGCGCCACATCGGCACGGCACTGACGGATCGCCAGCCATCGCACGCAAACTACGGGCGCGGCGGCACCAAAACATCGTAACGAACGGCCTTGCCCGCAAGTTGATAGCTCGGCTTTATGCCGGCGAGCAACGGGCCCTTCACCGGCCGTTTGATAACGACTTTGCGCGGATGCACCGCAAGCGCTGCCTGGACCAGCGCCTCCTCATCGGCGCACGGCTGCTCCAAGTGATGCAGCAGCTGGAACTTCTTTTTCACCGCCGCGCTCTTGGTGCGCTCGGGAAACATGGGGTCCAGGTACACCGCATCGGGAGCGGCAAGCTCGCCCCGCCCGATCAACTCAGCTGTATGGCGAAGGCCGGCAATGCTGTCCTCGCCCGCATGCAAGCGCATGCGCGCCACGGCTGTCGCAAGCGCCGGTTCATCTGCCGCGCGATCCAAAGCATCCTTGAGGAGCGCCGCGATCACGCAATCCTGCTCATACAGATCAACGGTAAAGCCGGCGGCCGCCAACAGCAGCGAATCCTCGCCAAAGCCTGCCGTGGCGTCAATCGCCCATGGGCGCTCGATGCCTTTTGTGCGCGCAGCCTTTACCAGCAGCTCTTGCTGCAGACGGCCCTGCTTGAGCCGCGGAAGCATGCGGCCAAAATCGGCACGCAGCTCCATCGTGCCGTCGGTGAGCGTGAGGCCCTCGGACTTCCCGGTCAGCTCAAGCCCCGCGGCCCGAGCAACAGCAATAGGATCGGCAACGCCCATGGGCACTCCTTAGCATGTAAAACGAATACGTGGGGCGCCGTTCATGTCGGCACCCAACCGTCCGCTATTGTCCCACATGCGACATGGCCCACAGCATCCCAATGCAAAGCACCGCCATCAATCCCGTGCACACGGCAGCGATCACAGAATCACCCATGCGCCTTCCCAACGACCGCGGCCCACGCACTTGCCCTGTTCCGTACATCATGGCTCCTCCTTCGGTCCAGCTCTTACCATGGCCCCATCATCGCAGCGCCGCACATGAGCTGCCATCGATTTGCCTTACGCCCAGCTTTCCTTTTTGAAAGGTTGGAGCGTACAGGCAAGAGACGCTTTCAAACGCATGCATCGCCCCGTTGAACTACAATGTGCTTCACCATATGTGCAGTACATTGGGTGCGCCAAGTTGGCGTACTCGTATCGAAAGGACCAGCCATGAGCTTCACTCGCAAGACTCTCAAAATCCTTGCTCTCATCTACTTTGTTTTGGGCATCGCCAGCCTCGTCACCGCCGGCGTCGGTATCGCCACGGGCGGTCTCGATTCCACGTACGGTTCGTACGCCATGCTCGCAGCGGTCGTGCTTATCGCCAAGGGTCTCGTCGACCTTGCCGCAGGCGTCGCCGGTATCAAGGGCGCCAACAAGCCTTCGCAGGTGGACGGCGCGTTTAAGCTCGGTATTGTTGCCGCGGTCGCCACGCTTGCCCAAGCGGTGCTCACGCTTCCCGCGTTTGGCGGCGACGCCATCAACTTTGGCGCCTTTGTCATCGTGGTGTACGACCTGTTCTTTGTTCAGCAGGCACACGCCGTTAAGGCCGAGAACAAGGACCGCCTGTAAGCGCTCGCTTCTCATAACCTCTGCAGCCAAGCAACTAAAAAGGGCCGATCGCGCATCTCCGCGGTCGGCCCTTTACGTTTGCCTAGATAAAACCTGCCAAAATAAACCTGTCCCTTTTTGGTAGGTTGTTAGCTGTGGCGGTACTCAGCGATGATGAAGTCGATGTCGGTTTGAAGGGTGTCCAAATTTGCCAGGCGCTCTTTGTCGGCAGGGCGCGTGCGGTAGTAATACGGCGTCATCTGGAACACCGCCTCGATGTCGGCCTGGGTCTGAAGCGTAATGTTCGCAGACACCCGCTGCGTTCCGACTAACTCGAGCTCGGTGGTCTTCGGCAGCTTCTCATCGTTAAGGTACGGCGTGTCGTAGAGTACCTCCTTGAGCCCAAACAGATGACGGGCGCCCGGCACCACGGTGTAGAGCGAGCCCTCGGGCGCCAACACGCGGGCAAACTCGCGCTCGTTAAAGGGAGCAAAGAGCTCGGTCACCATATCGAAGGCGCTATCGGCCACGGGGATGTCCTTCATGTTGGCTACGAAGTAGGTCGCATCGCCGCGCTTGGCGGCAAGGCGCACCATCTCTTTGCCCAAGTCGAACCCGTAAGCGTCCACGCCCGGCACCGCGCCCATGGCGCTGGTGTAGTAGCCCTCGCCGCAGCAAATATCGAGCAGCGTCATGGGGCCGTTCGTAGACGCGGCACGCCCAGACACCCGCTCGCGCACCAACTCAACCATCGCATCGCGCAACGGCGCATAGTAACCACGGTTCAGAAAGTCACGACGGCTGCGCGCCTGAGACTTGGGATCGCCCATGGAGTCGCCGCTCTTGGACGAACGCAGCAGATACAGATAGCCCTCGCGAGCACGGTCAAACCGGTGTCCGCCCGCACATGCGGCACCGCGCTCGTCATCCACCAACGGCTCATGGCAAACGGGACACAACAACATGGCAACTCCTTAGCGCGGACAACACAACGCCCACCATTGTCGCACGCCTTCCCCACCTAGTCATTGGGGACGTTCTTGAATGACTAGTCGTTTAAGAACGTCCCCAATGACTAGTCGATTAGGAGTATCATCGTCTGCGCAAATAAGCACGAAATAGCATGTTAGAGATTGAGAGCGTATGGCCGATACCGTATCTAAGCACATCGACATGACCACCGGCTCGCTGTGGCGCAATATTCCCCTGTTCGCCTTCCCCGTAGCCGCGACGAGTATCTTGGAGCAGCTGTCGAACCTCATCGCCACGGTCATCATCGGCAACTTCTCGGGCGACCAGGGAACCCTCGCCATGGCGGCGGTCGGCTCTAATGTTCCGCTTACCAGTCTTATGCTCAACCTGTTTATCGGCATGTCGCTTGGCTCCAATGTGGTCATCGCCAACGCTATCGGCCGCAACGACCAGAACATGGTCAAACGCGCCGTCCATACCTCGATTCTTATGGCACTTGTGGGCTTTGTTGTCATCGCTCTGGGCGAGGTCTTTGCCGAGCCCATGCTCGCCGCGCTCAACGTTCCCGCCGAGACCATGCCGCTCGCTTCGCTCTATCTGCGCGTCTTTTTGCTCAGCATGCCCTCGATCTTGCTCTACAACTTTGAGGCCGCGATCTTCCGCTCCGTCGGCATCACCCGCATGCCGTTACAGGCGCTTGCCGTGTCCACTGTCCTCAACATTGGCCTGGACCTCATCTTTGTCCCCGTACTCCACTGGGGCGTCGCGGGCGTCGCCATCGCCACCGCCATCGCCTACACCGTCAGCGCCGCTACGCTCTTTATACGCCTGCTCAAGACCGACTCTGTCGTCCGCGTCACCCCGCGCGACCTGGCCATCGACCCCGTCGCCCTCAAGCGCATCGTCAAGATCGGCCTGCCCGCCGGCATCCAAAGCGCCGTCTTTGCCGTCGCCAACATCATCATCCAGTCCGCCATCAACAGCCTGGGCACCGAAGTCATGGCGGCATCGAGCGCCGCCATGAGCCTGGAGTACGTGTGCTACAACCTGCTCAACAGCTTTAGCCAGGCTTGCACCACCTTTGTGGGACAAAACCACGGTGCCCGCCAGATCGACCGCTGCACCAAAACGCTCAAGGTCTGCCTTGTCGAAGGCGGTATCGTTGCACTCACCACGATTATCGTTATTGTCGGCCTGGGGCGCGAAATCTTGTCGCTCTTTAACAGCGATCCCAACATCGTCTCGATCGGCTATATCCGCGTGTGTTCGATCTTCCCGGCGTACGCCTTTAGCATGTTCTACGAAAACATGTCAGGCTACCTGCGCGGCTTTGGTATCTCGCTCACGCCCGCCCTCATCACCATGATCTGCGTCTGCGGCATCCGCTTCTATTGGGTGTTCTGCGTGTTCCCGCACTTCCGCACCTTTGCGAACATTATGATGGTCTACCCCATCAGCCTGGGCACCACGGCGTTCTTTATGGTCGTGGCGGTGCTACTTTGCCACCCGGCACGCACCTATCGCGCCACCCAAGCCAGAGCGACAGCCCGCTAAACACCGCACTCAACGTCACGGCAGTCATTAATTAACAATATGCGAGCTCATATAGTCGATAAAACGCCTCGTGGCGATAGGCATGGTGTCCCAGCTGCGCCAAGCGGCCACCACGTCGCGCGAGGGAGCATGCACGATGGGCCGCACACGAATTTCGGCTCGCATGCCCTCCACAGTACGACGGTAGAGCATGCTCACGCCTAGGCCCTCCTCCACCATCGCCATGATGGTGTAGTCGTCGGTTACCTCACTCGTCACGTGCGGCGACAGGCCATGCGCCGCAAATGCATCGAGCACCAGGCTCTGCTCGCCCTCATCCAGCAGCACAAACGGCTCGGACGCCAAATCGGCGAGCGTCACCTTTTCCTTTGCCGTCAGCGGATGCCCGACAGGCAACAGCGCCACCAAATCGTCGTGATAGACTACGCGCTTCTCGAGCCCTGCGGTAAAACCGCGTGCCGTAAAACAAAAATCAACCACGCCATCGTGCACCCACTGGGCGTTGCGTGTGTAATCACCCTGCTTGAGGGTAAAGCGTACGCCCGGGTGCAGCGCCCCAAAGTCGCGGATCACACGCGGCAACACGGTTCGACTCACGTTGGTAAACGTCGCAATACGAATATCGGTCGACGAAAGCCCCAACAGCTCCTGGCGCTTGCCCTCGAGCTCGGCCTCGGCGGTCACGATCTGGCGCAGGTACGGCAGATATTGTTTGCCGTCGCGCGTAAGCGAAACGCCCTGCTTACCGCGCTCGATAAGCGTGGTACCCAGCTCGCGCTCGAGCGCCTTGACGGCCTGGCTCACCGCACTTTGCGTATAGCCCAGCTCGTCCGCCGCACCCTTAAGACTGCCGCGATCGACCACCATACAAACAATCTGATACCGCGATGCCATCGTGCCTCCACATCGATGTAGCCGTAAAACGTTTTGCCAGGGCTTCTTCTGCCAACATTAGTATTTCTTAATCATACTGAAGATACATTCGCTTTACTACATCCACATCTGAGAGCAGAATCATTTTACGAAACCATTCTGTAACAAAAGGAGTCCCATGGATCGCAAAAAAGCAATCGCGCTCTCATTTTCCGTTCCCGTCGCATGGGGCTTTTCGTACCCCCTCATGAAGATCAGCATGGACAGCATGAACGCCACGAGCATCGTCGCGCTACGCTGCATCATCGCCTTTGTGGCCTGCCTGCTGCTCTTCCATAAGCGCGCTTTCCGCATTAACCGCGACCTGATGGTCCGCGCCGCCATCATCGGCGCCATCATGGCAACCGAGCTCACCTGCATGTGCCTGGGCTCCAGCCTCACTTCTGCCTCCACTGCCGGCTTTTTGCAGAGCCTGACGGTCGTGATCGTGCCGTTTGCCAACGCCGCCCTGCTGCGTCGCGCCCCCGAGCGCAAAGTACTCGTCGGCACCGCCATCGTCACCTGCGGTATGTTGCTGCTCTCGGGCGCCGACTTCACCAGCCTGAACCCGGGCGCGCTTATCATGCTGCTCTCGGCCTTTATCTATGCCAGCCACATTATCGTGGCCAAGCGCTTTGTCGAAGATGTCGACCCGCTGTCCCTGGGCGTTTGGCAGCTGGGCTTCGGCGGCCTGTTCTCGGGCATCGCCGCATGCGCCTTTGGCGGCTTCACGCTTCCCAGTACGCCCAGCGAGATCGTGGTCGTCGTTGCCCTCGCGCTCATCTGCTCTGCCTACGGCTTTATCACCCAGACGCTCGTGCAGTCCCACGTGCCCGCCGAGACCACCGGCTTCGCCTTCTCGCTCGAGCCGGTCTGCTCCGCCGTCTTCTCGTTCTTCCTGGTCGGCGAGGTCCTAAGCCCCATCGCCTTCTTTGGCGCCGCCCTCATCCTCACCGGCGTCATGGTGGCAACTGTCGAGCTTCCGCGCCTTCGCGCACATGGACAGGCTCGCATGGCAGGAGCGCCCGAGCACGTCTCGTAGACCCCACTCCTTATGCAGCCGCGGCATAAAGGCAACCGGTGCGCCTTTACAATAGATGCAAACAGAGCATCTGCCATAAAGGAGCCCCATGGACACCGCAACTCGCGACCGCAACATAGCAACTTGGTTGGGCGATGCGCCGCAGCCGGTACGTGACACCACGAACCAGCTGCTCGAGCGCATCGCCC
>UQUX01000017.1 GCA_900544425.1 uncultured Collinsella sp.
ATCACGTAGCGCACGTTAGGCTTGTCGATACCCATGCCAAAGGCGTTGGTGGCAACCATCACCTGGGTATCGTCGTCGATAAAGGCGCGCTGGCTTTGACGACGGGCGTCGTTGCCCATGCCGGCATGGTAGCGGCCAACGCGAATGCCGCTGGGGCCCAGCGCCTCGGCAAGCTCACCTGCCAGCGCATCGACCGTCTTGCGGGTCGAGCAATACACGATGCCGCTCTCGCTCGAATGCGCAATCACATAGTCGCGCACCCACGCGGCCTTGGCCTTGTCGCCCATCTCCTCGCAGCCAAAGTAGAGGTTCTTGCGATCGAAGCCCGTCACCACCGTCGCGGGGTTTTGCAGGCCGAGCATCTGCTGAATGTCCGCACGCACGCGCTCGGTCGCCGTGGCGGTAAAGGCCGCCACGATGGGGCGCTGCGGCAGGGAATCGATGAACTCGCGAATCTGCAGGTAGGCGGGGCGGAAATCCTGGCCCCATTGACTCACGCAGTGGGCCTCGTCAATGGCCACGAGCGGCACGCCAATGCCGGCAGAACTCGCGGCCTCCTGCGCAAAGGCTAAAAAGCGCGGCTCGAGCAAGCGCTCGGGCGCCACGTACATAAGCTGGTAGCGGCCCTCGCGCGCCCGCTTGAGCACGGTGTTTTGCTGGGCCGGAGTAAGACTGGAGTTGAGATAGCTGGGCCGCGCGCCCGCCGCAAGCAACGCACGGGTCTGGTCCTCCATAAGCGACAGCAGCGGACTCACCACAAAGGTGATGCCGGGCAGCATGAGCGCGGGCACCTGGTAGCAAATGGACTTGCCGGCGCCCGTGGGCATAACACCCAGCGCATCGCGACCGGCAAGGATCGCATCGACCATGCGGTCCTGTCCCGGGCGAAACGAGGTGTAGCCAAAATAGGCGCCGAGCGTGTCGAGCGCCATCTGCTGCATGTTATCGGTCATGGTTTCCTAACGTCCAAGTCATCTGCCGCCGATTATACGCCGCCACGCGGACCGATGCCGCACGGCTGTCGGCCACGGGCAACGCAATCCAAAAGGAACGAGCGTGGGATTTTTGGACACTTTCCCAACGGCTAATCTCTTGACAAGCGCGCAAACGTCGCTGGTTGAGCATAAGTCAGACACTATGACCCAATCCGAGGGCACGGAAACGACAGGAGCCCCCGCTCGTGACCGCGGGTCGGGGCTGCGACAATGTTGTTGAAGTGCCAGAGGCGCAGCCGCGCCGCAACGAGGTTGGGAGGCTCCCGTGCCTAGATATTCTACCGCCTTCGGAATGGACGTACACCTCAGGTCCACCACCGTCTGCGCGCTCGACGCGGAGACGGGCGAGGCCGTGGCGAGGAGGTTCCGCGGCAACCCGTGGGGCGAGGTCGCGGAGTGGATGTCGGGCTTCCCCGGCCCGTCGCTCGCCGCCTACGAGAGCGGCTACCTCGGCTTCGCCCCGCAGAGGGAGCTCTCCGGGCTCGGCGTCGACTGCGTCGTCGCGGCCGTCTCCAAGGTCCCGAGGTCGGCGGCAGACCTCTCGTCCAAGAACGACCGCAACGACGCGGCCAGGATGGCCAAGGCGATACTGTCGCACGACGTCACCCCGGTATGGGTGCCGTCCCCCGAGATCGAGGGGCTCAGGGACCTCGCCGGGGCCCACGACGCGGCGACCGCGAGGCTCGCGGCGGCGAAGCAGCGGCTCCTGGCGTTCCTGGCCCGCCGGGGCTACGCCTACGGCGGCACGACGCCGGCCGGAAACCCCCGGAGGTACTGGACGTACGGCTTCCTCAGGTGGCTCGACAAGGTCCGGCCCGCCGACGACTGTGTTTCGTCAAGAGGATTTGAGCAAAAAGAGCATCGGAAATTGAGCAGCCTGAGCATCGGAAGCGCGCACGCTTTTTGAGCGGCTGGCCCTCCTGCATGAGGGCATGGCGGACGCGGTAGGACTCGCCGCGGAACTGGACGAGCCTCCCGTGGTGGACGATGCGGTCGATCACGGCGGCGGCCATCTGGTCGTCCCCGAACACCGACCCCCACCTGCTGAACTCCAGATTCGTGGTGATCACCACCGACTGTCTCTCGTATGCGTCGGCGAAGACCTGGAAGAGCAGCCTCGCCCCGTCCGCGTCGAGCGGGAGGAACCCGAGCTCGTCGATGACGAGCAGGCGGGCCTTGCCGATAAGCGCGGCCTCCCGGTCGAGCCTCCCGTCGTCGCGGGCGCGCCTCAGGCGCATCACGAGCGAGGACGCCGTGAAGAAGCGCGCCTCGAGCCTCCTCTCGCACGCCAGCGCGCAGAGGGCCGACGCCATGTGCGTCTTGCCGGTGCCGACGTCGCCCATGGGCACGAGGTCCTCCCTGCGCCCGACGAAGTCGAGCGCGAGCAGCGACTCGCGCCCCATGCCCTCCGGCCACGACACGGCCGACCAGTCGTAGCCGTCGAAGGTCTTGGGCGCCGGCAGCGCGCAGCGCCTGAGCAGCGTCGCGCGCTTCGAGGCCTCGCGGCTGGACCTCTCCGCCTCGAGGTAGCCCGCCAGGTACTCCACCTGTTTCGGGGTGCCGAGCCTCGACCACTCCTCCAGGACGGCGGTGGTGAGCGAGCACGACCGCCCGGCCTCCACGACCCTGCGGGCCAGCTCCTCGCTAGCTGCCATCGGCGACCGCCCCCTTCAGGAACCCGTCGTAGACCGACAGGTCGGCCCCGCCGGCCCCGCCGCCGCCTCCCGCGATGCGTCTCGCCAGCACGTCGACCGTGGCGTCGTCGGGGACGCGGCCGCCCTCGACGACCCTGAGCGCCGCCTCGCATGCCGCCTCGAAACCCGAGGACTCGCTCGCCCGGCCGATCGACCTGAGCGTGCGCCTCCTGCCGGCGGAGTCCATCCGGTCGATCCCCTCGACGAGCCCCGGCGGCATGTCGCGCCTGATCGTCGACTCCCCGAAGGCCCTCGGCCTGGCGATGATGGCGGGCACGAGCGAGAGGGGGTTCCGGACCGCGGGGCCCTCCCCGAAGGCCCTGGGGAGGACGGCGACCCGGCGGCCGCGGTCGGCGAGGATCTCCACCGTCGACGCGCGCATGCCGACGAGCAGGCTCCGCCCGTGCCAGGCGGGCCCGGCGACGTACTCGCGCCCGTCGGCCTCGACGTAGCCGCGCTTGTCGGCGCGGGCGGTGACCCACCTCACCGCGTCGAACTCCACGCCGGGAAGGGCGCGCATGGCGGCGAGGTCCTCCCGGTAGGCCTCCCCGTGCGGCCTGCCGTCGCGGCAGCGCGCCGCCGCGTTGACCCTCGCGCACCCCTCGGCGAGGAACGCGTTGAGCTCGGGGAGCGCGCCGAACGCAGGCACGGGGACGAGGAGGTTGCGCCGGAGGAACCCCACGGCGTTCTCGACGGAGCCCTTCTCGTTTCCCGAATAGGGGTTGCAGTACCGGCTCTCGAAGCGGTAGTGGGCTCTGAACTGCGAGAACAGCCTCGATTCCGTGACCTCGCCGCGTACCATCCTGCCCGCCTCGGTGGCGTTGTCGAGCACCATCGCCGCCGGGGCGCGGCCCCAGCGGCGGAAGATCTCGAGCAGCCCGGCGCACAGGCACTCCGACCTCTGCGACATGAGGGCGACGCACTGCCGGTCGTTCGAGTGCGGAAGCGTCGCGACCAGCAGCTTGAGGTCGAGGGTCCTCCCGCCGACCGCGGCGCGGAAGTTCCCGAAATCGACCTGGCAGGTGCCGGGCGCCCACTCGAGCTCGAGGTACCCCTCTCCGCCCGCCGCCGCCCGGGCGAGCCTGAGCTCGCGGACGAACCTCTGCACGGTGGAGTAAGAGCCGCCGTAGCCGCGCTCGGCGACGAGCCTGTCGTAGATCCGCCTGGCTGTGTGGCGCTGCTTCCTCGGGGCCCCGAGGTCGGCCTCGAGAACGCCCGCGACCCATTCCTCGTTGCCCTCGAGCGCGGGCCTGCCCCTCCTCCGGGGCATCGGCGCGGCGGGCGACATGTCCTCCATGTCGGCGTACTTCGCCACGGTGTTCCGGCTCACGTGGAGCATTCGGGCGATCTCGGACCTCGAGCGCCCGGCGGCATCCATCGACCGTATATCATTCACTGTGTCCAGGGGCACGGTCATCTCCTCCATCCTTCCCGGGCGGGCTCGCCAAAGTAACCGCCCGGGGAAACCATACGGCGAGGGCCGCGCCCCCGGTCCCCGGGGCGCGGCCCTCTTGCTTAAACTGCTCAATTTTTCGTGCTCACGGTGCTTATTTCCCAGTGATCACTCGGACCACTTCTTAGTGAACATCAACAGACGACGGCGGCATCCGGGCGCTTGCGGCGCTGAGGAGCGAGGTCGCGGCGGGCCCCCTCTCGGCGGAGGTCGAGGCGCTCCAGTCGATCAAGGGGTGCGGCTTCGCGCTCGCCGCCGCCTTCGCGTCCGAGGTCGGCGACTTCTCGAGGTTCCGCTCCGGCAGACAGGTGACGGCCTACTTCGGCCTCGCCCCGAAGCAGAGGTCGAGCGCGGACTCCGTGCGCCTCGGCGGAATCAGCGGGGCCGGCAACGCCCTCGTCAGGAGGCTGGCCGTCGAGGGGTCCTGGAGCTACGTCCAGGCGAGCCACCAACCGAAGCTGATGCCCAAGGGCAGCGGCGTCCCGCTCGAGGTGAGGATGCACGGGAGGAAGGGGTCCGAGCGCCTGCTCCGGCGACGCGAGGAGATGCTCGAGAGGGGCATGCCCCAGGCGAAGGCGAACGCCGCCACCGCCGCCGAGCTCGTGAGGTGGCTGTGGGCCCTCGGCGCGATGTGCCGGGAGGCAACCGAATAGACATAGCCCCCGTCCCGGCGAGCCGGGCAGCCTTCGGGGATACCCCCGCTTTCGCTGGGCGCGCGGCAGCGGCCGCATGCGCGTAGTCAGACTTGGGGAGCCCCGCCGAAGGAGAGGATTGCGGGCCGCCGGAGCGGTATCCGCGGATATGAGACTGAGCCGAAGGCGTCGACGACATGCCGGGGGCGGACCGGGACGGGTTCAACGGCAGGCCCCGCCGACCGATTGCAAGCGGTCGGCGGGGCCATTGTGGCTCTTGACAGCGGATTGGGTCATATGAGCGAAAACGCCCCTAAGCGAGCAAGGTGACGTGAAAGAGGAGGGAAGCGTACTTTGGGTACGCGACCGACGATTGAACGTCAGATTGCCGCTTAGGGGCGTTTGCAGCGTCGAGCCGTTACGCGGTTTGGTAAAACCGCGTAACTTACATGACCATAACGTAGCGCGATCCCACGTAGTACTGCTTACCCATCAAAACCGGCTCGTCATCGGGACCGGTAAAGCCGGCACGCAGGTTGAGCAGCGGATCGTGCGGAGCAATGCCCAGCTCGGCCGCCTGCTCGGCGTTAGCTCGAACGGCCTCGACCGTACGGTAGCCAACCGAGACAATCGGCGTTCCGCCAACACGCTCGACCTCGGCAAAAATCGACTTGTCCTCAAGATCGGCCGTCAACAGCTCACGGTAGGCGTCAAACGGCACAAAGATGTTCTCCTCAAAGATGGGCTCGCCGTCGGCCGTACGCACGCGCTTGATATGCAGCAGCAGCGCATCCTTCTGCAGGCCAAAGAACTCCATCTCGTTTTGGCGCGCCGGAACGATCTGGCGATCGATCACGTGCGCACCGGCCTTCATGCCGTTGCCGGCACACAGCGCGGTAAACGTCTGCAGCGTCGAGGCGTGAAACTGGCGGTTGATGTGCGGCGTGGAGACAAAGGTGCCGCGGCCCTGCTGCTTAACCAGGTAACCATCGGAGCACAGCTCCTCGACAGCGCGGCGCACCGTAATACGGCTCACCTCGTACTGCTCGGCTAGTTCAAGCTCGGACGGAATACGCTCCTTGGGTGCATAAACACCTTTCTCGATCGCATCCTTGATTTCGTCATAAATCTGCTGGTAAAGCGGTGCATTTTTGGGCGCAGGCATATCTGATCACTCTTATCAAAATAGCTAAATTTCTAATACGTATATAACGTCTAGTTTCATGTTACCTCATATTGATAAAACGATACACCCTCCCTACCAAAAAGCGACAGCTTCATTTTGGTAGGTTTTATCTGGGCAAACGAGAGCTCTCGAAAGCAACGGGGCTTTCGGGGGGCTCGTTCGGATGGGTTGCGCAGGACCGGCAAAATGCCAATACCCTACTTGCCGTCGTCCTGCTGCAGGCTGTCCTGTTCGCTGAGGCGCGCCTGCCTGCTGGCCATGCGTGCGGGCTTGTCGGGATCGGGAACGGCCGTGGGCATGGGCTCGTCGACATGACCGCCCCACCAGCCGCCCACAAAGTTGAGCGTGTGGAACACGTTGATCACGGCGCCGGGATCAACGTCGCACACCAACTTGATAATGTCCTGGCTCTCGTAGGTCGAAACAACGGTGTTCAGCAGGTACATCTTTTCGCGGCTGTATCCGCCGACGACCTCGGCGCAGCTAATGCCGTGCTGAAAATGGTTTACGTAGGCAGTCATGACCTCGTCTGCCTTGCGCGTCGTAATCTGCAGCGTCACGCGATCGTAGCGACGATAGAAACTGTCGATGGTCTTGGTCGAAATAAACTGGAACACGATGGAATACGCCGCCTTGTCCCAGCCAAACATAAAGCCAAAGATCGCCAGGATAAAGCAGTTGAAACCAAAGATGACGCCCCAGATGGTCTTGCCCGTGTGGTTGGAAACCCACAGCGCGATAAAGTCGGTGCCGCCGGTGGATGCGCCGGATTTAAGTGCGATGGCAGCGCCCAGACCCGAGACCACGCCGCCAAAAATGATGAGCATGATCTTGTCGCCCAAAAATGGAGCGAAGTGAAAGACGTTGAGGAACAGCGACGAGAGCACGACCTGCATCATCGAGAAGATGACGAAGCGCTTGCTAATGCCGCTCCAGCATAGGAGCGCCACGGGGATGTTGAGCGCGAGCATACCGAGCGAAATGTCGATGTGAACGCCGCCCAGCGAGGTAACGCGATCGAGCAGGACCGCAACGCCGGTGAGGCCGCTCGGAAGCAGGTCGGCGGGCTGAATGAACGCCTGGATCAGGAATGTCTGGAGGACGGCAGAAATTGTGACCGCCACGGCAGTAATGGCACGGCGGACGATGGTGAGGCGGCCGAGCATGAGCACGCGGTCCGTGAGCTGATCGATGGCGTTCGCCACGTAGGCTCCTTTCGAAGGCAGATGTGGTTGTGGGGCATGCCCGCGATTGTAGCATGGAGCGTGCGGGGGCGCTTCAATTCAACCTCCCTCGACAACCAAAACGGGACCAGCAACCCCCACGACCAAAGGGCAAAATTCCAAGTGAGTAGACTTTTTACGATCTGCCGAGCACACCCAAAACCGCCACCCCTGTGACCTGCGGTTTTACAAAGGAAGATATGCATTGTGCTCGGCCTGCGCCAAAAAGTCTACTCACTTAGTCCGAATCGAAGCCAAACGGATCAAAATCGAAACCAAATTGAGCCAGTCCACCGCAAAAAACGTTTGAACCCGTGCTTCTCGCGGCGGATTGACACTACAAAGCGGCCAAAATGTCGGTCAGATTATCAATAACGGCATCGGCTCGCGATTGATCGAGGTTGACGCCCTCGTGCGGACGCAGTGCCAGGACGCGGGCGCCGGAACGTTTGCCAGCCTCGATCCCCAAAGGCGAATCCTCGATAACCAGGCACTCGGCAGGCTCCACCCCCAGCGCCTCCATGGCACGCAGGTAGATCTCGGGGTCGGGCTTAAACGCACTGCACTCGTGACCGCTGATGGTGTAGTCCAGCACATCGGCGATACCGGCAATCTCTACCAGCTCGTCAATGAGCTCACGATAAGACGAGCTCGCGATGGCACACTTCACGCCGCGCTCGTGCAGTGCGCGCATCACCGGCTCCGTCTGCTCGTTGAGCAGCTCGGCATACGGAACGGGGTGGTCCGGGCTGTAGACCTGCTTGTACTCCACGCGAAGGCGCTCGCGCAGCTCAACATCGTCGGGCACCAGCGCCTCCCAAATGGCCGGCTCGTTAGACCCCGAAAGATCGGGGATCTCGTCAAAGTGGAACCCCTTCTCCTCCATAAACGCCACGCGACGACGGTTGTAGAACCACTCGGTATCGACCAGCACGCCGTCCATGTCAAACAGCACTGCTTTGATCATACGCATCTCCTCCCACCTGCCAAATAGAGACAGGTTTATTTTGGTAGGTTTTATCCTGGGTTTTGCGACGCGACAGGCGTGCCCTCCCAAGAGCAAAAAAGGGGATGGGGCACAAACCCCATCCCCTCTCAATCAACCCGTAAGGTCTACTTACTTGTGATTAGTAGGAAAGCTTCCACATGTAGCGACGCATGGTCAGCGGGTGCTGACGGGCCTCGGCGATCTGGTTGCCGTACTCGCGCATAACGGCGAGGTGCAGCAGCGGGTTGAAGTAGGTGACGACGCTCGCGGGCACGGCGTCAGCCAGGCCGTAATCCTTGGAGTCGATCAGAGCGACCTTGGCGCCCATGCGCTCAAGGAAGGTGAGGGCGCGGGCGTCCATCGGACGGGTAGCGCCATCGGACATGAAGAAGACGTAGGGCTTACCCTCGGTGGAAACCTCGAACGGGCCGTGGAAGTACTCGCCGGTGTTGTAGGCGGCGGCGTCGATCCACTGCATCTCGGTGAACAGGAAGGCGGCGTGAGAGTAAGCCATCTTCTCGGAGGCACCAGAGGCCATGAAGTAAATCATCTTGTCGTCCTTGAAGTCCTCAGCGAACTTCTTGGCGAGCTTCTTGCAGTGCTGAGCGGCGTTCTCGCAGAGCTCGAAGACGTTGGTAAGGCCGGTGATCATGTCCTCGTAGTGGTCATAGCCCTCGGTCTGCTGAAGGATCTCGACAGCAAGAGCGATGGCGTAGCCGGGCTTCTCGCACTTGGCAGCGAAGTTGGCGTGGAAGCCGTGAACGATGACGTAGTCAGCGTCGACGGTCAGAGCGGAGCCAGCCTTGTTGGTGAGGGAGACGACCGGGCAGTTGTGCTTCTTGGCGGTCTTGTTGGCCTCGACGGTCTCGGGCGTGGAGCCACCGAGGGAGCAGGTGATCACGAAGGTGTGCTCGTTGACCCAGGAGGGCGTGTCGTAGTTGAACTCGTTAGCGGTGAAGATCTGAACGTTCAGCTTGTCCGTGTTGTTGGCCAGGAAGTACTTGGCGGGGTAAAGGTCGGACATGGAAGCACCGCAGCCGACGAAGGCGACGCTGTGAATCTCGTGGTTGGACAGGACGTCAGCGACGATCTGCTTAGGGAGGTTAAGGTCGATCTCGTACATCTGACACATTCCTTTCGATTATTGCGACGCCACATTGCCGGGCGCTCGCAGGGTTACCGTGGTTTGGACCGAGTCGCCGGCCCGTTGAGGATGTGACAAAGGGACTGCCCTTTGTCACGTATAGGGATGGAAGCCTGCCTGGGGTATGGGATGCCAGGCAGGCCCCCGGGGAAAGCGGTTAGGCGCTTAGTCGCGACTAGGCCAGGATGCCGGCCGCGGAGAGGGCAATGCCGCCCACGATGGCGATCACGAGAAGCCAACCGGTGTTGACGTTCTTCTTGATGAGCCAGTACATAAGGCCGGTGAGGCCAAGGGAGATCATCTGGGGCATCATGCCGTCTAGGATGTCCTGGATAACGACGGTACCCTCAGCGAACTGCAGCGGGGTGGTAGCGCCGATCAGCGTAGCGATCATGCCGCCCACGGACATAAGACCCACGATGCCGCAGACATACATGAGCTTCTCCATGAGGTCGCCGCCCTGAAGCTTGCTCAGGTACTCGTGGCCGCCCTGATAGCCCATCTTGGCTGCGAACCAAGTGATCAGCACAGAGGGGACGATGGAGATGAGCATGGCCAGGATCGGGCCCATGATGGAGCCCTGCTGAGCCAGCTGAACGCCCAGGCCAAAGGCGATAACGCGGATGGTGCCCTGGAATAAGGAGTCACCGATGCCGGAAAGCGGACCCATGAGGGAGGTCTTGACCGCGTTGATCGAATCGGGATCGAAGTTCTCGGGATCCTTGGCGTACTCCTCCTCCATGGAGGCGGTGAGGCCCAGGATAAAGGCGCTCGTCTGCGGGGTGCAGTTGTAGAACGCCATGTGACGGTGGTAAGCCTCTTTCTTAGCAGCGAGCTGCTTGGGGTCGGACTCGTCCGGATAGAGGCGGTCGAGCGTGGGAACCATGCCGTAGAGGAAGCCCATGTTCATCTGACGCTCGTAGTTCCAAGAGGCCTGGATGGCCCAGGAGCGCCAGAAGAACTGGCTGACCTTCTTGTTCAGGGACACGTCCTTGGTTGCGGTTGCCATAGTGTGTTCCTCCTTAGTCTTCGTCGTCTTCGAGCGGATCGTAGTCGGAATCGACACCGGCGGCTGCATGGGACCCGTTGAACTTGAAGCCCATGAAGACGACAGCCAGGCACACACCGATCAGAGCGACCGCGATGACGGACAGGTTGAGGTAAGCGGCGAGCAGGAAACCGATGAACAGGAACGGAGTCATACCCTTCTTGATCATCATGGTGAGCAGCAGGGCCAAGCCGTAGGCGGTCATGATCTTGGTCGAAACGTTAAGACCAGTGGACAGCCACTCGGGAACCATGTTGACGATGGCCTGAACCAGGTCGGTGCCAACAAAGACGGCGAGGAAGATCGGCAGGAAGTACATGATGGCGTACAGACCGGAGCCGGCGCAGATGTGCATACGATAGGCGGTCTTGAACTTTCCGTTATCGATCGCGCTATCTGCCACATGGGTGAGGGCGGCGATGATGGAACGGAACACGATGCCGAGGAGCTGACCCAGGACGGCGACCGGGATGGCGATCGTCATGGCGGTCTCGGCGGAAGCATCGGTCAGGCACGCAAAGGCAGCGGCCACGATGCCGCCCAGGACCATATCGGGCGGAACGGCGGCGCCGACCTGCACCAAGCCCATGGACACGAGCTCGACGGCGGCACCGACGGCAAGGCCGGTGGGCACATCGCCCAGCAGCAGACCGACGAGCGTAGCGCCAACGAGGGGCTGCTCGAAGTTAAGACGACCGAGCAGGCGGGAGTCCCACATGCAGAACACGCCGACGAGGCCGACGAGCACCGCACTGATGAACGTATTCATACCCTTCTCCTTTCAGTCAGGCAAAAGCCTGGTTGATTACAGCTTGGCGTCGATGTCGACGCTCTGATACGTAGGGGTCTGCTGGACATAGAGCTTGATGCCCATGTCGAGCAGCTGGTTGACGTCGGCCTTCTGGGTGGCGTCGAGGAAGACGGAGCTGTCCTTGCCGCCGACCTGATCGGCACCGTCGTGGTTGGCGGTGGCGCCCAGGTTGATGGCGTCGAGCTTGTAGCCCTGACAGAACTGCAGCATCTCGGCAGTGTTGCCAAAGACGAACATGACGCGCTCGCCGAGGGTGTTGAGCTTATCCATCTTGGCGAGGGCACGCTCGACGGTGAAGACGTTCAGGCGCACGCCCTGGGGCTTGGCCAGCTTAAGAGCGCCCTTCTTGATGTCATCGTTGGCGGCAGCGTTGTCGACGACGATGATGCGCTCGGCCTGAACCTTGGTGGTCCAAGTAAAGACGACCTGGCCGTGCAGCAGACGGTAGTCAAGACGTGCGAGGACGATCTTGGCGGGACCGGAGCTGTGACGGGACGCCTTGGCCTTCTTGGCGGGAGCCGCGGCGGCCTCGACCGGTGCGTTGGGGTTGGTCAGACCGGTGCGGGCCTCATTGATGAGGGCCGCGAGCTCGGCGCCCTTGACGGGGGCGGGGCTCATAGCAAGCGTGAGCGCCAACGGGATGTTGAAACCGCTGACAACCGTGAACTTCGTGCCGTTCTTGGAAAGCTCGACCATGTTGTTGTTGACCGAGCTGCCGAGCATATCGGTCAGCACATAGACGGTGTCGTCCGCGTTGAACGTGGCGATCATAGCCTCAACCTTATTGGTGATGGGCTCCTTGTCGTCACGAGCAAGCGACACGACGTGGACGTTCGACACGTCGCCGAGAACCATCTCGAGCGTGTCTTTGGCGCCTGCGGCCAGGCCGCCATGAGATGCGAGAATGATCTGATTCATCTTGCCTCCTTCTTTTCGTTATGGTCATTATAACGTCTTATACGTTGCTTATATTGCTAATTAGTATAAAGACCGTTCGCGGGTGAAAATCGACCGTTGACGGGTTTAACGTACTCGAAACGTTGGACTGGGTAGGCCGGCGCTAGCTGGATAACCCCAGGTCAGACCCTGCGCGCAATCCCCTATCGCACGAAGTACCAGGGGCTTTCCTGTACGGTGGGTTCCAGCGCAATGCCGGTGCGTTCCTTAAACAGATCCATGTCCTGAGATTTTTCGGTCCACCACGCGTTGGGCTTAAAGGTCATGCTCTCAATGACATGACCGACAAACACACTGTTGCGCAGCTTGGAGAAGTCGGTGTTCATAATCAGGATGGACGCGAGCACCAACACGATGCCCAGGACTTTAATCGCGCCGGCGGGCTCGGCGTAGACACCAATGCCCACCAGTACGGTGACGACCGTCTCGAAAGACATTACGACGGGAACTTTCGATGTCTCGAGTCCCATGGACAGACCCTGCATATATAAGATGTAAGCAACGGCTGTGGGGATGAGTCCAAAGCCAAGGAACAGCAGCAGCAGCTGTGGCGACATTGCCGCGGCGACATCCGGCCACGGAGCCGCGATAGCTGCCATAACCGCACCGCCAAAAACAAAGCCCCAAAACGTGACAGCCAGCGGGTGGACCGTCTTGGTTGCTATTCGGCTAAACACCGCGAGCGACGCACCACAAAGGCCTGCAATCACGCCCGACGTGACGCCCCAAACCGAAAAATGAAAACCGGAAAGGTCGCCATTGGTCACTGCAAGCACGCAGCCTACGATGTTAAAGACAATGGCAACGAGCTTGTTGGGGGTCACGTCCTCGCGATAAAGCACGCGGCCGAGCATGACGCCAAACACCGGCGAGGTGTAGAGCAGCACCGAGGCCGTGGACATGCCCACCTCGCCCATGCACTCGTAATAGCAGGTGTTGGCGGCGGCCAAACCGACGATGCCGACAAGCGCACAGGGAACAAGCTCTTTAGGGCTTGCCTTGAACAGGGCCAGCGGACCCTGAGCCACGGTAGACCCCTCACCCGGACGGCAGCCCATAAACATCAGGACCGGCGCCAAGATAAGCGCTCCGACCAACAAGCGAAAGGCAGCCATGCTCTGGGACGAAACGCCCATGGCCGAGATGCCGTTTACAAAGATTCCGATGCTGCCCCACATAAGCGCGGCGATCAGCACCAGCACATAGCCCAGATTGCTCTTCTTCAACGCAGCCTCCTCGGTATTGTTTCCAATATGTTTCGTACTACGTTATAGTCGTTATATACATTTTTCAAGACACAAATCGGCGAGCGGATAAGTGATCCGTTTTCCTCCGCCCCCAGCGGATTACTGGGCGGTTGCGGTGAAATAGTTCCTAAATAGAGGCTTCAAGCCCCCAAGCAGGAACTATTCCACCGCAACTTATGAGGACATCGAGCTGTTAGGCCGCTCTATCCCCTAGTAGTCCAGCTTCCACATGTAGCGGCGCGTCATGTAGTCCTTGTGGGTGACGGCAGAGAGAGCGCGCATGTACACGTTGTTGAGGATCGGCGCAAAGATTAGGTGGTTGAAGTACTCGCTCACGCTGTCCTTGATGTCGTTGAGGCCGAGCTCCTTGGCGTCGAGCTGATAGACGCGCTCGCCACCGTACTGGTTGACGAAGCGGATGCCGCGCTCGTCGTTGCAGCGGCTGCGGCCGACGCTGATGAGCTGGAACAGCGAGGTGCGCTTGTCCAGGATCTCAAAGGGGCCGTGGAAGAAGTCGCAGGTGTTGATGGTGCAGGAGTCGATCTGCAGCATCTCCTGCACGTTGCAGATGCTAAAGACGTAGGCGGCACCAAAAAGCGGGCCCTGGGCCATGACGTTGATGCAGGGCTTGTCGGCGTTCTGCTCGGCCCACTTGGCAGCGAGCGGACGGGTGTACTCGACGGCCTTGCGATAGATGGGGTCGACCAAGTCGAACGCGGCCATAGCGGTCTCATACTCGGCATAGCCCTCGGTCTGCTGCGTAAGCTCCATGGCGATCATGGTCACGACGGCAGAGTTGGTGCGACCCATGCAAGACTCGTCGACGGCCAGGCTGTCGTACTGGATCTTGTAGTCGCAGACCTCGGTGAGGCCGGACTCGTCAACATAGATGGCGATGGTGCTGGCGCCGTGGTCCTTGGCGACCTGGGCGGCGACGATGGTCTCCTTGGTGCCGCGCATGGACACGACGACGGCCAGGGTGTTCTCGTTAACGTAGGCAGGAGTTGCATGCACGAACTCATTGCTGGTGTAGCTGGAGCTCACGACCTGCGTGGCCTCGTGCTCCATAAAGTACTGGGCAGGATAGTTGCCGCCGTTGGATCCGCCGGCGCCAATCCACACGACGCGCTTGATGCCGCCCTTGTCTGCCTTGTCGGCCAAAACCTGGGAGACGACGTCCTTAACCTGTTCCTGAGTAGTCATCGTGCATCAGCCTTTCTTCTCGTTTGATGCTCTCAATGGCATACAAGTTACATACATGTTTTGGTTATGTCGACTAGTTGTATGCTATATTTGTCTTAGAAAATTTGCTGATACGGTTTTCGATAACTTGCTAACAGCGGTTTTGTTGTTGTATTGAATACATGCTTGATTAGATACGCATACAGGTTAGATACAGGTTGATCGCATGAACGCTTCATCTAAAAAGAGACTGGCCCAATACGAGCGCTTGGCGGGCATGCTGCGTGACCGCATCGCCGCCGGCATCTACGCACGCGGAGACAAACTGCCGTCCGAGATGGAACTCATGGACGAATCGGGTCTGTCGCGCAGCACCGTGCGCCATGCCCTTAAGGTGCTCGTTGATGAGGGTCTAGTGCGCACCGAGCGCGGGCGTGGCGCCTTCGTGGCCGACACGCCGGCGCTCCACGAGAACAACCTGGTGTTTTCGAGCTATACGGCACAGGTCCAGGGTCAGGGCATGAAGCCCACCACGCGCACGGTGGACTCGGGCTTTACCAAGGCGGGCGGCAGCATAGCTAAGTTCTTTGATGCCGCCGTGGGCAGCAAGCTCGTCAAGCTCGTGCGCCTACGCTATCTGGACGATGCCCCGCTGTGCCTGGAGACCACCTATCTGCCGCCGAGCTTTGGGGCGCTCATCGATCGCGATATCAACGGTTCGCTCTACGCGACGCTGCGCCAGGAGTTCCACCGCGCGCCGGCCCAGGGACACAAGACCTTTGAGGTATGCTATGCCTCGCAAAACGAGGCGTTTTTGCTCAACGTTGAGCGTGGGCAGGCGCTGATCCTGATCACCGACTACGTCTACGACACCGACGGCCGCCCGCTCCATGTCTCCAAGCGCATCCAACGCACCGACCGCGCCAAATACACCGAGCCCATCGGCTAACCTGCCAAAATTAACCTGTCCCTAAATGGTAGGTTTGGGGAGGTCGGGGAACCAGATTGGTTTGGGTTGGTTGGGAACGCGCTCGGCTAGGACCAACTCCATCCAACACATGTCGTACCAGCGACCGAACTTTTGGGCACAGCGATCGAAGGCGCCCACCAAGCGATATCCCATATGGGCATGGAAATCCTGGCTGTTATGCGTCAGGTACTCATCGTCCTTATCGTGCGGCACGGCAATGAGCGCGCACATATTGGTGATGCCCATCGCGATCAGACATTGCTTGAGCGCATCGTGCAACTTGCGGCCCAGCCCGCCATGGCGCACGTCGCGCGCCAGGTAGATCGATGTCTCGACCGACCAGTCGTATGCCTCGCGGCTGTTGAGCGGACTCACATAGGCATAGCCTACCGGACGCCCGTCCAGCTCCATCACCAGATACGGATAGCGCCTGAGCGTGCGCTCGATGCGCCCGGCGAACTCATCAACGCTCGGCACCTCGTATTCGCAGGTAATCGCCGTCTGGCGCACATATGGCTCATAGATGGCAAGCAACGCCGGCGCGTCTTCGGGCGTCGCCAGGCGAATCGTCGGCTCGGACATCTCGGTCATACAACCCTTCTTCCTCAAAAGCAAAGGCCGCCCCACGCCAAACCCAGGCGCGGGGCGGCCCCTTGCCATTACATCAGGCTACAGGACAGCCGCCAACGCGTCGATATCCTCCTGCGTCGTGGCCCAGCTGGTGCAAAAGCGCACCACCGTGTGGGTCTCGTCGTACTTTTCCCAGTACTCGATCGAGGCGTGCTCGCGGATGCGCACCATGTCCTCGTTGGGCAGAATCACGAACTGCTGGTTGGTCGGCGTCTCCAAGAAGAACTGGTAGCCGCGCTCATGCAGCACGCGACGCAGCGCCTGAGCGGTCTCAATCGCCTGGCGACCAATCTCAAAATACAGGCCATCGGTAAAGAGAGCCTCAAACTGCACACCCGTCAGGCGGCCCTTGGCCAGCAGCGCGCCGTGCTGCTTAATACGCGGAATGGGATGCGCCGGAGCATGCATGCCGCAGAACACCACGGCCTCACCACACAGAGCGCCGCACTTGGTGCCGCCGATGTAGAACACGTCGCACAGCTGCGCCAGCTCGGGCAGGGTAATGTCGCACTCGTCGGCCGCCAGCGCATAGGCCAGGCGGGCACCGTCCACAAACAGCGGAATCTCGCGCTTCTGGCACACCGCGTGAATCGCCGCGAGCTCGGCCTTGGAATACAGCGTGCCGTACTCGGTGGACATGCTCACGTACACGGCGCCCGGAAACACCATGTGTTCATAGCTCTCGTTCTCGTAAAAGACCTCGATGTAATTGTCGAGGTCCTCGGCATGCATCTTGCCCTCGTAGCCGGGTATGGTGAGTACCTTGTGGCCGCCAAACTCGATAGCGCCCGCCTCGTGGCAGGCAACGTGGCCAGTCTCGGCGGCAACGACGCCCTCGTACGGCGCGAGCAACATGTCGATTACCGTGGCGTTGGTCTGCGTGCCGCCTACCAGAAAAAACACGTCGGCATCGGGAGCCTGACAGGCCTCGCGGATAAGCTGCTTGGCACGCTCGGTGTGCGCATCGGTACCGTAGCCGGGCTGCGGCTCCATATTGGTGTCGACGAGCGCTTGCAGCACTGCCGGATGTGCGCCGTGAGAATAATCGTTGTTGAACGCGAGCATGGCAATCCTCTCTTACCGGGTATCGGCCAGATGATTCAAACGGAGCTATTGTACGCCGTTGGGATAGGCAATGCGCGCGGCAAGGCACTCGAGTGCCAGTACCAGAGCAAAACCGCAGCTCACATCACTCAAAAAGTGCGCTCCGATCACGATGCGGCCAAAGGCGACGAGCATCGCGACCACAGCCGCCGCCCAAAAGACCACGCGTCGGCGCGACGGCTCTTGCTTAAAGGCCGCCGCGGGAAGGCCCGCGAGCATCATGCCGATCGCCGCATGCGCGGTGTGCCCGCTCGCGAACGACTTGAACCCGTCCTTGATCACGCCGGCGGCAATAAAGGCCCACTTGTCGGGATTGCCGATTACCCACCACGGCTGAAAATTGAGCCCCGGCGTGACCTCGATCACGCGCATGCGCGGGCGCGACCACAGCGGCTTGACGATCACGTTGAGGATAGTGGCCTGGGCAACCCAAACGGCGAGCACCATCAGCGCCCAGCGCGTGAGCTCGTCGGGATCGGTGTCGCGCGTAAGGCGGTAGGCGATGACGTTAGCCACAATAACCAGCGCAAACGTCAGAACCAATTGGGCCGCGATGAGCTTGCCGCCGACGCGCAGCGATCCGATGATCTCGTAGCCGGCCAGACCTACGTTGACGAGGATGCCGAGCACGGCGAGCCATTTGCTCCCCTTGGAATCGGGACGCACCGCGCGCACGAGCATAACGCCCGCGATGCTCGCCGTCAGCTCAAACGGCAGCTCGCCGGCGGCTTCGATAAAGCGACCGTACATGCTGGCGATGTTGAACAGCGCACTCGAGATTTGGTAATCGAAAAACGTGCCGGTGAGCAGGCAGAGAGCCAGGATGGCCGCAATAGCAGCGGCGTCTTTCTTGTATATGTATCCGAACATGCCTTCCTTTCGGTCGGGCGGAGGTCAACCAGCAACGTGGCGGGACAAAGTAATCAGTAGTTTTTGTCCCAGGGTCGCCTGCGGCAACGAGCTCGATGCGGCTTTCGCACCTGGGACAAAGAACTACTGATAACTTTGTCCCACCGACTTACTTGTTAGTCGTCGTCACTGGCACCCAGCTGCTGCAGCAGCATGAGCGCCGCTGCCACCGGGCCGGTGCCGTCGTTGGCGTCGAGGCCGCGGCCCAGGCCGCTGCCCGCGCCGGCGCCCGCCTTGTAGGGCACCGATAGCTTGCGGCTCTTGGGGAAGTTCACCGCGCCGTAGCGCGTCTTGAACTCAAACGCCACCTTCTTGGGAACGTCGATGCCCAAAAACGTAATGCGCCCGCCGCTGAGCGTGACGCTCTCGAGCCCCAGGCGCTCGCCGCGAATGCGGATGCGCGCACGGTTGAACAGGTTGAGCCCCGCCAACGGCAGCTCGCCGTGCGCGGCATCGGTCTCCTCCTGCACCTCGTCAATGCTTTCCAAGTCCTCGGCAGCCGCGAGCTTTCGGTACACGAGCACGCGCTGATCCACGGCCGGCATGTACTCCTCGGACAGGAAGTAGTCGGCCGGAAGGTTAATGCCCACGCTCGCGGCCTCCACGCCGGCATCGTCGTCGCCGCGCGCCTCGGCCACGGCCTGGCCCAGCATCTGCGTAAACAGGTCGAAGCCCACGCTCGACAGGTTGCCGTGCTGCTCGGCGCCCATGAGCGAGCCGGCGCCACGGATCTCCAGGTCGCGCATGGCGATGCGCATGCCACTGCCCAGGTCCTGGAACTCGGAAAGCGCGGTGAGACGCGCCGTGGCCTCCTCGGTAAGCGGCAGCTCGCCCGGGAACATAAAGTACGCGTAGGCCTGCGTGGCCGAACGGCCCACACGGCCCTTGAGCTGGTAGAGCTGCGCCAGGCCCAAGCGCTGCGAATCCTCGATAATAAGCGTGTTGGCGCGCGCGTTGTCGATGCCGCTCTCCACGATAGTCGTGGCGATGAGCACGTCGATCTTTTTGGTCGCGAACTCGATCATCACGTCCTCGACCTCGCGCGGGCTCATCTTGCCATGCGCCACGCCCACACGTGCCTCGGGCGCGGCCTCGTGCACGCGCGCCACGGCATCATCGATGGTCTTGACGCGGTTGGACACGTAGTACACCTGACCGCCGCGGCCCACCTCCAGGCGAATCGCCGCACTCACCACGTCGGGGTCGTACTCCCCCACGTGCACGATCACGGGACGACGCCCGGTCGGCGGTGTGGTGATCAGGCTCATGTCGCGCACGCCGCTCGTGGCCATCTGCATGGTTCGCGGAATAGGCGTTGCCGAAAGCGTGAGCACGTCGATTTGCTCACGCAGGTTCTTGAGCTGTTCCTTGTGCTGCACGCCAAAGCGCTGCTCCTCGTCGATGATCACCATGCCCAGGTTCTTGGGGTTCACGTCGGCAGAAAGCAAGCGGTGCGTGCCGATGAGCACATCAATCGTGCCCTCGGCAAACGCCTTGAGCGCGCGCTTCTGCTGCGCCGGGGTGCGGAAGCGGCTGAGCACTTCGACCTCCAGGCCAAACGGAGCAAAGCGCTCAAAGAACGTCTCGTAGTGCTGCTGGGCCAGAATGGTCGTGGGGCAGAGCACCATGACCTGGCGGCCGGAGTCCACGCACTTAAACGCCGCGCGCAGGGCAACCTCGGTCTTGCCAAAGCCCACGTCGCCGCACAGCAGGCGGTCCATGGGCTTGGGCGCTTCCATGTCGGCCTTGATGTCGGCAATAGCCTCCAGCTGGTCGCGCGTCTCGTCGTAGGGAAAGCTCTCCTCCATCTCGATCTGCTCGGGCGTGTCGGGCGGGCAGGCGATACCGGTAATCGACGAGCGGCGTGTATACAGGTCGACCAGGTCAAACGCCAGCTTTTTGGCATTCTTGCGCGCCTTGTTGGTAGCCCGCGTCCAGTCGGCGGTGTTGAGCCTGGTCAGGCGCGGCTTGTCGCCGTCGGGGCCAACATAGCGCGTGATGCGGTCGACCTGCTCGAGCGGCACGTAGAGCTTGTCGCCGTCGGCATATTCCAGCAAAAAGTAGTCGCGCTCCTTGCCGCCCACTTCCTGGCGCGCGATCTCGCTAAAGAGCGCGATGCCGTGAGTGGCGTGCACCACGTAGTCGCCCGGCTTAAACGGAAACGTGATCTGCGTAATGTCCACCTTGCGGCGGCTGCGCGCGCGGTTGGCATCCATACGGGCGTTGAGGTCGGCGATCGAGAACACGGCCAGGTTGGCATCGGGCACCACCACGCCCTGCGGCAGGGCGGCATCGACAAAGGTCACGCGTCCGCGCGAGATAGTGGGCACGGCAGCACCGGCGGCAGCCTGGGCCGCGCCCGCCTCGAGCGAGCGGGCGTTGAGCGCGTCAGCCTTACGCTCGCGAATTGCAGCATGAGCATCCTGACGGGCAGCACGATCGGCAGAATCTGCCGCCGCCACGCGCACGCGCTCGCCAATGACGCCGGCGTTTTCGGGCGCGGCCGTCAGCGATTCCTCAAAGGTAATGCCCTCGTCGCCAAAGGTGAGCTCCATCGACTCGCGCGCGCCGCGGTCGGGAATGGCAAACACGCAGGCATAGCGCTTGCCCACGACTTCCTGAACGCGCGTCATAAAACGGTTGTCCGAGCCTGCGATAGCAGGCTGCTCAATCTTGAGCTCGGCCGTCACCGCACCGCCGGCACGGATGAGGCTTACGTAGTTCAAGCGCTGCTGGGCACCAAAATCGAGCTGTTGAGCGCGCACGTACAGACCATCCAGGCGGTCAATCCCTGCCTCGCCGGCACGCGCCTCGATATCCTCGTAGGCGCGCAGGCAGTCGTCGAACAGCGAGCGCGGCTCGGACAGAACCACGAGCGCCTTGCCGCTCACGTGCGCCAACGGGCTTACGGTCTGGCCGTACATCACCGGCAAAAAGCGGTCGAGCTCGGGCGTGACGATGCGCGCATCCACCATCTCGAGCAGCGCCGCCAGTTTGCTGTCATCCTGGCTGGCGCGATAGAGCGCCACATGCATGTTGTGGACGGCCTCGTCGGTGAGTGCCAGTTCGCGGCAGGGAAAGATTTCGATGCTGTCCTCGTTGCCGATGGTCTGCCCCGTGGAGCTCACCATGCGGCGGATGCGGTCAATCTCGTCGCCGAAGAACTCGATGCGCACGGGTGCCTTTTCCTGTGCGGGGAACACCTCGACGGTGTCGCCGTGAACGCGAAACAAGCCGGGCGCATCGGCGGCGCCGGCATTGGTGTAGCCCATGCCCACCAAGCGCTGCGGCACCTCGTCAAAGGGAATCTCCTCGCCCACCGCAAAAGTAGTGGACTCCCAGTAGCGGCTCTCGACCGGCGGCACGCAGCGCAGCAGCGCGCGAGCCGAGGCGACCATGATGCAGTTGTCCCCGCGCACGATGCGCCCCAGAGCCTCGCAGCGCTGCGCCACCACGGCGTCGTCCGGCGCCTGCTCGCGCCACGGATAGTCCTTGCGCTCAGGAAAACGACACACGTGCGCCAGGCCCACGTAGGCGGCAAGGCTACGCGCGGCGCGATCGGCCGCATCCTCGCCGCTCACGATATAGACCGTCGGGCGCGGAAACTGGGCGGCCGCCATAAGCGTGCGGCCCGACTGCGACACAGCCAGCGTCACGTCCTCGCCAGCATCGAGCCCGGCCTCGACGGCCTGCAAGGCCTCGGCAGTGTAGAGCTGCGCGGCTATACGGTGAATGAGCATGCTGTTCCTCCGGCATTGCAACGCCAAAAGCCCGCCGGGGCAAGCTCGGCGGGTATGCGGCGGATTTCATTGCCTGTCATGGTAGCGCATGGAGAGGACTCCGGCTCAAGAGCAAACCCAGCCCCGCAAAAAACGCCAGACGAAGATGCGTTCCGCCCTACCCCGCTACGCGCACGCTGGGGCACAAATCTGCCAGCGGACACTCGTCACACTTGGGTTTGCGGGCGTCGCAGATCTCGCGACCGAAGGTGATCCACTGATGGTTGACCGACTCCCAATACTCGTGCGGCAAAATCTTGAGCAGATCCTGCTCGGTCTTGAGCGGCTCCTTGGCATGTGTCTTGGGACTCAACATCAGGCGATGCGCAATGCGGTTGACGTGCGTGTCCACCGCAATGCCCTCCACGATGCCATACCCCACGTTGAGCACGATGTTCGCCGTCTTGCGTCCCACGCCCGGCAGCTTCACGAGTTCCTTCATGTCGGCCGGCACCTCGCCGCCATAGTCGGCGACGATCATCTGCGCGGCCTCCACGGCGTGCTTGGCCTTGCTCTTATAAAAGCCGAGTGACTTGATGGTGTCTGCCACGTCAGCCACACTCGCCCCGGCCATGGCCTCGGGCGTGGGCCACTGGGCAAACAGCTTCGGCGTCACCTTGTTGACCTGCGCGTCGGTCGTTTGCGCCGAGAGCAACACCGCGATCAGCAGGCGGAAGGGATTCTCGTGGTCCAAAAAGCACTCGACCGGGCCATAGCGACGGTTGAGGCGCTCACACACCTCAACGGCGCGCTCGCGTTTGGCGGCATTGGTCTCGCGTGGCATAACGACTCCTCGGCTCAACGGCACAATAAACTTATGGGCACAATTGTCCCACGTCCGAGACGCTTACGCCTCCAAGAATGCGCCGGTCTGACGGCTCCACAGGCTC
>UQUX01000018.1 GCA_900544425.1 uncultured Collinsella sp.
GCGCGCGATCACCTCGGCGTCGATGGCGTCGGTCTTCGCGATGCCGGGGAACATCCCGCGGGCCTGCTTCTCGGCATATCCGGGCAGGTAGGCGCAGGGGTTCCCGTGCGCATGGGCGCGCGCGAGGACCAGCGCGCCGATGTTTCGCTTCTGGTCGACGACGACCAGCGCGCCGGAGCCGGCCCGCTCGAGCACCCGGTCGATGTCGTCGGGCCTGTTGGCCAGCTCGGCCCTGAAGGCGACGCCCCCTCCCGCATCGAGCGCGCACGCGCTGTGCGAGCTCTTCCCGACGTCGATCCCCAGGTAGGCCACGGGCGTCTCTGCTGCAGGCATGGTGTATCCTCTCCCTTGAGCCGGCCGTAAGCCGCGGAAGCGACACCCACATTACCCGGCCGTGGCCCGGTCCGGGCCCGGCACATCTCTATCAGTCGTTCCCCGCGGCCCCTCCCGCCCCGGCGGCAACACGTCCCGGGCCCTCTACGGGGCAGGGGCTGACGGCCGTCCGGGGCGGTCGGCCAGCGACCACCGGTACGGCTCAATCGTATAACCATGCAACGGAAAAGAGCCGCCCTTTCGGACGACTCAAACTGTAATGGGGCGCGGGGTTTGGTCGCCTGCTCGGACAGTCCTGCTCGCACGGAGAGCACATTAAGTGCTCTCCGGCTCGTGCAGAACTCGCGATCGACCAAACCCCGCGTCCCGTCCCGGCGAGCCTCTGGCTAGTTACGACAATCAAAAAGCAACAAGGGGCTCCCCCGCTCATCAAACGGGAGAGCCCCTCACCATACATAACGAATCAAGGTGCCTATAGGTAGACCTTTTCGAGAAACGATAATGTGTCCTGAAGACGCGCTCTCTCTTTACGATCGGTCTGCCGATTTACATAAGAAGAAAAGTCCGCAAAGAAGTCTCCGGCGTCAGCCCTCATTTGCTCTATTAGCTCCAAGCGAGCCGAAGGCGGCAACAAACCCGCAAGTCGAACAATATCCGAGCGATGCTTTCGTCGATCTTTATCGTTGCAATGGCGCCCTTCTTCATAGCTCCTATTGATATCAATGTGTGCACGCATCTTGAGGGGAATGATATGGAGCGCATCGAGCAACGTAATGCCCTCTACGTTCGTTGCGTTGTCGCGAATAAATTCGTAGTAGCCATCGTCGAGAATAATTGCCGAAAGACTTGATACGGCCCCGTCAAAGGAAAGAGGTGCCACTTCGCTCGTTTCATCTTCGAGCACAAAATCAGGATGTCGGGCGAATAGCTCAATTTGGCCGGGATAGTCTAGGACTTGCCTTGATCCTTCGGGCAAACAGAACCGATAGTAAGTGCACTTTCCATCGCCGACCTTCCCAGTCTCATATCCGACAGCTTTGATAAATGCCCACAATGCAGTGGCGAATTCAACGCCTTCCCCATCAACAATTACGACGATATCCAAGTCTTCAGTAGCTCTAAACGAATCGCCCTCATTGTCAAATAGAACGCTGCAGGCCCCTCCACCAATAAGGACGTAACCGCCTTTACAGCCGCTCATGGCATCGGCAAATCGCTCTATTCCCCTCACTTTTGACATATCGTCCTCCTGAGCTGTTCGACCGCGTCGAGCAGACGATCTTCTTTGTAATCTGCTTTTGCGCAAGCAACGTATAAGGAAAACGGGTCGACACACTGCAAACCCGTCGCGTCAAAACTAATATCGGACGGCGCGTCCACGGGATACGACCAGACCTCAATCACAACTGCCGCCGGTTCGTACCACTGAGCCTCCAGCCATCTGTCGCCCATATGCTCTTTCAAGGCCTCTAGCTGATATTTTTCGAGAGCAATGGTTGGAGCAGAGTCTTCATGGGCAAGGTCGGACATATAGCTAAGGGCAGACACACCGGAAAGCAGCGCATCAACGGCACGTAGCTCTGTTCTCTCGATAACCTTCTTGAGCCGGATTCGCTCTAAAACTGGCGTGCGAAGATAGTCCTCAAACCCATCTAGCAACGTCTCGGTCGACAGCCCGGCGTCGCACAATATACGCTTTTTGCCGTCCCGCATAATCAACCCAGGAGCTATAGCGGCGATTTCCGAAAGATAGCCGCTGACGCTTGCCGCGCTTTTGCCACACAGACGCGCTAGGTCGCCGGCGGAGCAGTCAACCCATCGTCCCGCAATGAGATTTAGGACGATTCGTTGAGATTGGGGCGAAAGCGGAGCAGCGGGAGAAGCACCCAGCACCTCATCGGAAATAACGGCTCCGATAAACGGCAGGAACGCATTTCGCTCATCTCGGATATATGCGATTCCCTCCGAAGAAAGCGCGCGCATAAAACCTAAATCCATAGCATCCCAGCAAATTACCACCGGGTGAACATCTAACTTGCGCACCGCACTGACGAGATTTCGCGCCGAAATGACACTGGGCGGTTCCTTTGGTTCCGCAACAATAAAACGGCCCTGTTTAGACATGCCGAGCCGTGCCAAGCGAAGCGAATACCGCTCAAGATACATGCGAGGAATCTGCATCTCAACTGGCTCCGGGTCGATAGCGAGCTCTAAAGAGAAGAGTCTTTTTGGGAGGCAGTTTATCAGCATGTACAATCACCGTTTTCATTTCGGTTACATTTTAGCGTCTATCTGAAATTATACTGAATCGTATAAAATCATCAATCATCAAAGCCAAGCGCACCATTCAAAACGCAACAAGGGGCTCCCCCGTTCTTTAACGGGGGAGCCCCTTGCCATGTCTAAGTATTCAGCCCACCCGGTTCTCCAGATTAAAAAGCGAACGAGCAAAGCGACGTTCGTCCAGCAACGTTACCCAAGGACCTGGGCGGGCGTATAGGGCAACATCGATCGCGAGTTCCGCACGCAAAGGAGAGCACTTAATGTGCTCTCCGTCTTGCGCAGGACTGCCCGAGCAGGCGATGTTGCCCTATACGCCCGCCCAGGTCCGCCAGGATCACGACAGCTTGACGATCGGCGCGAAGCCCTTCATCAGCTTTTTGGTCTGACCGGTCTTTTCGAATTGAACCTCGATCATGTCTCCGGCGACCGAGATCACGGTACCCGTGCCAAAGGTCTTGTGGCTCACGGTATCGCCTGCGGCAAAGTCCTGCGATGCGCTGGCGCGATCAACCTTGCGCTCCACCGTCGGGGACACCTTGGACGAGGGCTTTTTGGCTCGCGGTGCGCCCGAGCCAAAGGTCGAGGCAACACGGCCAGCGTCGGGCGAGACCCCACGATGGCGCTCGGTCCCGTAGCTGCTGCCACCAAAGAAATCGTCAAAGCTCGATCCGCCGCGCGAACCGGAACCGCCAGTCGAGCGCGTATGCGAACCAAATACCTTGCCGCCGTACATATCCGAACCCATGCCCGAGCCAAAGGTGCCGTGACGGTCGCCGCGCTTCTCCCAACCCGTGCCTTCAAAACCGGCAGAACCGATACCGCTAAACTCGATATCCTCAAACGGAATCTCGTTGAGGAAGCGCGAGCGCGGGTTGGCAGAGGTCGAGCCGTAGGTGCGACGCGTGGCCGCATAGGTCAGGAACAGGCGCTTACGGGCACGCGTGATGGCGACGTAGGCCAGGCGACGCTCCTCCTCGAGCTTACCCGGGTCATCGCTGCCGCCAAAGTCGTGCACGTGCGGGAAGATGCCCTCCTCCATGCCGGCCACGAACACCGCCGGGAACTCCAGGCCCTTGGCGGAGTGGATGGTCATCATGGTAATGGCATGCGTCTCGCCGGCCAGGGAATCCAAGTCGGAGCGCAGGGCCAGCCACTCCATGAGTGCCGGTAGCGCCTTACAGGTGAGCGGACCATAGGTGCGCTCAATCTCGTCGGCATGCACGGCACCCGCCGGCATCCCCGTCGGCGCGGCATACGCGTTGCCCGCGATGGCGGCGGCCAGGGCATCCTGCGGCGAGAGCGCCGGGGCGGCTAGGCTATCGAGCGGATTGGAACCTGCGGCATCGCGCGCGCCGACGAGTGCCTCAAACGAGGATACCGGGGCAAATGGCCCCGGTTCGGGCGCGGGCGCGCTCACCACGACGGGCTCGGCGCCGGCAGGCACGTCGGCAACACCAGCTGCGCGCAGCTCTTCCAAGCTCTCGAGCGTACCCTCGATGTCCTCGTGCGTCTCCTCAAATTCGGCAGCGACGCCCAGGAATTCCTGGATGTTCTCGGCACGGCTCTCAGACTCCATGGTGCCCTCGGCGCGAAACGCCTGCAGCAGACCCGTCTTATCGACAATCATCTCGACGACGTCCTTGAGCTCGCCGTCCATGCGGCGGCCCTCGCGCACCAGCGACACAAAGCTTGACAGGCCATTGCGGACCTTGGCGCTAAACATGCCGGTTTCGGCACACGCAATCTCGCAAGCCTGGAAGAACGAGCAACGGTTATCGCGCGCCAGCTGCTCGATTTTTTGGATCGAGGTGGAGCCGATGCCACGGCGCGGTGTGTTGATGACGCGCTTGACGCTCATCTCGTCGGCCGGGTTCACGATCATCTTAAGGTAGGCCATGACATCACGGATCTCGGCACGGTCGAAGAATCGCGTGCCGCCCACGATCTTGTAGGGCACGCCCGCGCGCAGGAACATATCTTCGAGGATACGCGACTGGGCGTTGGTGCGATAGAACACGGCAATGTCGTCGTAGCTCGTGCCTTTGGCATGCAGCTTCTCGATCTCGCCGGCAATCCAGCGACCCTCGTCGCGTTCGTCGCTCGCCTGGAAGGCCTGGATCTTCTCGCCATCGCCCTCGGCCGTAAACAGGCGCTTGTCCTTGCGCTGCGAGTTGTGGCGCACCACGGCGTTGGCGGCGCTCAGGATGTGACCCGTAGAGCGATAGTTCTGCTCCAGCTTGACGGTCTTGCAGTTTTTAAAGTCCTTCTCAAAGTCCAGGATGTTGGTGATGTCGGCGCCACGCCAGCTGTAAATGGACTGGTCATCGTCGCCCACGACCATGAGGTTTTGGTACTTAGCGGCCAGCAGGTTGGCGATTTCGTACTGGACGTGGTTGGTGTCCTGATACTCGTCGACGCTAATGTAGCGGAAGCGCTCTTGGTACTTATCGAGCACCTCGGGACGGGTGCGCAGCAGCTCGAGCGCGCGCACGAGCAGGTCGTCAAAGTCCATCGCATTGGCGGCGCGCAGGCGGCGCTCCAGCTCTAGGTAGACCTGCGCGGCCTTTTTGTCGTTGGGGCTATCGGCGCTCTTGAGCATGTCCTCGGGGCCGATCATGGCGTTTTTGGCCGAGCTAATCTTGCTGCGGATCATGTTGATGGGGAACTGCTTTTGCTCGATGCCGAGCGCCTGCATAATGTCGCGCACCATGCGCTTTGAGTCATCGTCATCGTAGATGGTGAACTGGCCGGTGTAGCCCAACAGGTCGGCGTCCTCGCGCAGCATGCGCACGCACATAGCATGGAAGGTGCACACCCACATGCCACGGGTGCCGCTGGGAATGAGTGCCGCCAGACGCTCGCGCATCTCTGCCGCGGCCTTGTTGGTAAACGTAATGGCAAGAACCTGCCAAGGCTTAACACCCAGGTCGCCGAGCATATGTGCGATGCGGAAGGTCAAGACGCGGGTCTTGCCCGAGCCGGCGCCGGCGAGCACCAGCAACGGGCCCTCGGTGGACAGGACCGCCTCGCGCTGGGCGGGATTAAGGCTGTCGATGTCGACGAGCGGTTTGGCGGGCTTGGGCGCCGGCGCGGGAGCGTCGTAGATGTCGAGCGGAACGAGCTCGGGCTCCGGCGCAGCGGGGGCGGTGTATGCATCGAGCGGCACGGGTTCCGGCGCGGGCGGTACGGGTACCGCGGCGTTCTTTTCCCGGGGCAGGGGCTGGGTCATGGGCGACTCCTCATCTGACGGACGGCGCGCCTGCGGGCGGCGCCATAGTTTGAGCCGTACCAGTATACCGAGCCGCGCGGACACCGACGCAAATCACACCACGACTCCGTGCGCCACCGTCAGGCCCGCCCCAGCGGATTTGGTGCATTGGGGGGCCACCGATGTCATGGCAGCAGCGAGCGGCGGCCAGAGCGAACAAATTGGCATGAAAAGGGGGCGGCATAGACCTTTTGGTCATGCCACCCCCTTTGAATGACAAGTTGTCGCTCTGGTCGCCGCGCAGCGTCAACCAAGTTACAGGCCGAGCATAGGCTCCAGGACAAAGAAGTACGCGAGCACCACGATGCCCAGGATGATGCGGTAGACGCCGAAGCACTTGAAGTCGTGACGGCGCACGAAGCCCATAAGCCACTTGATGGCAATGAGCGACACCACAAAGGCGACGACGCAGCCCACGCCCAGGATGGCGATTTCGTTGGTGCCGAACGTGCCGCCCTTAATAAAGTACTTGACCAGCTTGAGCGCACTCGCGCCAAACATGACGGGAATGGCCAGGAAGAACGTAAACTTGGACGCCACCGAACGCGTGCAGCCCAAAAGCAGGCCGCCGATGATCGTGGAGCCGGAGCGCGATGTGCCCGGAATCAGCGAAAGCACCTGGAAGCAACCGATACCCAGCGCGGTCTTCCAGCTCAGATCCTCGAGCGTAGTGATGGAGCCAAAGTCCAAGCTATCGTCATCGTCTGCGGCGGCAGTCGCAGCGGGCGCGGCAAAATGCGCACCGGCGGGACGTCCGCCCGCCACCACAGCACGCGAACCAAACGAACCGGCAAGAGCAGCCTGGTCGCGCTTGTTCGCGCGCCAGTTCTCGATCACGATAAACAGCACGCCGTACACAATGAGCGCCAACGCCACGACGGGAGCATTGTAGAAATGCTCCTCCATCCAGTCGTTAAGCGGCAGACCGATCGCCGCGGCGGGAATGCAGCCGAGCACAATCTTGCCCCATAGCACCCAGGTGTCGCGACGGCCCTCCTTGCCCTTGCTGGGAGAAAACGGGTTGAGGTCGTAGAAGAACAAAACGCAGACGGCCAAAATGGCGCCAAGCTGAATCACGACCAGGAACATATTCCAGAACGTCTCGCTCACGTTCATCTTGACGAACTCGTCCACCAAGATCATGTGACCGGTCGACGAAACAGGCAGCCATTCGGTGATGCCCTCGACCAGGCCCATGAAGGCAGATTTTAGAAGCTCAATGATATCCAAAGGGACCCCCTCGTTAGACACCCGCCGATATTGTTCTGCGGACGGTGCGGGCGATGTCCCATTATCAACCGTTGGCGGCGCGCCTGCGCCTACCCTTACCAAAAAACTCGCCCGTTCACAGAATTGCGAGCGGTCAAACCCAAATCCTTGGGTATAACTGCAACAAGATAAAGTGTCCGGCGGCCACGCATCCGCGCCCGCCCGACGCACGAGCCCCGCGCCCGTGCGATAGACCAAGGAGGAAACCATGAACGAGGGCTACACCAAGGTATTTGTTTCACTCGACGGTACTGAGCAGCAGGATTTTGTGCTCGCACGCGCCATCAAGGTCGCCGCGAACAACGGCGCCAAGCTGATTATCGGCCACGTTATCGATTCCACGGCACTCGAGAGCGCCGGTTCCTATCCGGTCGATCTGGTCAACGGCCTAGAGGAGGCATTTAAGAACTCCATCGCCAAGCAGCTCGAAGAGGCCAAGGCCAATCCCGACATTCCCGAGGTCGAGGTCATGATTCGCGCCGGCCGCATTCGCGAGACGCTCAAAGACGAGATGCTCGACGTGGTCAAGCCCGACCTGGTGCTCTGCGGCGCTCGTGGCCTGTCCTCGATCAAGTATGCACTCCTGGGTTCAATTTCGACGTTCCTGCTGCGCAACACCGACTGCGACATCTTGGTCGTGAAGTAGCAAACGTACGCCTAACGCATCGCGGAGCGCAAGCCCACGTGCCCAAGTCTTCCAAGAGCGGGACCACCATTACGGTGGCCCCGCTTTGCTTTAGGCTGAGAATTGCTCCAGAACCCTCATTCTCTCAACGGAATCCGTCTGAATTTTCAGAGCGACCCGACCCAAATCTCCGGTTGCAGAGGCAAGTTCTGCAAGCTGGGCAGACACCTCTTCAGCCACTTCCGCCGCGATGTTCTTGATCATCTTGAGTGGCAGATGCAAATCTTGAGACATGAATTCGAAATCTTCAGGAGTCACCCCATCGATCACCCGGTGATCCCCAATATCAATCCCAAGATTATGGTCGTATCCCATTATCGTCGTGCAAACAATATCGTATGCAGGGGCCAACCTCTTTTCCCGCCAACTCGGACTATAAAGAAACGAATGGTTCTTGAGATGCGAGTCGCAATTCCCCAACGCATAATCGACCATTACCTGACGAGCGAACATTTGAGTATCAGCAATTACGTTAGACGATTGCTCTCTTATCAATCGGCCGCAAAGAGCCATATAGCAGCTATCGGGACGTGTCTCGTATTTCATATACGAAGGCCAGCCAACCGCTTGGCAAAAATCCTCCTGATGCAGCCTCAGAGGCACATCGAATCCGCTCATCGACGGCGGCTCATTGCTCCAGATTCTGTCATAACGCTCGGAAAAGAACGCACCAGGAATCGTATCCGAAGCTTCTGAACGGGCAATTTCAAGCCCAGCAGCAGACGCTGCCGTCATGCAAATTAATTCGTTGAACGGCAAATCCGGATGTTTAGTTGAAGCAATCTTGACTATGTGAGTCGAGGGGGCAGAGCCGAGCGGCAGCATCCAATCCCCCGACCCGGCCTTTTTTGCATCTTTACCGCGCGGTAAAAACCAACCGGTTTTAGACTGAGCGCCCGCCAACGACAGCCTCGAATCCTGCATATCATTTGCAATCTCAAACACTTCCGCCTTAGAAAGTGCCTCAAAATCCTCGTCTTGCAGAGGACGATAGCCCGGATCGTAGCTCGATTTCTCATCGCCGAGAAACCTCAAGGCACCAACGCACTCATCGCCCAAACGCTCGAGCATCGATAAATAGTCTGACTGGGGGATTTGAAAACGCATCGACAGCTCATGCCGAACCGGGCCCTCGGGAAGCATGCCCGAAAAGAAGGCCGAAAACTCATTGCTGGCATATGGCTCATGTCGCAAGGGAAGAGAAGCTGAGAGTGCGGCAGCATCGTCGCGTTCAAGATATCCCTCATCATATGCAAACGTCTCGTTTACGGGGTCGGCCCTCTCAAATTCTCCGACCAGCTCAAACGTTCCCCGATACTCACGATAAACCTTTAATGCCATGAGCCGTCGCCCCTCTCCCTCAGGATCAAATCGACCCCCAAGCTGTTAGCGATTTGAAGGGTTTGGCGAAGATTGGCACCCGCCTTTCCACGCTCAAGCTCGCTCACAAAGCGCAAACTGCACTGGTTGAAATCAGCCACATCGCGTTGGGTATAACCGAGCTTCTTCCGGCGCTCACGCAAATATGCACCGAGTTCAGCTGGGTCAAAAATCGTTCGCTCATTCCAGTCTTGCATGCTAATCCCCTATGATTATCCCAAACGGGATAATCATAGCACATCATGATGGAATTATCCCGTTTGGGATAATTGTCTTAACGTGAATGACGCTCCGGGACGTTACACCGCGACGACTACTCAAAGTATTGAAACTTGTTGGTCGAGAAGGCAAACGTGACGACAAAGCCTTTGCCGGGCTCGGATGCCGCGGTGACGTCAATGCCCATCTTGGAGCACAGGCGTGCCACCAGGTAGAGGCCGATGCCCGTTGCGCGCTTGGTGGCGCGGCCGTTGTCGCCGGTAAAGCCCTTCTCGAACACGCGCGGCAGGTCTGCCGCGCTCACGCCGCAGCCGTTGTCCGCAACGGTAAGCTCGATGCGCTCGCTTGCCAGGCCCTCGTCCAGCAACGCGCCCGAAAACACGATCTTCGCGCCGTCCTCGCTCGCGTATTTAATGCTGTTCTGGATGAGCTGCCCCAGAATAAACTCGAGCCACTTCTCGTCGGTAAAGACCTCAAAGTCAAGGTTCCCGCACACCGGCGCCACGTGCGCCGCGATGAGCTCACGCGCGTTGGCTTTAATCGCGCCCGTCACCAAGGTCTTGAGACCCCAGCGGCGAATCAGGTAGTCGCGCTCCACGACTTCCGAGCGCGCGTAGTACAGCGCCTGGTCGATATAGCGCTCCACGCGAGCCAGCTCGCGGCCCAGGTCATCCACACGCGACAGGTCGTCTTCGCTGCCATCAAGGTTTTCCAAAATCAGGTGAGCCGCCGCCAGAGGCAGCTTGGCCTCGTGGACCCAGCTCTCGATATAGTCGCGATAGTCATCGGTCTGACGCCGGCCTTCGGCAACCTCGTCGCAGGCGGCTTTGCCCACCCGGCGCAAGACCTCGTACTCGAGCTCGCCCTCGGCATAGGTCGGGCATTGCACCATCTCCTGCACCCATGCGGGACTCTCGAGCTCCTCTGCCGCACGCTCCAGCTGGCGCAGAAAACGACGACGGCGCGCGTACTCGATCACGATGCCGAGCATACCAAAGATAAAGGACACGCCGACCGCCACGACCACGATAGATGTCGAAGCACCAGCGACCGTCAGCACAAAGCAGCTCAGCAGCACGCCGCACGCCCACACGGCGACGGGAAGCAGCGCGTCTTTAAAGAACTTGGCAAACGACATAGCCGTCCCCTAGACCGAATAGCCCTGGCCGCGGTGCGTCGTCAAATACCCCTTGATGCCGATTTTTTCGAGCGTGGTGCGCAGGCGGTTGATGTTGACGGTGAGCGTGTTGTCGTCCACGAAGGCATCGGAGTCCCACAGGTCCTGCATGACGGCCGAGCGCGAAACGATCTTGCCCGCGCGGCTCAGAAGCAGCGAGAGGATACGCAGCTCGTTTTTGGTGAGCTCGGTGCTGGTACCGGTTTGCGTATTGGTGACCATGGAGCGGGCGAGGTCGAGCTCCAGCCCCTTGTGGACAAGTGTGCTGCGCTCGCCTGCCGCCGCGGTGCGACGCAGCAGGGCATTGATGCGGGCCACGAGCACGCGCGCGCTGTAGGGCTTGGGAACAAAGTCATCTGCGCCGAGCGTCATGGCCATGACCTCGTCGATCTCGGTCGTGCGCGACGTGAGAACGATGATGGGGACCTCGGATTCGCGACGGACCTCATGGCAGATGTGCTGGCCGTCTTTGACGGGGAGCGTGAGGTCGAGCAGCACCAGGTCGGGCGCGGCGGCGAGAATATCGCGCGAGACGTGCTCAAACGATTCGCAGGCCTCGACCTCAAAACCGGCACGGGCAAGGATATCGGCAAGCTCGCGACGAATGGGCTCGTCGTCCTCAACGATATAGATTAGCGCCATGGATTCCGCTCCCCCTCTTGGTTGTCTTGCCACCATTATGGCTGCGAAACTGCAGGTGCGCGCCACGCACGTCGCCAAGGTGACAGAACTGTTCGCGAACGGGGGCGTTTTGTCCGCCTTACGCTCGCGACGGGAACGGAGACTAAAATGATTCTTTAATCCCCGTCCCAGAAAAACCATTTAGCGGCGGGCGCGGAGCTTTTCGTAGCCTTCGGCGAAGAAGGCGACCGTTGCGGCGTCGGCCTCGGCGGCGTCACCGTCGGTGGCGGGAACCACGCCGTGCTCGTCGCTCACCAGAAACAGCGCACCCTTGAGCTGCGCGGGAATGTCTACGCGCGTGACCGGGATGCCCTTGGTCTGGGCCAGCTGCTCAATGAGCGTCGCCGTGCCGCACAGACACTCGTCCGCCGGCGCCACAAAGGCAAGCTCGCCGTTGTTGACGGCGGCGAGCAGCTCGGGCGCCACGCCGGTCTCGTCGGCTTCGGAGCGAGCCTCGGCAGAACGGGCACGCAGCGCCTTGGCCGACGTGTCGGCCAGCGGCTCGTACTCCCCCACCGTCATGGCGGCATTGCCGTTAACGTCGATCACCAGCATGAGCACGCCGTCGCGTGCGGTGTAGTCGCCCTCGGCAAGTGACCACTCAACGTGCTGCTTTGCCCAGCTGAGCATGTTATGGGTAAGCGGCTCGCCCTGCACCAGGCGCTCGGACAGCGCGCGGATGTGGCGGTTGAGCATGGGCACCTTTTTGTTGGACATGCGCCAACGACAGATGAGCGCGGGCTTGTCGAGCGTGAACTTCTCGACCGCCTCCTGATTGGCGCAAAAGTCCTCGTACGCACGCTGATCCTCGGCATTGCCAAACAGCTCGGCATCATCAATCTGGGGCATGGTCATACCTTTCGTGTTAGTCATTCCGTCCTCTTATACCAAAAAGACGGCCCTCCAAACGGAGCAGCCGTCTTTTGCGGAGATTATTTTGTCCCAAGGCGGAACTTAGTGGCGGAAGTGGCGAGCGCCCGTAAACACCATAGCAATATTGTGCTCATTGCAGGCCTGGATGCTCTCATCGTCGCGCTTGGAGCCACCGGGCTGGATGATGCAGGTCACACCGTGCGCGGCGAGCACGTCAACATTGTCGCGGAACGGGAAGAACGCGTCGCTTGCACAGGCAAAGCCGCCCTTCTCCACGCCCTCGCGCTCGCAGAAGTCCTCGGCACGCTCGCAGGCAAGCAGCGCAGAGTCAACGCGGTTAGGCTGACCCGGGCCCATGCCAATGCCGGCCTTGCCCTTGGAAACCAAGATGGCGTTGGACTTAACGCCCTTGCAGACCTTCCAGGCAAACTCGAGCTCGGCCATCTCGGCGTCGGTGGGCTTGCGGTCGGTGGGGAACGTAAAGGTCGCGGGGTCCTCGGTCACGTGGTCGACTTCCTGCACCAGCATGCCGCCGTCGACGGAGCGCAGCTCCACCTGGGCGCCGTGGTCCACGCCGCCGGTCGCCAACACGCGCAGGTTGGGGCGCTTTGCCATGCGCTCGAGCGCCTCGGCAGTATAGCTCGGGGCGATGATGACCTCGACGAACTGCTTGTTCTGGTCGGCGAAGTGCTCAACCAGCTCATAGGGAACCTCGCGGTTGCAGGCGATGATGCCGCCGAAGGCGCTCTTGGGATCGCAGGCGAAGGCGCGGTCGTAGGCAGCCGTAATATCCTCGGCAACGGCGGAACCGCAGGGGTTCTGGTGCTTGAGGATCACGCAGGCCGGCTCGTCGAACTCGCGGACCAGGTTCCAAGCGGCATCGGCGTCCAGATAGTTGTTGTAGCTGAGCGGCTTGCCCTGGATCTGCTCGGAGCCCACAAGCGGGAACTGCGAGCTCGCGGTGTTCTCGCAGCCCTCGGCAAAGCGGTAGACCGTAGCCTTCTGCTGAGGATTCTCGCCATAGCGCAGGTCGTCGACCTTCTCCAGCGAGATCTCGAGCTTGGCAGAGGTGTCCGCCACGTCGCTTGCCTGGGCGGCAAGCCAACGGGAGATGGCCGTGTCGTAGGCGGCGGTGGTCTGGTAGACCTTCACCTGCAGGCGACGACGGGTGGAAAGCGTGGTGCAGCCACCGGTCTCGCGCATCTCGGCCAGGACGGCATCATAGTCAGCCGGGTCGGAGATGACGGTAACGCTCGCGGCGTTCTTGGCGGCAGAGCGCAGCATGGAGGGGCCGCCGATGTCGATGTGCTCGATGGCATCCGCGAAGGTGACCTCGGGGTTGGCGACGGTCTTCTCGAACTCGTACAGGTTAACGACGACCAGGTCGATTAGCTTAATGCCGTGCTGAGCGGCCTCCTGCATGTGCTGCTCGGAATCGCGGCGGGCCAGCAGCGCGCCGTGAACCTTGGGATGCAGCGTCTTGACGCGGCCGTCCATCATCTCGGGATAGCCCGTGAACTCCTCGATGGGGGTTACGGGAACGCCCGCGTCCTCGATGGCACGAGCCGTGCCGCCCGTAGAGATGATCTCGACGCCAAAGTCGTCAACCAGCGTCCGTGCGAAATCGACGACGCCCGTCTTATCGGTAACCGAGATCAACGCGCGTGCGATCTTCACATCAGATCCCATGCAGTCCTCCTGTCTGGTACGCCGCCGTGCTCTGTGAGTCGGTGATACGTCGATCTGCAGCGCTCGCGCAGCGGCATTGAAAATACTGATTCAATGTAGCGCATCGAGCGCGACGATGCACCCCGCAACGCACGGCTGTGCAGAAAAAGCTTGCGAGCGGAGGTTGCAGGAGCGCCACTGGGCACGGTGAGTTCATGGAACACAGGGGCACCATAATTAGATGCCAATGACGTGGTAGAACTGTGCTCGATATGCATCCGCAAAAGAAAGAGGCACCATGGTCTCGCGGGTTCTCTACCGACCGTTTGATACCGAAGACTTCGACGCCATCGCGCTGATTCTGCAGCAACTTTGGCATAACAATTCGGATAACGATGAGTACAACCGCCTTGAAGCCGCATGCGACCTCGCCTATTGCCTTTCGTCATCGACGTTTTCGCAGGTTGCCGTAATCGACGGTCAGGCACGCGGCATTGCGCTTGCACGCGCAGGACAGAGCTCCGGCGTCACTATCAACGAACATTGGATGGATACTGAGCGTGCACTGCTGTCGCAAATGCGCGAGCTGGAGCCCGATGCCTGCGCCGAATATCTCTCGTTTGTGCGCGCAACCATCCGAACCAACAACCGCCTGCTCGAATGTAGCCCGCTGCCGCACGACAACGAGGTCACGCTGCTCGCCGTGGATCGCGACGTCCACGGCCTGGGCGTTGGCACGGTGCTGCTCGACGCCGCCATCTCGCATCTGTCCTCGTGCGGGGCGACGAGGGCGCACCTGTACACCGATTCCAACTGCTCGTGGAAGTTCTACGAGCTGCACGGCTTTAAGCGCACCGCCACGCACCGCGCCAACCGCGAGGAACGCCGCCACGCTATGCCGCGCGAAAGCTTCCTCTACGAGCTGGACCTAACCGTCTAGGCCCAGCAGCCATACCTAGTCATTTAGGGATGTTCCCAGTGATTAGTCGTTGGGGACAGCCTTCGTAGGTAGCGCATAAAAATGGGATGGATCCGTCGGCAGTCGCCGGAGAAGATCCATCCCAAAAATCAGAACTCGCTAGAACGTTCCGCCGCCGCCTCCGCCGACGCCGCCGCCTCCGCCGCCCGAGAAGCCACCGCCTCCGCCGCCGCTCGAGCTGTCGGAGCTCGACGCCAGCTCACGGATGCTCTCGTGATACACGTCATCGAACGAATCGAGCGGAGACTCGTTGCCGTAGTGATGGTAGTACCACCAGTAGCAGGGGTAATTGTCGTAGAAACCGTCGGCCTCGCGCACCTCGGGAGGAACAGCCTCGGCAAGCTGACGCAGGACTTCCTTCGAAACGCCCAGCGCCGCGCCCATCACCAGCAGCTTGTTCCACAGTACCAGATCGCCGGGGACGGCTTCCTTTAGGCGCGTGAAGTCCTCGAGCCAATGCTTAAGCGCCTTGCAGCGAGCCGCCACCTCGGCGCCCTCCGGCGTAAAGCGGCGGAACGTAAGTCCCACGCCAATACCCACCAGCACAATCGGCGCCGAGATAACCGCGGCGATAATGTTCACCTGCGCGCCGTCAGTAAAGAAAATGGATCCCACGGGAACAAAGGCGATCAGAATACCAAGAACCAGGCAAAACACCATTGCAACGATGCCGTCCGAGGCAACGTACTCGCTATCGGCCAGCTTGCCCTTAACGGTGTTCTGATAGTCCTCGAGCTTGTCCCCCACGGGCGTAGCGTGCTGTTTAACGTAGTGCTGCAGCTCGTCAAACGTGCGCGAGCGATCGCCGTTCTCGTCGGGCTTAGCACCGGCAAAGAAAACCTTGAGCACCATGTGGTCAATGCCCTTGGCCGACTTCCAGCCCGCATCACTCACCGTCACGCGATATGTCTGCTCTTCTTTTTCACGCCCCAACAGACCCTTCTTGGCCTTGGTCACGGTCGCCTGCTCCAGCTTGATCACACGGTCGTCGGTGAGCTTCATGAGCGTGGCGATATATGCCTGATCGGGTACCTCGTTCCAGCTCATGAGGGCCGAAAGCACGGCGGGATGGTCGGCCGAAGGCACATCGCGGAAATATTCGTCCTGGAAAAGCGGCTTGGGCTTGCGGCGGCGCAGCTTGAGCACAACGATTGTGCCGGTAAAGGCCACCGCTGCGACAACACTTAACACGGCAAGCGCATTGGAAATCACGCGAGCGTGAGCGCGGCGGGCGTTAGCTTCGTCGGCCCACGCCTTCTCTTCGCTCAGGATCGTTGACATGCGCTCCTCGCTTGAAGCGGAAAGCCATGGCACCCAGTCGCGGGGGAAGGCGATGCGCGCCTCGGCGAATTCGCCCTGATGCACGCAGGGAATGGTATAGGTGACCATGGGTTCGTCCGCATCGAGCGACACGTCGCCCGTCAGCGGGCCGTGGCCCCATGCGCGGAAGTTATCGCCCTTGACGGCCGCCGTCCCGGCAGCAGCATTTGCGAAGTACACTTCCATCTCGACGTCATCGGAATCCGCGGACCAGCCATCGCCCACGAACTTCCAGTAGAGCTCGGCGGTATCGGCCCAGTTCATGACCGCACCGGTCATGGTGTAGCTCACGTAATAGATCGCGCTATCGCCGCTCTCGTGGGGGCTGAAAACCTTGATCTTTACGCCGCCGTCGGACTGCTCGACCGTGTAGACGCCAGAGTCACCCTTGTTCGCGCTATCGACTTTGTTGAACGCGGTGTCCTCTTCCTCGACGCTCAGCACGTCGACGCCCGCCGCGCCGCCCTGCTGGTTGGTGCCCGTATTGATCTCCCAATACACGCCGTTGATGTCGTCGTCGAAATCAAACTGACGTCCCTCGACAACGGTCAGCGATCCATCGGCCTCGACCGTGGCACCGATATAGGTTTGGGTCATGGAATAGCCGTCGGCGTGCGCGGCGGCGGGCAGTAGCAGCAATGCAAGCGCGACGAGTGCGCAGACGGAAGCAAATCGCGCGAATAGGCGACGCTGCCGACAGGTCTTGGCAACGGGGGCGTTCATAGGCACATCCTTTGTCTGTGATACCAACAGCGCCATTGTCCCACGTTTACGGGCACACACGACGAATATCTAGGCGACCGGAGCGTCAAACGGGATGAAAGTCACACCCGCACCCCGGCAGCTAGTCATTGGGGACGTTCTTAAATGACTAGTCATTAGGGACACCCTTGGCATGGCCCGCGCCAGCAATAGATACCACTTCACAGCTCTGTCACAGGTGTAGCGGCTTTGTGTGGGCGCGGCATGCACTGATTGAGCCGCCAGCCGAGGGGCATAAAGCAGTTGAGCGAAAACGGTTTGCCCCTTTGCCGTTCGCTTGAGGATCATGTCCCCCTTTTCCGCGGAACCCCCGGCAGTTGCGAAGAGCTGCCGGGGGTTCTGTCGTCAAAGGTACCGAGTTGATGGACAGGAATCAAAGCACCGAGTCCGCGGCCCGCCATACGCAATGCGAGGCCTCGACAACTTGCGAACCACCGTGACGCCTCCCCATCGCGCCCCCGCGCTATACTCGTCCGCATGGATATCAACGCACGCAACATAGCAACGCCCGCCGCGGACGCGCCCACGGCACAGCCCGCCTCCGTTCCCGCGCCCGTCGTGGGTCGCTTTGCTCCGTCGCCTTCGGGCCGCATGCACCTGGGCAACGTGTTCAGCTGCCTGTGCGCGTGGCTTTCGGCCCGCAGCCAAGGCGGCAGCATTGTGTTGCGCATCGAGGACCTAGACGATCGCTGTAAGCGCCCGGAACTTGCCGCCCAACTCATCGACGACCTAGCCTGGCTGGGGCTGGAGTGGGACGAAGGCCCCTACTACCAGCACGATCGCCTAGACCTGTACGAGAGCGCCTTGCGCCAGCTGCAAGACGCCGGCCTCACCTACCCCTGCTTTTGCACGCGCGCCGAGCTCCACACCGCAAGCGCGCCGCATGCCAGCGACGGCACGCCCATCTACCGCGGTGCCTGCCGAGGCCTTTCGGCCGAAGAGGTCGCCCGCCGCAGTGCCCTGCGCGCTCCGGCCACGCGCCTGCGCGTGCCCGCCGTCGACGACCTCGCAGACGATGTGGTCGAATTCGTGGACCGCACGTACGGGGCCCAATGCGAGGCACTCGCCACCGAGTGCGGCGACTTTTTGGTGCGCCGCAGCGACGGCGTGTTTGCCTATCAACTGGCCGTGGTGGTCGATGACGCCGCCATGGGTGTTACCGAGATCGTACGCGGATGCGACCTGCTTGGCTCCACGCCGCGTCAAATCTATCTGCAGCATCTGCTGGGACTTCTCACGCCGCGCTACGCGCACATTCCGCTGCTCATGTCGCCGGACGGCCGCCGCCTTTCCAAGCGCGACCGCGATCTGGACCTGGGCGAACTCCGCACCCGCTTTGGCAAACCCGAGGCACTGCTGGGCTGGCTCGCCGGACAAACAGGCATCGCGCCGGACACCACGCCGCGTACCGCCGAGCAGCTGGTCGAGCACTTTAGCTGGGACGTCATCCGCGCGCACCGGGAGAACATCACCATAACGGCCGAGTAGCCAGCCACCCCGCCCCTACGCAACATCCCAAGGCTGGAGTTCGTCACCCAGGCGAACGATGCAGTCGTAGAGCACGGTGTGGCGTTCGGCCGGGTTGGCATCCCGATGAAAATGCCCGTAGTACCAGCGCTTGTAATCCAAGCAGTCTTCCAGCTCATCGAAAAACGCCGTAAGCCGATCAACGGCGGGGTAATTCCAGCCGGGCGCCGGATAGAGCGTGGGCGAAAGCATGCGCGTGGAGCAGGTGTGGGTGATCACGTAGTCGACCTTCCAGCCCACGCTGTCGAGCTTTGCCCGCGCCTCCTCAAAGTTGCGCTCGTCCGGCAGCTCCTGTGGCCACCAGCTGGAATAGGGAATGCGGTATTCCTTATCCACGCTCGTGGCGCCGCCCATGGTAAAGATCGTTGAGCCGTCGAGTTCAAAAACCTCACCGCGCGTCAGGCGCCGTATGGGAGAGGTATCCGACAGGCGCTGCGTCAGCCCACCGTGCCACAACTCCATGGGGCGCTCCGCCCAGTGATCGAAACGCTCGTGATTGCCGTCGACGAACAGCACGGTATAGGGACGCGATTCCAGCCAGGCGATATCGGCACATTCCTCGGCAGAGAAATCCCACGGAAAGCCAAAGTCGCCCGCGACAATCAGATAGTCGTCGCTCGTCAGGCTATCCCCAAGGTCCCAATCGCGCAGCTTTTGCATGTCGAGGCCGCCATGAATATCACCCGTCACATAGACCGTCATCGGATCACCACTCCCCTGTAAGTCGCTAGCCACATTCTGCACGATCACTAAGCCAACCGTTCCAGCCCTTCCATCCCTTAGGGCTTACCCCTCGTTCTTCCATCCAAACGGGTCGAGTACCCAAAAAACCAGATCGAGCACGCCACCGGTCATCATGGCGCCGGCAAGGGCCATGCAAACGTGCAGAGAGCTGGCGCTTCGAAGCATGTCGAACGGCCCCAGAACAGCCAGCAGCGCGACCGCTGCGCCGGCTACGCACAGCGCGAGGCACGGCCCCGCGTCCTTTACGCACTTCTTTGCGAGATGCTTTGCGTTGTCACTCATCGGTATCGAACTCCTTAGAGGGTCGTTGTTCAGATACATGCCGCCGCGACAGAACGGATCGGCAGGGTAAGTGTCACATGCTGTGCGGACATCAATGGAGAAACCGCCTGCTCGACCAACCTTTGACGCCGTTTTGCACCGGCACCACATCCCCCGCTATCGAGGTCTAATACTTTTCCCACCGCTACCCAAAAACTCATCCAACGTTAATCTTGGCTCAAGAATCGCTTAATCTATAACCTGCACTATAGAGTTCGACCAAGGGCGGGGCGGCGCCGCGCAACGCAGGCCGCCGAACGCAACGCTCGCGCCCGGGCAGATCGCCCGGCGTCGCGCCCATCGAACGAAAGGACAGGTCATGGACGACCTCGAAAAAGTTGAAACCATCCGCACCAAGTGCAACGTAAGCTACACCGATGCCAAAGCCGCGCTCGACGCCGCCGACGGCAACGTTTTGGACGCCATCATTTGGCTCGAGTCGCAAGGCAAGACCCAGACCACGTCGGCGCACGCCGCCACCGAGTCCGCGCCGGTCGACGAACCCTCGGCCGAGATGGTCGCCGCGCAGGCCGCCTACGAGAAGTCGAGCGAAAAGACCGACTTCTCCAAGAAGATGGACAGCGTATGGGAGTACCTCAAAAAGCTCTTCCGCCTGAGCCTGGACACCAAGTTTATCGCCACGCGCCGCGATGCAATCATCCTCAACATCCCCATCCTGATCCCCATCATCGCCCTGTTTGCCTGGGGCGCCACGATATGGCTGATGCTGATCGGCCTGTTCTTTGGCATGCGTTACCGCATCGATAGCGACGGCGACGTGCCCGGCAGCATCAACAACCTTATGGATCACGCCGCCGACGCCGCGGACGACATCAAGCAAAATCTGAACGACGACAAGTAATCGCAAACGGGGGCACGCATGGCACGGATCCTGATCGTAGAGGACGAGGAGAAAATCGCCCGCTTTGTGACGCTCGAGCTGGAGCACGAGGGCTACCAGGTGGAACACGCCGCCGATGGCCGCACCGCCGTGGACCTGGCGCTGGAGCGCAACTACGATCTTATTCTGCTCGATGTGCTGTTGCCGCAGCTCAACGGCATGGAGGTCCTGCGGCGCGTCCGCAAGCACAAGGATGTGCCGGTGATAATGGTCACCGCGCGCGATGCCGTGATGGACAAGGTGGCCGGGCTCGATGCCGGCGCCGACGATTACCTGACCAAGCCGTTTGCGATTGAGGAGCTGTTCGCACGGATCCGCGTGGCGTTGAAGCGCTCGGAGGCCGTGCGGGCGGCTTCGGGCGTTGGCGGCATCGGGACGGGCGCGGCAGGCGGCACGGGTGTCGGCGCCACTGCGATGCCCCCGGTCAGTGACTCGACCCAGGTTTCCGCCTCGCTCTCCCCCGCCGCGCTCACCGTGGGTTCGGTCGCGCTCGATCCCGACCGCCGCGAAGTCACGGTCGGCGGCTCGCCCATCGTGCTGACCGCCCGCGAGTTCGACGTCCTCGCCCTGCTTATGGCACATGCCGGCACCGTGCTCACGCGCGAGCGCATTGCGCACGAGGCGCTGGGCTACGAATACGTGGGCGACACCAACAACGTCGACGTGCACATCGCGCACCTGCGCGCCAAGGTCGAGGACGCCGGCGGTGCCCGCATCATCCAGACCGTGCGCGGGGTGGGCTATGTCTGCCGCACGTAACGCCGAGGCCAAGCGCGTCACCTCCATCGCCCGCGCCATCAACTGGAGCTATATGTGGCGCCGCCTGATGAGCTACGTCTGGCTCGATCTGTTGCTGGTGGTGATTGCGGCGGCGATCCTCGTCTATGGATACAACCAGACACTGCCCGACAGCGCGTTTACCGCAGGATGGATCCCCGGCGCCACCGTTCGCGGCATGTCGCTGAAGCCCGCGCGCGGCTGGGACCTGACAACGCTCACCTATACCGTCGAGCTTGCGCGTACCACCAAGACCTTCCCCCTCGCGCAGGACCTCATCGCACTTTGGCCCCTCTATATCGTTGTTGTAGGTTGGCAGGTCATCAGCATGCTCGATATGCTCGGCGGCGCTCGCCGTGTGCGCCGCACCATGGCGCCGCTCAACGACCTGGCCCTGCGCGTGGACGAGCTCGGCCGCATGCAGCTCTCCGGAGGCAAGATGGAAACGCTGGAGCAAGCCATCGAGCGCGCGAGCGTCGACTCGCCGAGCGTCACCACCGGCGACGCCGACCTGGCAAGCATCGAGGTCGCACTCAACCGCCTGCTGCGCCAGATGCAAGAGGCCAAGCTGCAGCAGATGCGCTTTGTCAACGATGCAAGCCACGAGCTGCGCACGCCCATCGCGGTGATTCAGGGCTACGTGAACATGCTCGACCGCTGGGGCAAAGACGACCCGGACGTGCTGGCGGAATCCATCGCGTCCCTCAAGGCCGAAAGCGAGCACATGCAGGAGCTCGTGGAGCAGCTGCTGTTTTTGGCGCGCGGCGATGCCGGGCGCACGGTCCTGCGGCGTGCGCATACCAACCTGGCTGCACTGGTCGGCGAGGTGTGCGAAGAATCGCAGATGATCGATGCCGGGCACACGTATCGGCTGGCCTTTGACGCTGCGCTTATCAGCGACCCGCGCTGCGACGCGTCCGTCGATGTCGCGCTCGTGAAGCAGGCTCTGCGCGTGATCGTGCAAAACGCCGCCAAGTATTCGGACGCGGGCACGCCCATCTCGTTTGGCGTAGCGCCGGATGCGGGCGCGGGCACGATCGACATAAGCGTTGAGGACGAGGGCATCGGCATGAACCAGGAATCCGCAGCTCACGCGTTCGAGCGGTTCTACCGCGCCGACAACGCGCGCGATGCCGGAGCGCAGGGCTCGGGCCTGGGGCTCGCCATCGCCAAGTGGATCGTCGATAGCCACGGCGGCGTCATCGGCGTGACCTCGGTCGAGGGCGTCGGCAGCCGCTTTACGATTCGCCTGCCGCGGTAGGAAGCCCCTCGGCATAAATAAAGGGATAGGGCCACGCAGCCCTATCCCTTTTTGCTAGCTATGACAGCTTGTGCGCTACTCGCGGCACAGATGCACGGCGAAACCGGCGAACTCGCGCTTAAAGTACACGAGCTTGGTGCTACCGTCGGGCAGCAG
>UQUX01000019.1 GCA_900544425.1 uncultured Collinsella sp.
CGCTCTGGCGCCCGCGCAGCGTCGACTGGTCCGCCGTTCGTTAGAACGGCGGAACTGAGGGCAGCGTCGAGCTGTTACGCGGTTTGGTAAAACCGCGTAACTACCTAACTACATCAAGTTGCAGACAGCTGCCGCGAAGGCAACGGGGTCCTCGGGCAAAATGCCCTCGACCAGCAGGGCCTGATCGTAGAGCAGACCGGAGTACTGCTTGATCTTGTCGGCGTCGCCTGCCTTCTGGGCAGCGACAAGCTTGGCAAAGACCGGGTGCTTGGCGTTGAGCTCGAGCACGCGCTGGCTCTTGGGCATACCATCGGGCGCTCCCTCGGGACCCTTCTGGAGCACCTTCTCCATCTCGAGCGAAAGCGGGCCCTCGGTGGTGATGCACGCGGGAGCATCGGTCAGGCGCGCAGAGACGGCGACCTTCTCGACCTTGTCGCCGAGCGCCTCCTTCATGGCGCTAAAGAGGTCCTCGTTCTCCTTGGTGGCGTCCTCGGCCTCCTTCTTTTCGTCCTCGGTCGCCAGGTCAAGATCACCGGTCGCGACGTTCTTGAGCTCCAGATGACGATCCTCGACCTCGGGCTCGGCACCGTCGGCCACAGCCTTCTCGGCAGCCTCGCGGGCAGCGTCGTCCTCGTAAATCTTGGGCATATCGGCGGCAATGTACTCACGCATGGCCTGGAAGGTGAACTCATCCACATCCTGCGTCAGTAGCAGCACGTCATAGCCGCGGTCGAGCACGCCCTTTACCACGGGCATCTTGGCCAAGCGCTCACGCGAGTCGCCGGCGGCGTAGTAGATGGCCTTCTGATCCTCGGGCATGCCCTTGGCATACTCGGCTAGGGTAATCATCTTCTGCTCCTTGGCAGACCAGAACAGCAGCAGGTCGGCGAGCTCATCGGCCTTCATGCCATAGCTCGAGTAGATGCCGTACTTAAGGCCGCGGCCAAAGTTCTCAAAGAACTTCTCGTAGGCCTCGCGGTCGTTGTCACGCATATCCTCAAGGTCAGCGGTGATCTTCTTTTCCACACGCTTGGCGATGGCCTTGAGCTGACGGTTCTGCTGCAGCGTCTCACGCGAGATGTTGAGCGACACGTCGGCGGAATCCACGACACCGCGCACAAAGTTGTAGTAGTCGGGCAGCAGGTCGTCGCACTTCTCCATAATCAGCACGTTGGAGCTGTAGAGCGCCAGACCCTTCTCGTAGTCCTTGCTGTACAGATCGAACGGCGCGCGTCCCGGCACAAACAGCAGGGCGTCATACTCGAGCGTGCCCTCGGCGTGGAAGCTGATGGTGCGCGCAGGATCGTCAAAGTCGTGGAACGTGGACTTGTAGAACTCGTCGTAGTCCTTCTGCTCGACATCGGAGCTGCGCTTCTTCCAGATCGGTGTCATGGAATTGACGGTCTCGAGCTCCTGGTAGTCCTCGTACTCGGGCTTGTAATCATCCGGCGCGTCCTCGGGCTTGGGTTTCTGGCGGCTCTTGGACACCATCATCTGGATCGGGTAGCGCACATAGTTACTGTACTGCTGAATCAGGCTCTTGAGACCCCACTCGGTCAGGAAGCGATCGTAGGTCTCGGCCTCGCCGTCGGCATCGAGCTTCTCGTTCTCGCGCAGCGTCAGGATGACATCGGTACCGTGCTCGGCGCGCTCGCCGTCCTCGATGGTGTAGCCCTCAAGACCGTCGGATTCCCACACATGGGCGACATCCTCGCCATAGGCGCGGCTGACGACCTTCACATGGCTGGCGACCATAAAAGCCGAGTAGAAGCCCACGCCAAACTGACCGATGATGTCGACATCGGAGCCCTGCTGCTCGGCGTTCTCGGTCTTAAACTCCTCAGAGCCGGAATGGGCGATGGTGCCCAGATTGCGCTCCAGCTCCTCGGCGGTCATGCCAATGCCGTTATCCGAGATGGTAATGGTGCGGGCGTCTTTATCAAAGGAGACGCGAATGGCCAGGTCGCCCTGGTCGATCTTAACGCTCGGGTCCTGCAGACTCTTAAAGTTGAGCTTGTCGACGGCATCGCTCGCGTTGGAGATAAGCTCACGCAGGAAGATTTCCTTGTTGGTGTAGATGGAGTTGATCATGAGGTCGAGCAATTTTTTGCTCTCGGTCTTAAATTGACGCATATGCAGTCCTTTCGCGCTACCCCCGTCCGCAAAAAACGGCCCGGTTGCCCGAGCCGCATCGCAGACCTGCTATGTTCAGACTTAGATTTTATAACCCATTAGTGCGCATATATACATACGGAATCGAAAAACTGTATGTCCGAGCGCTCTGATGCGCCAATTGCCAAGGAGTGTCCCAAACTGCCGGCAGGAAAGGAACGTTCCTATCTGCCGTCTACGCGCTTGGCCATCCAGGCATGAGGCTGGCCCTCGTCTTCGTAGTCCACCGGGGCAATCTGCGTGTAGCCCGCCTTGGCATAGAGCGACAGCACGTATTCCTGAGCATGCAGCTTAATGAGCTTGGCGCCGGCATCACGCGCGCACGTATCACTGGCCTCGACAATCTTGCTCGCCAAACCGCGACGGCGCATGCTCGGCAGCACGGCCACGCGCCCCATAATGTAGGTCTCCCCCGCCGCGACACCTTCGTCCAAGTCGCACGCCGGCGACACCGGAGCCTCTGCGTCAGCCGCGCGCTCAAGCTCTTCGGGAAACACGCGCGAGCAACCGGCAAGCTCGCCGTCTACATAGAGCGTCACATGAATGCAGTTCGGATCCTCGTCGATAGCGTCGAACTCATTCTCGTAGCCCTGCTCGTCCATAAAAATGACGCGGCGCACCAACGCCGCGTCATCAAAGCATCCCGTCTTAAGTTGGATATCCATGGCTGCCCTTTCATTCAATGCGAACGTTAGGGACAGATTTTAGCGAAAATGAGCTCCGCGCACGCTAAACTTCGCGCGAGCCTTCGCCAGGCAATCGTAATGACCCACGTTATGGGCATCGCTCGCGATGAAGCTGTACAGGTTCTGATCGAACAGGCGCTGTGCCGGCTTTTTCTCGCGACCAAAGCGACCGCCGGCAATAAAGTCCGCCGAAGCCTGCAGCTTGCAGCCCATATCGACCAGGCGCTCCGCCACGCTTACATCCTTTTGAACCGCACGATAGCGCTCAGGATGAGCGATGATCACCTGGTAGCCACGGCACTGCAAATCGTAAATCGTGTTCTCGTACTCTCTAAACGCATACGCATCGGCATGCGTCGAAAGCTCAAGCAGGAACTCGTTGGTTCCATCGAAATGCAAGTGCTCCGCGGCATCGATACCAAGTTCAACGAGCTTTCGATGGTTGACCTCGAAGCCCATCTGAAGCGGAAAACCGTCAGCGTTATCACGCAGCAGCTCAAAGGCATCCCACATCTTGTCGTAATCAAAATAGGGATCACGGCAGTGAGGAGTGCAAACGATTCTGGTTACACCGGCCCGCTTGGCAGCCTCGAGCATCGCCAAGCTCTCATCGAGATCGGCGGCGCCGTCGTCTACACCCGGCAAGATATGGCAATGAATGTCACGCATAGGTCAGCCTTAATCAACTAAACGTTTGCTCGGTTGGTGAAGATGCCCTTTTTGGAAGTCCCCTGATCGTCGGAGCCCTTCTTAACCTTCTTACCGTCCTTGGTGTAGTAGGAGTAGTAGTACTCGCTGGTCTCGGTCTCGCAGTAGTTCATAACGGTACCGATGAGCTTGACCTTTTCGGACTTCTTAAGCTGGCCGATAGCGTTGAGTGCCTCCTCGCGCTTGGTGAAGTCCTCGCGCACCACGAACAGCGTGCCGTCGGTCAGACTGGCGATCTCGGCAGCATCGATGAAGGTGCCGACCGGGGGAGCATCAAAGATGACGTACTGGAACTTGGCGGACAGTGCCTTTACCAGCTTGGCAAAGCGGTGAGAGACGATGATGTCGGCAGGATTGGGAATATGCGGCTCGGCATCGAGGAAGTAGAAGTTCTTCTGACCCGTCTCGACAATCGCCTGGTCAATAGAAACCTGCTCGGAAAGGACTGCATAGAGTCCGCCGCGGGAGCGGACGCCGAGCATATCGGCAAGGGACCTGCGACGCATATCAGCCTCGACCAGCAGGACGCTCTTGCCGCTGGTGGCGATAGCCTGGGCAAGGTTGATGGAAACCGTAGACTTGCCCTCGTTGGGAATCGAAGACGTAACGGTGATGGTGCGAATGGGGTCGTCCACGCTCGCAAAGCGGATGTTGGCCAGAAGGGTCTTGGCGGCATTCTGTACAACGAGCTTATCGGTGTTCTTTGCCTTAGCCATGCCTATTTACCACCTTTCATAGCCGGAATTCGGCCAACAACGGGAATGCCCAGGAGCTCTTCCGCCTCTTCGGCACCGCGGATGCGGGTATTGAGCATGTCTGCCAAAACGACATAGGCGACTGCGATAAAGATACCGGCGAGGAACGCGACGGCAATATACAGCGTGCGCTTGGGGCCGCTGGGGGCTTCGGGGGTCTTAGCCTCGTCGATAACGTTGATGCTCTGGGCAGCGCCGACGTTCTGAGCGACCGTACTCACCGAGCTAGCTATGGCCTTTGCGACCTCAGCCGTCTCCTTGGCATCGGTGCCGGTAACCGAAAGCGTAATGACACGCGTGGTGGTCTCGGAGGAAACAGACACCTTGTAGTCATCCAGATCGGTGAGGCCCAGTTCCTTGGCGGCGCCGCTCTTAACGCTATCGCTATCCAGCAGCGTGGCGATATCGTTGGAAAGCATCTGGCTCGCCGAGAGATCGTTGTAGCTCATCTGGCCGCTATCGTCGGTCTTGGCGAGAATGTACATGCTCGTCGTCGCGGTATAGGTGTTGTCCATCGCGGCGAAGGACACGATGCCCATGGCGATCGCGCAGACCACCGGAAGGGTGATGACCAGCTTGAGGTGCTTCTTCAGCAGCTGGAACAGTTCGAGAAGGGTCATGCAGCTTGCCTTTCATTTCCCCAGTTCGGATTGACAAAACTGTCCGTATGTTATCGCATCTTTTTACCGAGACCAAACTCTATACATAAGAAACAGGCTCTCCTGTAAAAATGTCGGAAGCAATCGTAAAATTGCACAACAACGCCGCACCCGAAAGTCAAATGCGGCGTCTACATCAATACCTATGTTGTATCGCTATGCGAATGGCTCGTCCTGCTGTATGGGAAACGTCACCGTAATGGTGGTTCCCACGCCCAACTCGCTCGACAGATCGAGCGTGGCGTGATGATACAGGGCCGCATGCTTGACAATGGCAAGCCCCAGACCGGTTCCGCCGCGCGCCTTGGACCTACTCTTGTCCACGCGATAGAACCGCTCAAATACCTTGCCCTGTTCTTCAGGCGCGATACCGATTCCCGTGTCGGCGACCGCAAGGAACGGATGGCCTTCGTCGTTGGTGCCGCACTGCAGCGTAACCGTACCGCCGGGTCGATTGTAGCGGATGGCGTTGCTCGCCAGATTATAGATGAGCTCGTCGATCAAGCGCGACACGCCTTCGATGACCACAGGCTTGGTCTCATGACTTATCGTCACATTCGCCTGACGGGCGACCTGTTCAAGACGCTGCCCAACCGCGTAGATGGCACGCGAGAGCTCAATAGGCTCCGTGGACCCAATGGGCACCGCCTCGCCCTCAGTTGCACGCTCGGCCTCGTCCAAGTTAGACAGCGTAAGGATGTCGTTGACGAGCGCCGCCAAGCGGCCTGCCTCACGATAGATGCGACCGCCAAAGTTGCGCAGGTCGTCCTCGCCCTCGACCATGCCGTTTGCGATGAGCTCGGCATAGCCCGAAATCGCCGTAAGCGGCGTCTTGAGCTCATGGGTGATATTCGCCGTGAACTCGCGGCGCATACGGTCGTTGTCCGTCAGCACCGCCATTTGGCGCTTGAGTTCCTGGCGCTGCGACTCGATACGCTCAAGCATGGGGACCATCTCGGCATAGGCGTGCTCATAGCTACGGCGTGGGTGGTCCAAATCCACCTCTTGCAACGGCGCGATGATGGCACGGGACTCGCGGCGCGCCATAAAAAACGAGAGTACCGCACCCGCTGCTGCGATAAGCAGCATCGGCGCCACCATCGACAGCAAAATCGCCGCAACGCCAGGCTGGGCCTGCGCCAAGCGGACAACCTGGCCGTTATCAAGGGCGACGGCGCGATACAGCATAATCTCGTCGAGCGTAGAGCTTGCGCGCTCCGCGGAACCCAAACCACTCTCAAAGGCCTCGATGACCTCGGGGCGATCGCCATGGTTGGGCAGTGTGGAAGGCGACGCCTCGTTGTCGTAGGCAACCGATCCATCCTTGTTAATCAGCGTGATGCGCAAGTCCTCGCGATCGAGGCTACGCAAGAACGGGATGGGCTCCTGCTGCTCATCGAGGGCGGCAGCAATGAGCTCGGTTTCCTGCGCCAGGTTGGCACTCGTGGCATCCGCCAAGGTGTTTTGCACAAAGAACGCACCCAGCACCGTAAACGCCACGATAACCGCCATGGCGCAGACAAAGATCGTCACAAAAACGCGGTGCGACAGCGTATGTTTTCCCTGGGGGGCGAAGACCACGGGTTACTCCTCCGATGCGGTGGCCGCGGTGTCGTCACCTTCGGCACCATCACCGGCAGAAGGCTCGGCCAAGCGGTAGCCCACGCCGCGCACGGTCTCGATGGCGCCGGCATGCTCGCCCAGTTTTTGGCGAAGCGTCTGCACGTGCACGTCAACGGTGCGCGAACCGCCGTCGAAGTCCCAGCCCCACACGCTCTGCAGCAACGACTCGCGGGTAAAGACCACGCCGGGCTTGCGCATGAGGTACTCGAGCAGGTCGAACTCGCGCAGGGTGAGCTTAAGCGGCTCGCCGGCAACGGTCACCTCGCGATGGCTGGGCGAGAGCACGATGTCGCCCACGCTGAGCACATCGCTCGCCTGCTTGACCATGCCGCCGCGACGCAGCAGTGCGCGGCAGCGGCTGGCGAGCTCCATGAGCGAAAACGGCTTAGTCAGGTAATCGTCGGCACCGCCATCGAGCGCCATCACCTTGTCGAGCTCGGTATCCTTGGCGGTAAGCATCATGATGGGCACCGTCGCCGTCAGGCGGTCGGCACGCAGGCGACGCATAATCGCCAAGCCATCGGTATCGGGCAGCATGATGTCGAGCAGGACGGCATCGGGTACCCGTCGCGCCACGGCAGCCTTAAACTCACCGTCGCACGAAAAGCCCTCGGCCTCGATTCCCTGCTTGCGCAACGCATAGACCGTCAAATCCCTGATGTTGTCATCGTCCTCGACGTAATAGATCATGTTGAACCCCTTTGCGGCCGGCATGACCGCATCTTAACCCTAAAGGTACCTTTACTAGATGGTATCAGCCAAAACGGCCCGTCAAATAATCCGCCGTGCGCGGATCGGTCGGATTCTTGAAGAGTTGCGCGGTGGGCGCGTGCTCCACCAGCTCACCCAGCAAAAAGAATGCGACCGAATCGGAGATACGCGCCGCCTGCTGCATATTGTGCGTAACGACCACGAGCGTGCAGGTCTCCTTGAGCTCGCAGGCAAGCTGCTCCACCACCAGCGTCGAAACGGGGTCGAGTGCCGAGGTCGGCTCGTCCATCAGCAGAATGTCGGGCTGCACGGCAAGTGCGCGGGCGATGCACAGACGCTGCTGCTGGCCGCCCGAAAGACCCAGACCCGACTCTTTGAGCTTGTCCTTGACCTCATCCCATAGCGCAGCGCGACGAAGGGAGTCCTCGACCAGCTCATCCAGCGCAGCGCGATCGCGCACACCCATACCGCGCGGACCATACGCGACGTTGTCGTAGATGCTCATGGGAAACGGGTTGGGGCGCTGGAACACCATGCCCACGCGCTGGCGAAGGCGGCAGATGTCGTAGTCGCCCAGGATATCTTGACCATCGAGCGCAATCTTGCCCTCGATTCGGCAGTCCTTGATGCCGTCGTTCATGCGGTTAAAGCAGCGCAGCAACGTGGACTTTCCGCAGCCCGAAGGCCCGATGAACGAGGTAATCTGCTTGTCGCGAATCTTGATATTCACGTCCTTGAGCGCATGGTGGTCGCCATAGAACAGGTCGAGGCCCTCAACATCGATGCGCGTCGGCGAGGCGGCAAGATCCTCTGCCGTGGGGCGAGTCGCATCCCCAACCTCGCGCTCGTGCGCGGCCTCGGCCTGCGCTTTCATGAGTTCTTCAAGCTCCGTGGGCTCCACTGCCGCAGCAGCCGTCATACCGCATACCTCCACATCGATATCAATTCAGCAGTATCGATAGTAGAAATCGCGGCTCATATGCACGTGAGCGCATTGTCAAGTGTTTGTAAGGGCACGCTGGCTATGCGGCGGGCAGCTCGATGGTGAATATCGTGTGTTCGGGCGTCGATTCACATGCAACGGTACCACCGTGTGCCGCGATGATCTCCTTGGCAATAGCAAGGCCCAGACCGGCACCACCGCGATTGGTCGCACGCGCCGCATCCAGGCGATAGAACTTCTCAAAGATCACCTTGAGCTTAGCCGCAGGGATAGGATCGCCCTGATTGATAAAGCGCACGCGCACGCCGCCATCGTCTTGGCGCCCGGCCTCAATCGTGATAGTCGAGCCCTCATAGCTATAGGCGACGGCGTTTTTCATGATGTTGTTGAACACGCGAGCCATCTTGTCGCCATCCACGAGCACCGTCAGGTCCTCGCGAATATCAACTTGGACTTCCTTATGCTGCTCGTTGAGGATGGGATAGAACTCGTCAGCCACCTGAGCCAGCAGCAACCCCAGATCAACATAGCCGCGCGTGAGCACGATATCGTGGAAGTCAAAGCGCGTGATATCGAAGAACTCTTCGATGAGCGTATCGAGCCGGTGCGCCTTGTCGAGCGCCACGCCCGTAAAGTGCGCACGTTGCTCAAGCGGCAAATCGGGAGCCTCCTGCAGGAGCGAAAGATAGCCCACCACGCTGGCGAGCGGGGTGCGTAGGTCATGTGCCAAGTACGTGACCAGATCGTCCTTGCGATGCGACTCGTCACGCAGAGCTTGTTGCACCTTACGCCCACGGTCACGCACGCGGTTAAGGGCGCCCTCGACCTCCAAGAAGTCGCCGTCGATGTTGTCCCAGGTGTCGGGGTGATCGATCAGGCGATCTTGAATACGAGCAGCCAGCACACAATCGGCATGCTGCTCGCCCTGCTCGTAGCCCTGGTAGTACAGGGCGCGGCCGCACAAGAACAGCACGCACACGGCAAGCGCCAGCACAAAGCCAAGCATGTTGAATACAAAGCCGGCATCAAACAGCACCGGCCCTTCGATGCCGCCGAGCGCCATGGCGCCAATCGCCAACGTCATGGCCCACGCGGCGCCGCCAATCACCACGCAGCGGCACACGATCTCAAATCGATCGATCAGCAAAAAGCCGACAAGCAGCACCGCCAAGATTCCGACGATGTTGTCGATGCCAATCAGCAGCAGGCTCAGCAAAAAGAGCAGCACCGTTGCAAGCGCGCGGTTGTCGACGACCGACCTCACGTATTCAAAGAGCCGATCGGGCACCTCGAACGCTTGCCTATCGTCTTTTGTCATATCAAGATCCTCACAAGCGAAAAGCGTTATTCGATGATGTAGCCGACGCCCCAGACGTTTTTGATAAAGCGTGGCTTTTGTGCGTCGTCGCCGATCTTTTCGCGCAAGTGGCGAATATGCACCATCACCGTATTGTTGGAGCCGGGCATAAAGTCCTCGTTCCACACCGCGCGGAACAGGTCCTCCACGGCCACCACGCTGCCGCGATGCTCGACCAGATACAGCAAGATTGAATACTCGGTGGGCGTGAGGCGAACCGGTGAACCGTCCACTGTCACGGAACGAGCATCGCGGTTGATCTCCAAGCCGTCGAGCTGAATGGTCGGCGACTCGGCCGCCTGTGCACGGCTACCGTAGCTGGTGTAGCGGCGAAGCTGAGCGTGCACGCGCGCGATGAGCTCCGGCGGACGGAACGGCTTAACCACGTAATCGTCCGCGCCAAGCGAAAGGCCCCCGATCTTGTCTTGCTGGGCATCGCGCGCCGTCAGCATGATCACGGGATAGGTATGGCTGGAACGGATCGTACGCAGCAGCTCAAACCCATCGATATCGGGCAGCATGACATCAAGCAGCGCCAGATCGAACTCCTGCTCCAAAATCGCCTTGGCAGCATCGGCCCCGCTATAGGCAATCTGGACATCAAAGCCCTCTTTTGTAAGGTAGATGCCAACCAAGTCGGCGATGGCCTTCTCGTCATCAACTACCAAAATGCGCTCGTTCATGCGTGCTCCTCTCGCGCTCCATTATGCCTGAGGCGACGCACGCCACACACAACAAGCGTGGGTGATTAAGCCGGTCTTAAGCACCCTTGTGCCCGTTCGGGTGCGGATGTGGGCCACGCACGCACGCGATGATCGCCGACGCCGGCAAACGATATACTCTAGTTTCAGAAGAGACCATCCCGTCGAAAGCGAAATCTGTGAAGTCCCTCACCTCTTTTGCAAAGCGCTCAGCCCAGCTTGCCGCCGGCTTTGTCTGCGCTATCGCCCTTGCCGCTGGCGCGCCCACCGTCACCGGCGCCCAAGTGCTCACGACCGACAATGTTTGCGGCAAAACCGCCGATGCGCGCGGCATCACGGCCGAAAACCTGCCCGATATCGATGCGACCAATGCCCTCGTCATGGGCAAAGACGGTACCGTCTACTATGGGCGCGGCGCCGATGAGCAGGTCAAAATCGCCTCGATCACCAAGGTCATGACCGCAATCCTAACCGTCGAGAATTGCAAGATGGACGAGAAGGTCACGGTGAGCAACGCCGCAGCCACCGTGGGTAATTCGACCGCCGGCTTGCTCGAAGGCGACGAGCTTACCGTGGAGCAGGCACTACGCGGTCTGATGATTCCCTCGGGCAACGACGCCGCCATCGTGCTCGCCGAATATGTGGGCAAGAAGATCGACCCCAAGACCAAAGACGCCGAGGCCACATTTGTGAAGGCCATGAACGAGCGCGCTAAGAAGCTCGGCTGTACCGGTACGCTTTTTGAAAACCCGCATGGTCTGGACTTTGATGAGTGGGCTGGCAATATGCACTCAACCGCACACGACGTAGCGCTGATGATGCAGGAGGCCATGAAAAACGACACGATCCGCGAGGTCGTAGCGAGCGAGGATTCCTGGATCGAGGTCACGGGCGCCGACGGCACCGACCATTCGCATTCCATGGACACGCATAACTATTTGCTGGGCCAAGATGGCAACATCGGCGGCAAGACCGGCACCACCGACGACGCGGGCTATTGCTTTACGAGCGCCTACAACCGCGACGGCGACGAGATCTACACCGTTATTTTGAACTCCACCACCACCGATCAGCGCTTTACCGATACCGCCACCCTTGCCAACTGGTACTACGGTCACAAGGTGACGGTCGCAATCGCCAACACGCAAGAAAAGACCGCCAACGGCAACCCGCTTATGGCGCGCATTAGTCAAACCGACTGGACGGATAAGACAATCGACGCCACGCTCGCCGATCCCACGGCGCAAGCGACCGTGTTTTCTCTTGCCGGCGAGGTGACCGAAAAGGTTAGCTACGACGATCTTTCGGGCACGGTGCATGTGGGCGACAAGGTGGGCAGCGTTACACTCAAGCAGGACGGCACCAAGATCGCCGTCATGGACCTGGTTGCCGACGAGGAAGGCGCAGGGCCGAATCCCATTGAATGGCTGCTCGTGAAGCTCGATCGCTTGGGCCGCCGCATCGACAACCGCCCGCTCACAGCCGAGAGCGAGACCGTAGCCAAGGCGCCCAAGGCGTAGGGCGCAAGAATAATAAGTCCACTGAAAGGAGGCGTCCGAAAGGATGCCTCTTTTTTTGAGGGTTCGAATCCCCAGCCTCCTTTCTCCACACAAAAAAGGGCCCCAAATGGGACCCTTCTTCAAATTCGTACTGGCGGAGAGCTGGGGATTCGAACCCCAGATGCCCTTTTGGGGCATACTCGCTTAGCAGGCGAGCACCTTCGGCCTCTCGGTCAGCTCTCCGTAACAGCCGTTCTATAGTAACCAAACAGCCAAGGATGGGCAAGAGGAATTTTTTAATTGCCTAGCATCCTTTCCTCCTTGGAAGCTTCGCCTACCCCAGCGAGCGGTTGAGGGAGCCGAGCTCGTCGTTGCCCATGGTGCGCCACATTTGGAAGATGCAACCGCGTGCCAGGAAAAAGAAGCCGTTGTCGACCAGTTGAACAGCGGCATCTGCCAGCTGATTCGTCACGGCGGACACTGGCGGCAGCTCGAGTCCAGCCTTGCGGATGGTCTCGACCGCTTCCTCGAACGTCGGAGGCTCGCTGACGCCCATCTCGTTCATAAGGCCCTGCATTTCTTCCAGCGCGCTACTGCCCGACTCCTCGCCGCGCGGCACCAGACGGTAACAAGCCAGCGCCAGGTCGAGCTGATCGCAATTCCAATAGGCAAACGCCAAGCGATAGAACAGGTAGCCGATTGCAGAACGATCGCTGGCAATACGTAGGCCGTGGCGCGCCACCTCGATAATCTCGTCAAAGCGCTCCAGACGCGCAAGCACGTTGATGAGCGCAAAGTGCGATTGCATGGACGAGCGCGCCAGATCGTAAAGATGGCGCACCTCGGGCAGCGCTCGTTCAAAGTCCTCTTGCTCGGCGTAAAAGCTGCAGATCTCGTGCTGGGCAAAGTACAGCGCATCGGGCGCACGAAGGATTCGCACAGAGCGGTCTTCTTCCAACACCGGTAGCACCATGCGCACCAGCTGGTTATCGCAAAACTGCGTTTGAACCGGACCTGTCGCCAAAAGCTCGGCGACGGCGCACTTAGCCTCCAACTCCTCGACAAGACGAGAAAAGCCTTCAAAAGCACCTGTACGGTCGACTTTTGCCTGCTCGCGCAATTCAACAACACGGGCCACGTATGGGTCGTCGTCCTCTTCCATGACCTCCAACTCGTCAGCCGTATCGGCAAGCAGCAGATCGCACAGCGCCGGCGGCAGCGCGCGATGGTCATCACGCGGACGAGCATGAACCTCCGCAGGCTCAATCGTCTCCGGAGCGGTTGACTCATACGCCTCAAGCACACGCTTGCACGGCATATCGTCCATGCCCATGCTCTCAAGATCCTTGGCGGCAGACACGCAATCGGCCAGATAGGCCGCGCGCCCAAAGAAATACGTTGTGACAACGCGCTCGCCCTGCTCACCGTCGGGAACAGCAATCTGCACATAGCAGCGCGTGATGCAGGTGCCCGCGGCAAAACACGCTGCCGCAAGCGTGAGTGCCACGCGCGCATCGTGCTCCGCGGCCCAGATCGCGCGCGTGTCCTCGTCCAGCTCGCGCCAGGCGTCATCTTGAGCGTCGTATTCACGTTGCGGCATGGCATCAACGACAGACTGCCCAAACCGAACGAGCATAATCCCCTCGGCAACGTTTACTCGATAGGTATAGTCGAGCCGCGTGACCACGTTGAGCGCCTCAACGATTCGCGCAAAACGGGTGCGCACGTCCCACTCGCCGCCCGGCTGGCACGAAACCGTTCCCGGCTTGGCCCACGGGTTATCACTCGAAGCCGTATCGAGCAGGCGGGGAACATCGTTGGTCGTCTTGGCGATATGCCACGCATCAAAGAGCGCGCAGCCCTCAAGGCTCGGCGAGGATGCCGCAGGGACCAATCCGGCCCCGATGCGCTCAAGGATGCCGGAGAGGCGGTTGAGACGGCACTCTATTGCAAGCAGCATGTCAATCTCGTCCTGGTCCAACAGGCTACGATCAAAATTGAGATAAAAAAGCTTTGAGCGATCAATGCGAGCCAGGCTCATCTCGGACTTGGCGGCGATGGTGCGCAGGCGGGGCAAGTCAATTTCACTCATGAGGGCGGCGGCATAACGCTCGATACCGCTCGGATTCTCGGCATGGTCAACGCGGTAGAGCAGCGTCTCGATAGCATCGGGGAGCGGTGCCGTGTTAAAGCCCAAAAACACCTCGACCGGCTCGGGCAACTTTACGAGCTTGATCTTGTCGACAACGTTTTGCATACCCTCGTCGAGTCCGCCGGCGTCCGCCGTGTTCACAATAGCGCTTTCGGAGTTGGCAAATATCACGTAGCGCAAGAACATCGAGGCCATGAACTCGCCGTAAGGAAGGGCGCGGGTCGAATTCCATGTCTCGTGGTCGGACTGCTCGCGCATGGGGCCTTCGGGAGAGCCGGCAGTTTGCGCACACGCGCGCATTGCACCGTTGGCTTCCCTTACCATAATCTCACCAATACTGGAATCCGACTCGTCAAGGACCAGTTCCATGTCGGGATCGTTGGGCAGCGGAGCCTCGCTGACGGGGCGGTCCACCTTGTACACCTCACCCGAAACGCTTACGTAGCCCAAAAGCGACACATGACTTTTGCCAACGAATTCGACGACATAACAAGATTCAAGCTGATCCTCGCCAAAGAGTTTCCAGACCACGCCATATGAGCGTCCCGCAGGCTGCTCGGGCATCGCCGGAAAGCGCTTCTTGGGATCGAGAAACCTGAGCTTGTATGTCGGACGCTCTGCCACGAAGTATCACCCTGATCGGTCGCTTGAAGAAGGAGTGGTCGCGAATAAGTCGCGACATCTACTCGGAATCTTACACGAGTCGACAGGAAATCGTCCGCTTCACGCTCGCGCCTCGACCGAGGTTCGAATCCATGCAGCGGCGACATAAAAGAAAAGCCCCCGTTGCCGGGAGCTTTAATCTCAAATGGTGCGGCGTATAGGATTCGAACCTATGACGTTCTGATTCGTAGTCAGACCCTCTATCCAGCTGAGGTAACGCCGCAGCGCAAGACATATAAAACCACTTTAGCTTATTGGAGTCAAGCACAATCTCAAACTTTTTTGTGGAACGCAGTTTTGTCATGCTGCTCCGCATATACCGCTGTTCCCCGTACGATCGATTGGCTTTTCGATCACGTCAAACTTGGCATCAAGTTCCCTCAGGAGCGATCTCACCCGCTGGGCACAATCATAATCGGCAAACGAGATGCTCAGCATGCGCGCGACCTGGTTGGAAGTCCCAACTCCATAGAAGTGCTCCAGCGCCACAAGCCCCTCGTGCGTCACAAAGGTCTCGACCACATGCGGCGACTCCTCAAAGCACCATTGTGTCAACGGACCCTCACTCGTCTGCCGAACCACCAGGCCGCCCATGCCAGACGGCTCACACGTTACAAGCAGGTACTCCCCGCCCTCGTCGCTCTCAAACAAAACCACCCGATCATCAAACAGCTCCATCGCGTCCCCTTTCTCTCGCTCTTATTTAGCAAAAGCATAGCAGGTAGATGGCTGTATACAGAACAGTTGTTCGTGTGTTTTCTATTGAGCTGTCCGCACGGCATGGTATGGACCTGCGCACGAAATAGGGCGCCCCCGAAGGAGCGCCCTTGCATATCCCCTATGCAGCCAACTTACGCGACCGGCTCGATCTTCTCGAGACCACCCATGTAAGGACGCAGGACCTCGGGAATCGTGATGGTGCCGTCGGCGTTCTGGTAGTTCTCCAGAATGGCGGCCATGGTGCGGCCGGCCGGCAGGCCGGAACCGTTGAGCGTGTGCAGGTAGCGCGAACCCTTGAAGTTCTCGGGGTCGCGGTACTTGATGTTGGCGCGGCGGGCCTGGAAGTCGCCGCAGTTGGAGCAGGAGCTGATCTCCTTGTAGGCGTTGTAGCTCGGCAGCCAGACCTCGACGTCGTAGGTCTGACGGGCAGAGAAGCCCAAGTCGCCGGTGCACAGGCTAATCACGCGATACGGAAGGCCCAGCTGCTGCAGCAGGTACTCGGCCTCGGCGGTCATGCTCTCGAGCTCCTCGTCGGACTCCTCCGGCTTAGCGAACTTGACCATCTCGACCTTGTCGAACTCGTGCTGACGGATGATGCCGCGGGTGTCGCGACCGGCGGAACCGGCCTCCTCGCGGAAGCAGGGGGTGAAGGCGGTGTAGCGGCGCGGCAGGGTGTCGGCGTCGAGGACCTCGCCGGCGTGCAGGTTGGTGAGCACGACCTCGGCGGTGGGGATCAGGAAGTTGTCGCCCGAGACGTGGTAGGCGTCGTCCTCGAACTTGGGCAGCTGACCCGTGCCAAACATGGTCTGACGCTTGACGACGATGGGCGGCCACCACTCCTTAAAACCACGGCTGGTGTGCGTATCGAGGAAGAAGTTGATGAGGGCGCGCTCCAGGCGGGCGCCGGCGCCACCGAGAACGGTAAAACGGCTGCCGGAGAGCTTGTTGCCGCGCTCGAAGTCGAGGATGTCCAGATCGGTGCCCAGATCCCAATGCGGCTTAAAGTCGAAGTCGAACTCGCGCGGGGTGCCCCAACGACGGCGCTCAATATTCTCGTCCTCGTCCTTGCCGTACGGCGTGGCCTCGCAAGGAATGTTGGGCAGGTGAGCCATGAAGTCGTACTGCTCCTGCTCGAGAGCAGTACGGCGCTCGGCCAGACCGTCAATCTTCTCGTTGACGGCGCGCACGGCCTCCTTGGCGGCCTCGGCCTCGTCCTTCTTGCCCTCCTTCATCAGGGCGCCGATCTTCTTGGACTCGGCGTTGCGCGTAGCCTGGAGCTCCTCGACCTCGGTGATGACGGCACGGCGCTCGTCGTCGAGCTCAAAGAACTTCTCGCGATCCCAAGACGTCTGGCGGTTAGCCATGGCGACATCGATGGCATCGGGATTCTCGCGAACAAACTTGATATCAAGCATTAGATCCTCCGGCGATATACATTCCATTTAGGTTGCAACCTTGTACATGTATGGGCAAGTATATACTTATGAGCGTTTACGACCCAACTCAACTACGCAAGAAGGCACCCAATGGACGCAGTTTTTTCCTTTTTGTTTGGCACCCGCACCGGTTTTGCCATCCTTTTCGCCGGCGGCATCCTGTTATTTGCGATTCTTGCCTTTGTAATGGAGAAGCGTACCCATAAGATGTACGTCGACCGCGGACCCAAGTCCGAGGATGAGGAAGACAGCTTCTGGGACTAACCTGCCAAAAAGGGACAGGTTTATTTTGGTCTGTTTTATCTGGGCAAACGCAAGCGCTCCGCAACTGGAATTGAGCCAGTTGCGGGGCGCTTTTCGCTAAAAGGACAAAACCGCAGAAAATACCTGCCAAAAATAAACCCGTCCTTTTTTTGGTCGGTTTTACTGGAGAGTTGCGTCGATTGCCTTGACCAGGGCGCTGCGCATGCCAGCGTCCTCGAGCGCAACGACGCCCTTGATGGTGGCACCACCGGGCGAGCATACGGCATCCTTCATCGCCGCAGGATGCTGGCCAGTTGCAAGCTGCAGCTTTGCCGTACCTAGCACCATCTGGCTCACAATGCGATAGGCATCGGCACGCGGGATACCGTGCTTGACCGCCGCATCGCCCAGGGCCTCGATTGCCATGGCGACAAATGCCGGAGCGCAACCACCCACCGTGCCGCCCACAAACAGCAGGCTCGTATCGAGCTCGACCACCGCACCGAGTTTGCCAAGCAGATCAAGCACCACGGCGCTCTGCTCATCACTAAGCGTGGAAGCCTTCTCGCAAGCGATGACGCCCTCGCCCACCGAAACCGGTGTGTTGGGCACCGTCGAGATATGCGCGACGCCCGGCAGGACCTGCTCCCACTTGGCACTGTCCCAGGTCCAGGCAACCGACAGAACGACCTTTTTGGCAAGAGCATCCTTGAGCGGGGCGAATACCTTCTCGATCATGTACGGTTTGACCGCAGCGACCACGATATCGGATGCGGCGACAACCTCGGCGGCATCGTGGCAGGCGACCATGCCGCGCGCCTCGCAGCGCTCAACCAGTGCGTCGTAGCGACCCGCGCAGGCGCACATGTCGCTCGCAGCTACACCGGCAGCGATCCAGCCATCGGCCATAGCGCTCGCCATATTGCCAAAACCGACAAATCCAATCTTCATATCTCATAGTCCTCTCAGACACGCTCTTCAAAACGAAAGCTATTGTCCCACGCCATTGTTTCGTATTGCCGACCTATTTGTGATACGGCTCGCCACGGCTGATCTTGCAGGCGCGGTAGATTTGCTCCAGCAGCACCACGCGCGCCAAGTTATGCGGCAAGGTAATGCGTCCAAAGCTGAGCATCTCGTCGGCGCGGGCGCGCACCTCATCGCTCACGCCGTCCGAACCGCCAATCACAAAGGCGATGTCGCTGCTGCCTCGCAGCATAAGATCGTCGAGCCTCGCCGAGAGCTCCTCACTCGAACGCTCCTTGCCCTCGATAGCCAGCAGGATCACATGCGCTCGAGACGGCAATGCAGCAAGAATTGCCGCCCCCTCCTTGTCGCGCGCGGCATCCACGCCGCCCGCCTTAGCCGGGTCGATATCGGCCACCTCGCGGATATCCACCTTGGCATAGGCGCCTAGGCGCTTGGTGTACTCAGCGCACGCGTCCTTCCAAAAGCGCTCCTTGAGCTTACCGACGCAAACGACGGTGTATTTCACGCGCGTCTACTCCTTCGAATCGTTTTGAACTTTGCCGGCGGTCAGCATCTGCTCGAACATAGAGGCCGACTGCGAGAAGTCGCTCGGCAGCACGACCGTCGAGGTTTTACCCGTGCGAGCAAACTCCGTCATCATCTCGGACCACTGCGTAAACATGAACAGTTGGTTGGCCTCGTCATTGCCGACACCCGTCTCCTGGATGATCTCGAGCGAATCTTTGATACCCAGTGCGATGGCCTTGCGCTGGTTGGCGATGCCCTCGCCCGCCTTTTCCATAGCCTCGGCCTCGGCGGTCGCCTCGGTGACGCGCTTGATGCGGTCGGCCTCGGCGAGCTCCTGTGCCGCAGCGCGCTTGCGCTGGGCGGCGTTGATGTCGTTCATGGAGTTCTCGACCTCGGTCGGCAGTGCGATTTTGGTGATGAGCGTCGACACGAGGGTGAAGCCGTAGGCGGCCATCTGCTCGGAAACGGTAGCGTTGACATCCTTGGCGATGTCATCCTTCTTGGCAAAGACCTCGTCGAGTGTGTAGACGGGAATCGAAGAGCGCAGGGCGTCGGTGATGAAGTCACGCATCTGGTCGACGGGCTCCTGCAGCATGTAGTAGCTCTTGTAGATACCCGAATCTGCCGGGCCGGCGCCCATGTCATAGCTCACGTGGTACTGAGCAGAGACCTCAAGGCCGATGGTCACGTTGTCCTGGGTCTTAACGTCGATGCCAAAACCGTTTTTCATGGTGCGCAGACTCACCGTGGCGGCTTTGCGGTCAATCACGGGCACCTTCATGTGGAAGCCCGCGTTGACGATGCGGTTAAACTTGCCCAGACGCTCGATGATCACGGCATGCTGCTGTTCAACGACATAGCAGGCGTTGGGAAGCAGTAACAACAAAATGATGATGGGAATCAAAAGGCTGGTAAGGGCGGCGATGATACCGGACAACAGCATGGTCTCTCCTCTGATAGGCACACGTTGGCACTAGGATACCCGCACGAAGCAGCAACGTGACATCAACAAGAGGCCCATAACAAAAAAGCTCCCATTGCTGGGAGCTCTTTCATTTAATGGTGCGGGCGAAAGGACTTGAACCTTCATGGGGTTGCCCCCATACGGACCTGAACCGTACGCGTCTGCCAATTCCGCCACGCCCGCGTGCAGGAATTAGAATAACGGAGCGCCACCACGAACGCAAGAACTATTTTTGAAAAAGTTTGCAGGCATTCTCCCAAGCGGCTTGCACGATTGTTTCGGCGTCCTCACCCGTGCGATCGACACGGTCGTTGACCAGCGTGTTTGCCGTAATGGAGATCATTGCGGGCTCGCATTCAAGACCGCGGATGGGCTCCGGAGCCATATACGGGCAATCCGTCTCGAACAAAATTCGATCGAGTGGAGTTGCCGCAAATGCCTCGCGCACATCGTCGTTGCGCTTAAAAGTGGCCGCACCGCCATAGGCGATATAGCAGCCCAAATCCACAAAGCGCTCCATCGTGGCGCGGTCCTCGCCAAAACAGTGCAGCACACAACCAGCCTGGGGCACACCCACCTCGCGCAGTACGTTGTACGCATCAACGTGCGAGGTGCGCTCCCCATCCGAGTCCTCGTGACGCAGGTGCAGCTCCACCGGCACATTGCGGCGCACGGCAAGCTCGAGCTGGCGCGCCATGCAATCAATCTGCACGTTATGGGGTGCCGGCGCGATATCGTCGTCATAGTCCATGTGGTAGTCCAGGCCGATTTCGCCAATACCGGCGCATAAGGGGTCATCAAGTGCCGCAACGACCTGTGCATGAACGTCGTCGGTATAGTCCGGCGCGCCATACGGATGCACGCCGGCAAGATACTTGATCTGCGGGATATCCTGCATCGGAAGAATCTCGCGCACCAGCCAGTCGCTATAGTCCGCCACGCTGCGCTTGTCAGCAATGGGGTCGAACATCGTCACCAACAGGTCGACGCCCGCGGCTTTGGCGCGCACGAGCGTCTCGGGCACATCCTTGCCCCAAAACGAAAGCAGATGTGCATGCGTGTCGGCAAGCGGCGCCAAGGGCACGGGACAAGCAACCGTCTTCTTTTTCTTGGTAAACGTCACGCGTTCGGCATTAGGCGTCATGGATTAGCTCCCGGGCCAGACGGACAAAGTCGGCAACATCGAGCGTCTCGGCGCGCGTGGTGGGTGCGATACCGCAAACCTCAAAAGCGGCATCGAGCACGTCCTTGGCAAAACCGTTGGCGCTCATGGAATTGCGGATGGTCTTGCGACGCTGAGCAAATGCAGCATCAATCACGCGGGCCACAAATTCGCGATCGAGTCCTTCGGGCACCACGCCGTCAACACGGTCGATACGCACGACGGCCGAGTCCACGTGCGGCGCCGGCATAAAGCAACGCGGCGGCACCTCAAAGCGATCCGTCACCTGCGCGTACAGGCCGAGCTTTGCCGTATAGCCGCCATAGGTCTTGTTGCCCGGCGCTGCGGCAATGCGATCGGCAACCTCCTTTTGCACCATGACGACGGCACGCTTGAGCGCCGGCATCGTCTGGAAAAATTGCAAAATGATCGTCGCCGCCACGTTATAGGGCAGGTTCGCGACAAATACCGTGGGCTCGCCGCCGGCAGCCTGCTCAATCTGCTCCGGGCCCACCTTAAGCGCGTCGCCCATGATAAAGTGGAAGTTGGCGTAGTCGGCGGCGTGAGCATCGAGCACCGGCTCGAGCTCGGGATCTGCCTCAATCGACGTGACGCACGCCGCTTCCTGCAGCAACGCAAGTGTCAACGTACCGCAACCCGGACCCACCTCGAGTACGCGCTCGTCACCTGCAAGCTCGGAAAGCTCGCAGATACGCTCGATCACATGATTGTCGATTAGAAAGTTCTGGCCCAGGCGATGCTTAGTCGCAAGGCCAAACTCCTCTAGCAGCTCCCTGGTGGCCGTGGGGTTTGCCAAAGGCGAAGTTGTCATGGTTGCCTCCTTAGCATGATGGCGGCGTCTTGAAACAAAAGGGCATGGACCGTGGCGGCCATGCCCTTACAGCTAAACAGCAAATTGCCGATATGGCGCGCTACGTCTTAGCCCAGACGCGGGAACAGCGGCTCACCCTTCTCGACGGGCTGACCACCAGCAAGCAGGCCCCAAGCGCAAATGCCCTTGAGGTCGTCGGTCGCGGCCTCGTTCTCACAGGACAGGCGACGCAGGGCCTCGACGGAAGTCTGAGGCATGAGCGGCATCAGCAGGTGAGCGGCAATGCGGATGGCCTCGAGCAGGTTGTAGATCACAAACGCCAGCTCGTCAGCCTTGGCCTCGTCCTTGGCAAGCGCCCAGGGCTCAGAGTCCTCGATGTAGTGGTTGGCAGCATGGATGAGCTCCATGACCTCATCCTTGGCTCCGCCGTAATCGAGCACGTCCATCTTGGCCATGTAGCGCTCAACCAGACCGTCGGCGATCTTTGCCAGAGGGTTGTCAAACGTATCGAACGACGCGGGCTTGGCAGGCGCGCAACCGTCAAAGTACTTGCCGCTCATGTTGAGCGAACGCGAGATAAGGTTGCCCCAGCTGTTGGCCAGGTCAGCGTTGTAGACCTGCTCCATGCGATCGAAGCTGATGGCGCCGTCGGTGCCGGGAACCACGTCGGTCATGAAGTAGTAGCGATAGCCCTCGACGCCCAGCATGTCGATAACGTCCTGCGGAGCGATGGCGTTGCCGCGGCTCTTGGACATCTTCTCGGCCTTGCCAGTCTCGGCATTGCGCACGGTCAGGAAGCCGTGGGCAAAGACGTGCTCGGGCAGGGCCTCGCCGATGGCCATGAGCATGGCGGGCCAAATGACGCAGTGGAAGCGAATGATGTCCTTACCCACGATGTGGAACTGCGCGGGCCAGCGATAGGCCAGCTCGGCACGCGCCTCGTCGGTGTCGACACCGTAGCCGACGGCCGTCATATAGTTGAGCAGCGCGTCGAACCATACATAGGTCACATGGCCCTCGTCAAACGGAACCTGGATGCCCCAGTCGAAGCTCGTACGGCTCACGGAAAGGTCATTAAGGCCGCCC
>UQUX01000020.1 GCA_900544425.1 uncultured Collinsella sp.
TATGAGCGTCGGCGGTATACCCATTCATATGGCGTGCGACGGCAAAGCAACATATGAAAGCCGCTTAACGATTGCCTGTGAGCGGGGCTCGTTGGAAATCGAGCGGCTCCATCGCCCCGAGCTCGCCCATGTGAAGTATTCCGACGGTCGAACGCTAGAAATAAATGCCCCGTTTGAGATCGATGATTTCTACGGCGAAATCCAGCATGCGACGCAGCTTATTCAGGCGGGGAAACTCGAGAGTCCCGTCATGCCCCTTGCCGCCACGCAGCGCTGTGCACACATCATCGATGCGATTCGTCTATCCCTCTAGGACTTGGCGCTGACACGTAGGGGATCATGACGCCGGCGCCCGTGGTGCCTGGCGGCCCACATCTCTGATGCCCCTTTTATAACTTGCGGTGGAATACGGTCTGTTTGCGCCAAAATAAGGCACCAATAGACCGTATTTTTCCGCAACTGATGAGGAGGGAGCTGGAGATGCTGACGATCGGGTGTCATCTTTCGACGACGAAGGGCTATCGGGCAATGGGGGAGACGGCGTTGTCCATTGGCGCCAATACCTTTGCGTTCTTTACGCGCAACCCGCGCGGTGGCAAGGCAAAAGAACTTGACATGGATGACGTGGCGGCTCTGCGCGAGCTTATGTCGCAAAACGACTTTGGACCGCTGGTGGCGCATGCCCCGTATACCTACAACCCCTGTTCTGCCAAAGAGCGGGCGCGCGAGTTCGCCTTGGAGGCTATGGCAGAGGACCTGCGGCGCATGGAGGCGCTGCCCGGCAACTACTACAACTTCCATCCCGGTGCGCATGTGGGGCAGGGCTCCGACGCCGGCATTCAGATGATTGTCGACACCCTGTGCCAGGTGATGTTTGAGGGCCAGCAGACGACAGTGCTGCTCGAGACCATGGCCGGCAAGGGTACCGAGGTGGGCCGCAGCTTTGAGGAACTGGCGCTCATCATTGAGGGTGTTGCCGGCAAACGCCCCGAGCTGTCGTCCAAGCTGGGCGTTTGCCTAGACACTTGTCATGTGAGCGATGCCGGCTACGACATCATCCATGATCTGGACGGCGTACTCGACGAGTTCGACCGCGTGGTGGGTATCGATCGCTTGCATGCCGTACACATCAACGATTCGAAGAACCCTTGTGGCGCCCATAAAGATCGTCACGAGTGCATCGGCAAGGGATACCTTGGCAGCGAGGAATTTGGTGGCGGTATGCAGGTTATGCAGAATATTGTATCGAATGGCCACTTGCGTTCGCTGCCGTTTATTTTGGAGACTCCGAACGAACTTGCAGGTTATGCAACTGAAATTAGACTATTAAGGTCATTGCAGCAGTAATGACTGTCACAAAGTAGAGTATTCCATTCACGTTATGGGTTTGTTTCAATCAGTTTTCTCATTGCAGATTCGTAATTCCGGGTGCATAATAGCCAACAGTTTTTGCAGACCTCTGAATCAAACGAGGTCACCGGAAGGAGACTGATTATGAAGCTGAAGAAGCTTGGCGCATTTGCCGCCACGGGCGCTATGGCGCTCGCCCTCGCTCTGACGGGCTGCGGCTCGTCTAACGCCACCTCTGGTTCTGATGCCGGTTCCAGCAGCTCTGACGACGCTAAGGTCGAGAAGGTCGACGGCTCCAAGGAGTACGCGCTCGTCAAGGACGGTACGCTGACCGTCGGCACCTCTGCCGAGTACGCTCCGTTTGAGTACAAGGATGACAACGGCGATTATCAGGGCTTTGACCTTGAGCTCATCAAGGCTATCGGCGACAAGCTGGGCCTGGATGTCGAGTATGTCAACAATGACTTTGACACGCTGGTTCCGGGTGTCGCTTCGGGCGCCAAGTATGACGTCTCCATCGCGGCTATCACCGACACGCCCGAGCGTGAGAAGGAAGTCACTTTCTCTGATTCCTACTACATGGACGATCAGGCTATCGTGACCAAGGTCGATAACACCGACATCACGGCCGACAACTACAGCGAGAAGCTCAACAACGCCGACGCTACCATCATCGTCCAGTCTGGCTCGACCGCCGAGTCCTTTGCCCAGGAGAACTTCCCCAAGGCCAAGATCGTCCCCTACAAGGACGCCACCGAGTGCTTCAGCGCCCTGCAGTCCGATAAGGGCGACGCCGTAGTCACCAACCGCTCCGTTGCCAGCCAGCTGACCGCCGAGCAGTTCAGCACCTGCCAGACCATTAAGCAGATCAGCACCGGCGAGGAGTACGCCATCGCCATCAACCAGGGCAACACCAAGCTCAAGGACGACATCAACCAGGCCATCAAGGACCTGACCGACGACGGTACCGTTGACGCCCTCATGGCTAAGTACAACATCAAGTAAAATAACTACTTGATTGCGCGCGGGCCCTTTCCGTTTTGGCGGAGAGGGCCTTTGCGCTTCTCTTGACGGAGAGCATTTCCGTCTCGTTTTGCCGGCAACTTCTACGATAGGAGCCACCTTGTCTCGATTGAACGAAGGGGCCATGGGTCGGCGCTTCCCGCTGCCCTCGATGCTCCAAAAACTAGCCTGCGCCCTGACTGTGGCGCTCGCTTTGCTGTGCGCGGGGACAGCCGCGCCTTCGACCGCTCAGGCGCTCGAGACCGCAAAGATCACCGCGCGTCCCAATACCGGTTCGGGCAGCGACGTGGTCGGTGGCACCGAGACGCGCATTACCTGGGAGGTCCAGGCCGATGCCGATGAGGAGCTGAGCGGTCTTTCGCTGACGTTTGTCGACGGCACGACGTTTGGTACCGATGACACGCGATTGACGATGCTCTCGGGCGAGGACCTCATGGATCGTACGCCCATGAAGCCCACGTGCAAGGCTGACGGCCAGACGCTCAAGATTGACTTTGGCGAGACGGCGCCTGCCGGCGGCTTTTTCCGTGTCGAGGTTTACGGCGTGACCTTCCCCGTCGAGGGCGGCGATGAGGCCTTTAGCGGCACCTGCACTTTGGCCGATGGCTCGACCAAGAAGATCTCCAAGATTCCGTCGGTGGAGATCAAGGGCGTGACGGCATTCGATAACTTCCTGACCGATCTTAAGGAGCAGCCGTGGGTCGAGGCCTGGAACTCCAATATGTTCCTGCGCCTGTTCTTAAACCCGGTCATTTTGGTCCAAAGCCTGCCGATCGTCTTTAAGGGCTTCCTTATGTCGCTCTCGATCGTGCTTGTGGCGTTTCCGCTGGCAATTCCCTTTGGCTTTGCCTTGTCGCTCATGCGCATCTCCAAGTCGCGCATCCTGCGCTGCCTCGCCGGCATCTATGTGAATATCATCCGCGGTACGCCGGCGTTCCTGCAGATCTATATCGCGTTCTTCGGTCTGCCGTTGGCCGGCGTCAAGGTTGATGACTACGTGCTTGGCGTTATCGTCATGGCCATGAACTCGTCTGCGTACCTATGCGAGATCTTCCGTGCCGGTATTCAATCGATCCCCAAGGGCCAAAACGAGGCTGCGCGTTCGCTGGGCATGAACGCGTTCCAGACGCTGCTCTATGTCATGATTCCGCAGACGTTCCGTAATGTTTTGCCTACGCTGACCAGCGAGTTTATCTTGCTTTACAAGGATACGTCGCTGCTTGCCGCCGTGGGTGTGGTCGAGATCGTCATGAACGCCCGTACCATCGTGGCCACGACGGGCTCCATTACACCGTACGTGGTTGCCGCCCTGTTCTATCTGGTCATCACCCTGCCGCTCGCTCGCTTGGTGAGCGGTCTTGAGGCGAGGCTTTTGGGCACGGCCGAGACCAAGAAGAAGCGTCCCGCCAAGAGCGCCGGACAGGTTGTCGCGACGCCCGCCGATCACATCGCCGGTCTGTAAGGAGGTCCTATCATGAGCGAAACCAATAACTCGAACGAGGTCGTCGTCAGCATCAAGAACCTCCAGAAGGCCTTTGGGGACAACGTGGTCCTGCGCGATATCGATCTGGATGTGCACAAGGGTGAGGTCGTTGTGGTCTTGGGCCCCTCAGGCTCGGGCAAGTCGACGATGCTTCGCTGCATCAATCGCCTGGAGCATCCCACGAGCGGCTCGATTGTCGTCGAGGGCGTGGATGTGTGTGCCAAGGGCGTCGACCTCAACAAAGTGCGCACGCACCTGGGCATGGTGTTTCAGCAGTTCAACCTGTTCCCGCACCTGTCGGTCAAAAAGAACGTCATGCTTGCGCAGCAAAAGGTGCTCAAGCGCAGCAAGGAAGAGGCCGAGAAGATCGCCGTCGAGGAGCTGACCAAGGTCGGCCTGGCCGAGCGCATCGACTTTATGCCGAGCCAGCTCTCGGGCGGCCAGCAGCAGCGCGTGGCCATCGCCCGCGCCCTGTCGATGAACCCGCACGTGATGCTCTTTGACGAGGCCACGTCGGCGCTCGACCCTGAGCTCGTGCGCGACGTTCTGGGCGTCATGCGCGACCTGGCGCACGACGGTATGACCATGATCGTCGTGACGCACGAGATGGGCTTTGCCCGCGATGTCGCCGACCGCGTCGTCTTTATGGACGGCGGCGTCATTGTGGAAGAGGGTACGCCGAGCGAGGTCTTCGACCACCCCAAGAGCGAGCGCACCAAGGCGTTCTTGGGCAATATCTCGTAGCCGCTTTATATGACTGACATAGCAGAAAACGGGAGCCGGATGTGATCCGGCTCCCGTTTTTGTTGGGACGCGAATGTGTTTTGTTGCAATGCGCGTTGCGGGCGGAGCTCATTGCCGCTAGGCGAGCTCGGCTCCAAGGGCGCGGCAGGCCGCTTCGCTCTCATCATCGGGGGCGTCGTAGCAGATGACGGAATCGACGACGTTGACGCCCTCCGCGTCGGCGTCCGCCTTCCAGTTGTCCATCCATTCGCCCTCGGCCCACGAATAAGAGCCAAAGAGGACGACCTTCTTGTCGCCGAGGGTCTCCTTGACCTCATCCCACATGGGCTGGAACTCATCATATTCAAGCTCCTCGGAACCCATGGCGGGGCAGCCGAAGGCGATAGCGTCATAGCCAGCGGCCTTGTCTGCGGAGAAGTCGGCGCAGGAGATGACCTCTGCCTCGGCGCCGGCATCGGTTGCACCTTCGGCAACGAGGTTTGCCATGGCCTCGGTGTTGCCCGTGCCGCTCCAGTAGACGACGGCGATCTTGCTCATGTTGAGTCCTTTCAGTTGTGCGGCAGGTTGCCACGGCTTCTATGTTCTATCGGGTTGCCTGGGCAAGTTGCGCCAAGCTGTAGCCCTGCTGATAGACAAAGGTGAAGTATTGGGTGCAGGCGCGGTAGGCATCAAACGTCGCAAGTGCCTGCTCGACATTTGCGTAGACCTTCCAGGCCCCAAAGACCTTATAGTTCTCGCCGCGCTGGACGATAAACTCGTGCACGTCGTCGTAGGGATATCCTAGGAAGTAGCCTATTTCGTGCGGAAACTCGCAGGTGCAGTCGTTGCTGCAGCTAGCTTGCTGGGGTAGTGCGCATCGAGTCTGGCTACAGGCGCATTCCGCGACGTTATTACTCGCGAGCGTGATGCGTGATGCCAAATGCACAAGGCATGTCGAAAGGTCTCTCGTGTCGTAGCCTTCCGAGGCGAGCGCCGTTTTGGCGCAAGGGTCCGCGAAATAGGTGGTGAGGCTTTTGGCTCGGTACACGTACACGAGCGCTCCGCAGGGCCGCCAGACCAAAACACTCAGGTGGATGCCAAGCGGGTCAAGCTCGCGGTTGCACTGGGCGATAACGTTGAGCAGGCGTGCTCGGCGTTCTGCGATGGTTTCTGTTGCGGTCGAGCCGTCCCCGTGGGCGTAGGTGCCTGGATAGGTAAAGAGCGATGCCGGCTTGATGCCCGCGAGCGTGGGGGAGCAGTTGCGCACGACTGCTGCCTGAAACGTTGAGATGTCTATGGTTCGAGTCACGTCGCTCCTTACGGATCTAAACTGTTAGCCTAGGAAAACTTATACACGAAAGTAAGCCATGGTCAACAAAAAAGTTTGAAGAGGAAAACTAATTGACCGAACGGACATGATTTTGGGTTAAGATGGGGACACCCCATGGGGGTATCTAGATAGTGCTACTGAAAGGGGAACGCATGAGTGACTTGCTCAACCCTGCGAATCTCATCGTGCTGACCGTCATTGCCGTCGGCATGTTTTTTGGACTGCGTCGCATTGCCGCTTCGACACACGGGAAGAGTTGCTGCAGCGATGGTGCGAGCGGCAAGAAGGCCAAAAAGGTTGTGGTGGCAGACACCGACGAGTCCCACTACCCCTATCGTGAGGAACTCCTTATCGGCGGCATGAGTTGCGACGGCTGCGCCCGGAATGTGACGAATGCCCTCAATGCGCTTGATGGCGTGTGGGCTACGGTAACGTACGCGGACCACACGGCACGCGTGCGCTCGAAGCGCCCGGTTGATCGCGACACACTCGAGACGGCAGTGAGGGGTGCGGGCTATTACGTTATGAAAATGTAGGCGTTGCCCTCTCCGGTGGGTACCAGCCTCCTGCCCATTGTGACTATCGGCATCCAAAAATTTGCGCAAAAATAACCTTTAGATGCGGCAAAAGTGGAGTTTGGTGACGGTTTGCGCGGAATTCGCTACCAATCGAGCATCTATGAACCCGTCCAAAAAATTACAGGTGTATATTTATACACTGATTGTTGCTGTGCTCAGATTGCAATTAACCGTGGACAGAAATGAAGAATGCTAAAACTGGGCTTTAGGACAGGGGAGGCTATAACCTTATGAGACGAGTGGGAACACTTGGCTTGGTGGCAGCGCTTGCCGCTATCTTGGTATCGCCGCTGCCGGCGCACGCCGAAGACGCATCGGGTGCCGTTACCTACAATGCGGGAAATGGGTATTCCTTTGAGAAGCTCTCGCATCCTACGGTAGGAACGTCGCAGCCGGATGGCATCGTCGACTACCAGGGTAACGGTGCCGTTGCCGTTCCGGGCGCCGATGGTAATACGGCCAACAACGAAGGCGATCGCGGCCAGAGCTACACTTGGGCGGCTGCGAGCTATGGTGACTGGCTTTATGTGGGCACCTGCTATGCGGCGATGGGCAACACGCTGACGCTCATGAACAGCACGCTGGGCGATTCCTTTGATGTCGAAACCATGCGCCTGACGCTGGAGGCCATGTTTAACGGTACCTTCTTCTATGGACAGCAGAAGGAGGACGGCACGGCCGACAAGGACAGCGGCGGCATCTTGGTCAAGATCAATACCAAGACCGGTGAGACCAAGCTGCTACTCTCTGAATCGCTCAACGGCGTCGCTCCTTTGTTCCGCAATGCCGTGAGCTATAAGGGTAAGCTCTATTTCTGCGGCAGCGTCAGGACCAATGACGGCAAAGGCGGCCTGCCTGCTGTATACGAGATCGATCCTAAGACGGATGAGTACAAAGTTGTCTATCAGGGCCTTTCGAGCATGCAGGATTACGGTGCTGCCTACAAGCAGGGCATTTCTACCGGTATCCGCGGCATGTGCGTCCATGATGGCCAGCTCGTCATCAGTAATGTGGGTAAAGACGCGAACGGTAATTTTGTGTCGACAATCCTGACGTCGTCTGACCCCTCGAAGGGCCAGGACAGCTTCACCGAGATTGCCAACTCGGAGACGCTGTTTGGCTATCCGGCGATTCGCTATCAGGACAGCATCTACGGCGGCGCCATTTGGGATATGGTCTCGTACAATGGCCATCTCTATGCGACCATCTGCACCGGTACGCCCGAGAACGCTCCCGATGATAATTCCATGCAGTCGTTTGCCATGGTCCGTGGCGACAAGAATGCCGACGGCAGCTATTCGTGGACTCCCATTGTCGGCGATCAGAAGACGGACGGTGCAAAGTACTGCTTTGGCATCGATCCTGCCCGTACCCGTTCTGGCGCTGCCAACCTCATCGTCTACAACGACTACCTCTATATCGGTGAATACAACGACGAGGAGATTGCCCTCGAGCGCATCCTGTTCAACAAATCCAACACCGAAGAGGGCGGCAAGGGCAGCATGGGTGGCGTTGACTGCTCGTTTGTGAATGCCAATCTTGAGCAGTCGGTTAACATCTATCGCATGGACAAGGACGAGAACATGGAGCTCGTCGTTGGCGATCGCACCGACATGTTCCCCGAGGGCGGTATTTCCGGCCTGACTTCGGGCTTTGGCCGAAACGAGAACCAGTACATTTGGCGCATGCAGAAGTTCGACGGCAAGCTGTATATCGGTACCTTTGATACCGCGAGCCTGCTTGAGCCGATCGGCCAGTTCTCCAATGGCGACATTATCGATATGACGCCCGAGGAGTGGGACTCTCAGGTTCAGCGCCTTAGGGACCTGCTCGATCACCTGCTCGACAAGAAATCGCCTGACGACCCCATCGTTCCCGTGAACACGCTTGCGGACGATGATTCAAACGAGGCCGTCGAGGTCGATGATTCGAACGAAGCTGCTGAGGTTGATGATTCAAACAAGGCCGTCGATGTCGATGACGAGAAGACCGAGGTTGCTAAGGGCTTTGGCGATCTGAGCGATGCGCTGGAGGATGCCGCGGGCGGTCTTTGCGATCAGGCCGCGACGATGTCCCAGGACTTTGAGGACGACGCCGCTTATGTCCAGAAGATCGATGGCGAGATCGCGTACTTCAAGTCCTTTGCCGACCAGTATCAGGACATGCTCGATAGCTATGAGAGCCTTAAGCAGCAGTACGAGGATGCCTATGGCACCGAGCTGCCGAGCGATATTCAGGATGCGCTCGATAAGCTGCTGAGCGAGGAGAACCTCAAGAAGTTGCAGAGTGTCCTTACGTGCATGTGTTACCTGCGCGATGCCGAGCGCGGCTTTGATATGTATGTGACCGAGGACGGCGTGAACTTTACGACGCTGACGACCAATGGCTTTAACGATCCGTATAACCATGGTCTGCGCACCTTTGCGGTGACCAACCAGGGTCTGTGCCTTGGTACCGCCAACCCGTTCTATGGTTGCCAGGTCTGGATCCAGCGCAAGGAGAATTCGGAGAATCCGGTTGATCCCGGTACTCCGGATCCGACGGAACCCACCGATCCTTCGCAGCCGGGTGGCGGCGATCAGCCTGGCGGCAGCCAGACGGGTGGCAACGACCAGTCGAGCAGCACCACGACCACCGTCACGACGACCGCTAAGAAGACTCCGAAGGACGGCTCGCTGCCTCGCGCTGGCGACTCGACCCTCACGCTGGTCTTGGGATTGCTGGTTGCAGCTGCCGCAGTGCTTGGCATTGCTCTCGTCTTGCGCAAGCGTTCTCGTCGCTAGGCTCGTCCGCGTAGCTCAATGTCCTGGATATCGTCGAAGTTGATGGCGATATCCCTGAGTTTGAGCAGCTTGAATGCGGGTAACGCTTCGTCGAGAATGCCCGTGCGGCTACGATAGCCGTATGTGTCGTAATAGGTGACACGAACTAGGTCGCCGCGTTTGAGGCCCTCGAGCTTTTGCGAAAGCTCGAGGGCTTTTTCTTCCGTGAGCTCACATTTTGGCTCGACGGTGATTTCCTGCTTGCGCACGAGTTCGTAGTATCCCGTGAGGGCGGCAAAGGGCATAAACTGTGCGGCGCGGTTGGCGCGCACGGCACCGTTGGCAGTGAGCTTGGGGTCAGTAGCGCGGCGTCTGCCCTCGGGGTCCGCCAGGCGCTCGAAGGCGGTCGGCGGGCGCACGGGCTGTTGTTTGGGTTTAGGCACGGTGTCCTCCAACTTGGTCGTTGCGTTCGCGCGCGGTGGCGCCGGCGGTAAAGCTCAATCCTTTGACCAGAGCGTTCTTGCCGTATTTGCCTTTTACGGCCAACACGGCGCGCGCCAAGTCGCGTTCGCGCTCATCGGCCTCGACATCGCTAAACAGATCGATGGTGGCAAATTCTTCGGGCACCAGATTGCCAAAGCCTAGGTTGATGCGCTTGACCGGTCGTTTAGGGTCGACGGTTTGCGCCCAAAGATCATCGAAATAGCCCATGATCTTCTTAAACGAATTAGTGCGTTCGGGCAGCTTGCGGGATGCATTGGAATGCGCGAACAGCGCGGCATAGCCACCACGCGGTTTGCCGCCATGCTCTCCCACAAAGATACCATCGATTGCCTGCGCTTCGCGCACCTGGTGGCGCCGTTCGTCATCGCGCTGGACGGGCTTGGGAGCACGGGGCGCGAGCTCGGGGCCGGCGGTTGCGGTGGGTTCGATACTTGATGTGCTCGAGCGCAGGTGGCCGCATCCGTCCACATATTGCGCTGTACCGCTGGCGTCGAGGCGGCGTATGTCAGCGCGCTCGCTCGCGTAGCCCACAAAGAGCGAGATGCTGTCGCAGACTACGTGCTTATCGACCAAGTCCAACACGGCGTTGTCGACCATCTCGCGCAAGACGGTGTAGGCCTGCTCGTAGGCATAGCCCTTCGAGAGCACCTGTCCTGTGGTGGTCGAAGTTGCTTGCGGGCGATAGGCTTGGATATCGGCGATGGTTGTCGGTTCGCGCCCAAAGGCGTGGTCGATGAGATATTCGGCATTGACGCCGAGCTCGTCGTAGAGCAGGTTCTCGTCGAGTGCGGCGACACCCATCAGGTCGTAGACGCCATACTTTTCGAGTCGTGCTGCCACGCCGGGGCCGATGCCCCAGATATCGGTGATGGGACGATGGGGCCAGATCTCTTTGCGAAAGGTCTCGTCGTCGAGTACACCAATGCGGCTGGGCACGTGCTTGGCGGTGATATCGAGTGCTACCTTGGCCTGGAATAGGTTGGGGCCGATGCCGACCGTCGCCGTGATGCCGGTGCGCGCCAGGACCTCGTCGCGCAACATGCAGGCGAAGCCTTCCGCATCGGTGTGATAGAGGTCCAGATAGGGCGTCACGTCGATAAAGCATTCGTCGATTGAATAGACGTGAATGTCTTGCGGGCTCACGTATTCCAGATAGATGCCGTAGATTTGCGCCGACACTTCCATGTAGTGCTGCATGCGCGGTACGGCTTTGATGTAGTCGATGCCGTCGGGAATCTCAAACAGACGGCAGCGATTGTGAATCCCTAAGTCCTTCATGGCCTGTGTGATGGCGAGGCAGATGGTCGTGCGCCCGCGCGATTCGTCGGCAACGACCAGGTTGGTGGTGAGCGGGTTGAGTCCGCGGTCGACGCACTCGACGCTAGCGTAAAACGTCTTGAGGTCGATGCAGATATAGGTGTGACGCTCGTGCCCCACGCGTCCTCCCATCAAACACATGTTCTTATCGAATGCCTGTTCGATAATACCCGTTCGTCCGGACACCGTCAAAATCTGTCAAAAAGGGACTGGTTTGTTTTGGTGGGTATGGTCGTGCGGCTGGATTGGGTTTTAACGCAGCTCTAAAGAGCGCGAAACAGCTCGGAAAACCTCGCTTCGTAGCATGAGTCTAACGATTGATACCGCCTATGCGCACGGAAGGGTTGTGGGAAAGATGGTCAATTATGGGTTTGGTATGCCGACGCGCCTTGTTGCGGATGGAGACGTGGCTCGCTGGTGCGGACGATTGGTCGCTCACTACGGTGGCACCAAGGCGCTGGTCGTGTTGGGCGGTGACAAGCATACGCGTGATGAGCTTGTCTCGGCGGCACTTGGCTCGCTTGATCGAGCTCTGCTCGAGCGCGTGCTGTTTCGCTGCGGCTCGGTTGAGGGCGACGGGGGAGACGAGCTAATCGACGAAGCCGTGGCCCTGGCGACCGACGAAGGCGTGGACTTTGTCTTGGCGATCGGCGATGCCGATACTGCTGGCTTTGCACGCGAACTCGCCCGTCGCATGGCGGCGCTCGATACCGGCGAAGACGGTTTTGTCCCTTATGGATGCATTGTCTCGGAGGGCAAGGTGCCTGCCGTCGCGGGAGCCGGCGAGGTTCCCGTTTTTGCCATTATCGCTCCCGAACTGCTTGAGGGCATTGGGACTCCTTTGCGTGAGTTGCTCGGTAGCGTCTGCGCTGCGGCCTAATATTTGCCATAAAAGAACGGGTTATTTTTGGTTGGTAAAGCGTTTGACCTGCCAAAATAAACCTGTCCCTATTTGGTCGGTTGCCGTTTGGGGGCCGATTGGCAACGCTCGCTGATTGTAGTCTTGACCTGCGCTAGAATAGTGGCATCTGAATGTCCGGGTGCATGGAGGCGTGCGCCCGTATGCTGAGGAGGACTCTATGGCAACTGTTGCCGCACCTATCGATGCTACGTCGACTGCCGCTTGGAAGGCACTCGAGGCTCATCAGGAGAAGCTCGAGGCCGATGGTATCGACCTCAAGGCCTGGTTCGCCGCCGATGCCGAGCGCGTGAACAAGCTGAGCTTTGACGCCGGTGACCTGCACTTCGATCTGTCGAAGAACCTGGTGACCGATGAGACCGTCAAGCTGCTGTGCGATCTTGCCCGCGAGGTGAGGCTCGAGGAGCGCCGCGACGCCATGTTCTCCGGCGAGCACATCAACACCACCGAGGACCGTGCCGTCCTGCACACCGCGCTGCGCCGTCCGGCAAGCGATAAGGGCCAGCTCATTGTCGACGGCCAGGATGTCGTCGCCGACGTGCACGAGGTCCTCGATCGCATGTATGCCTTCGCCGAGCGCGTGCGCTCCGGTGAGTGGAAGGGCGTTACCGGCAAGAAGATCGAGCACCTGGTGTCTATCGGCATCGGCGGCTCCGATTTGGGCCCGGTCATGGCTTACGAGGCCCTGCGTCCCTATGCCGACGCCGGTATCGACTGCCGCTATATCTCCAACATCGACCCCAACGATCAGGCAGAGAAGCTCAAGGGCCTCGATCCCGAGACCACGCTCGTGATCATCGTCTCCAAGACCTTCACCACGCTCGAGACCCTCACCAACGCCCGCGAGGTCAAGACCTGGATGCTCGAGCAGCTCAAGGCTCAGGGCGCCATCGACGGTTCCGATGAGCAGAACGCCGCGGCCGTGGCCAAGCACTTCGTCGCCGTTTCCACCGCACTCGACAAGGTCGAGGCCTTCGGCATCGACCCCGCCAACGCCTTCGGTTTCTGGAACTGGGTCGGCGGCCGCTACTCCGTCGACTCCGCCGTGGGCCTGTCGCTGATCGTCGTCCTCGGCCCCGAGCGCTTCCATCAGTTCCTCGAGGGCTTCCATGCCATCGACGAGTACTTCTGCAACACGCCGCTCGAGAACAACGCCGTCGCGCTGATGGGCCTGCTCAACGTCTGGTACGTCAACTTCTTCGGCTCCAAGAGCCACGCCGTGCTTCCGTACTGCCAGTATCTGCACCGTTTCCCGGCCTACCTGCAGCAGCTGACCATGGAGTCCAACGGCAAGCATGTCCGCTGGGACGGCAGCGCCGTGACCTCCGACACTGGTGAGATCTTCTGGGGCGAGCCCGGCACCAACGGTCAGCACGCCTTCTACCAGCTGCTGCACCAGGGCACCGTGGTGGTCCCGGCCGACTTTATCGCTTTCGCCAACACTGCCAACCCCGCAACCGACAGCGGCCAGGATGTCCACGAGCTGTTCCTGGGCAACTTCCTGGCCCAGACCAAGGCACTCGCCTTTGGTAAGACGGCCGATGAGGTGCGCGCCGAGGGCACGCCCGAGCAGATCGTCCCGGCCCGCTGCTTTGAGGGCAACCGTCCGACGACCTCGATCTTCGGCGACACGTTGACCCCGTTCGCGCTCGGCGAGCTCATCGCCCTGTACGAGCACATTACGTTTGTCGAGGGCACGGTCTGGGGCATCGACTCCTACGACCAGTGGGGCGTCGAGCTGGGCAAGCAGCTTGCCAAGCAGATTACCCCGGCCTTCCACGACGACGCCGCCAAGGCCGAGCAGGACGCTTCGACCCAGGCGCTCATCGAGTTCTACCGCGCGCATCGCAAGTAGTCGCTGCTGTTAACGCATCGCGCCTTATAGTCAGGGGCCCGTATCCTATCGGATGCGGGCCCCTTTGCTTTGCCGTGGTCCCGGGGCGCACGGCCTTTGTGGAACATCGTCGGGGCGCCGCGCGCTGCGAGAACCCTGCGCCTAGATCTCGGCCTCCGCATGGCCTCGCTGCGCCTCGGGCAGCTCCCCGTAGAGCGGATGGTCTTCGAGCCTAAAGCGCTCGACCTGTTCGGGAGTGCGACCGCGTACAAAGAGCCACGAGCGATCGATCGGCGTCGCCATGAGCGTGCTGGGCAGCGCGTCGGCGCGGTCGGAAAACACCCGGGCACTCTCGGGATCCTGGAACGCCAGCACCAGATGCGTGTCGCAGTTGCCCATGATGGAGCGTGCGCGTGCCTCGCCATAGAGCGCATCGAGCTGGTTGGTCGACTGCAGCAGCAGCGTCGCCCAGATGTTGCGGCTTCGGATAATCGAGAGCACGTTGTCGATCTGGGGGATCTGCAGATTTGCGAAGTCATCGAGCATAAAGCGCACGGGCACGGGCAGGCTGCCGTCGGGCTGCCTATCGGCCTCGCGAATGAGGCCCATAAACGCCTGCGTAATAAAGAGGCCGGTCAGCGGATCGAGATTGCGGTCGATATCGCTCACGGTTACAAACAGGGCGCAGGGGGTGTGTCCCATGGAAGCGAAGTCCACCTGATGGCACTCACGATAGAGCTGTGCCGCACCGTCGAATCCCAGACACATGACCTTTTCGGCAAGGATGCCGACGATGCTCGCGTGCATGCGCTCGGCATTTTGCGTAATGGCGTAGCGCCGCCATAGCGAGAGGGCATAGCTTTGGGGGTCGGTCGTGATCAGGTCGTCAAACAATCGACCCGTGGCACCGTCCTGCAGGTGCTCGATCAGCTTGATGACCGAGCTGATCGTCTGCTCGTCGGCGGGTAGCTGTTCGGTGACGTAGGCGATAAGACACGACAGCAGGTTTGCCGCCGCATGATCCCAAAAAGGCTGGTTGTTGTCCTCGATGGGGCAGATGGCCTTTGCCACCGAGAGGATGTCCTGCTGGTTGGGCCTGCCGTCCGCCTTGCGGCGAATGTGCCTCAGGGGGTTGTAGCCGCAGCGCTCGATGCCGGGCGCAAGGGCCGGGACGGTGTTGAGGTCGGCGAAGTTGAGACATTGCACGCGGTAACCGTGGGCTGCCAGCACGGGTCCCACTTCGCGACAGAGCGTGCCTTTGGTGTCGAGCACGATGTAGCTTGCGTTCATTTGCAGCAGGTTGGGCTTGAGGACGTTTCGGGTCTTGCCGGCTCCCGAGGGGCCGATCACAAGTGCGTTGTTGTTGAGTCCCGTTTGGCGGGTGTCGCAGGAAAGCGTTCGATCCTTGGCGAGGATGGTGGACGATGCGGACTCAGATGCGGCGAGGCGGCTGGCGAGGTTAGACATGGGCGACCTCCTTGGTGGTCGAGAGAATTTCGTGGGCAAAGCCGAGCTCGACGGCGCGCTCGGCCGAAAGGTAGGTGTCTTTTGCAGTGAGGGACTGGATGCGCTTGGGCGTGAGGCCGCTGCGGTCCGAGAGGATTTGCGTGAGGGTCTTGCGGGTCTGCATGAGACGCCGGCTGGTTTCCTGCAGCGCAAGTGCCGAGCCGCCTGCCCCCTGGGGGATCAGCGGGTCGTGAATCATGAGCTCTGCATGGGGCGCCATACGGCGATCGTCGCCGCCCATAAAGATCACGGCGCCCATGGACGCGGCGAATTCCAGGCAGACGGTGCGGATGGGGCACGATGCGAGGCGCATGGCGTCATAGATCGCAAGACCCGATCGCACGCTTCCGCCGGCGCTGGCGACAAATATGGTGATGGGGCGGCTGGGGTCGGTGGCATCGAGCAGGCGAATCTGCTGGCATAGGTCATGGGCCATCGGGGTTTCGATGTTTCCCATGACGGAGAGCTCGCGACGGGCGAGCATCTCATCGTAAATGCTGGTGAGCGTGATACCTCGGGCGGATTCACGCATGGTGAGGGGGCTGATGATGGGGGAATGATTGGTGTCCATGAGGACTCCTTTCTGTTGGTTGTGTCGTGGAATAGGATTGTTGCCCGCGGGGGGGCTGGCGGGCTACAGGGCTCGTCCGAGCCTGAGATCGAGCTCGGTTGTGGGGCAGGCTGCCTGTTCGTGCGGCTCGCAAGCACCAAAGGCTCCAAAGCGATGGAGCGTTGCGGCGGGCGTGGTGTAGGCGAGCCGCAGCTGATGCTCGACAGGGGCACATCCGTCATTTTTGTAATGAGCCGCGTAGTACTGCGCGATGCTGGCGTTCATCTCGCTGCCATTGCGATGGCGCTCAAACTGGCGTCTGCAGGTCTCGATGATCTTTGCTACCGACTTGGGTGCCGTCGCGGGAACAAGGGCGAGATAGCCCTCAAATAGCTCGTTGATGCTCAGGAGGCACAGCAGGTCGATCAGCGTCCTTATGGCTGCTCCCTCGGCGGAAAAGTGCGCGGTCATGCGGTTATATCGGTTGCGGTCGACGATGGCCGCATGGGGTCTTGGGGTTTTCTGCCCCGTGGTCCCGGGCTTTTGCAGCGCCTGTGTATTGAGCTCGACGTTGCAGCGCTTGAGGCCGTCCAGCGGAAGGAACAGTGCGGTGCGCAGGGTGTTCCGCTTGCTTTCGAGTTCATGACGCTCGTCGGGTTCCCATTCGAGCTTGAGTTTCGTGTCGAGCGCCGTAAGCATATGGGCTAGGCAGCCTACGGTAAGAACGTGCGAATCGTTGTCGCGTTTTGGGGCATAGGGGTCTGTCAGCTTGCGAATGTCGGGGTCGCCCATGATCTTTGTGCAGCGCTTCAGCAGTTGAGGATGGTCGGCCAAGATCGTCGCGAGCGGTAGCGACGCGTAGTTCTTGATGGTCGCGGCGGCAAAGGCGGCATCATATTCGTTTGCATATGCTCGCTCAATTCGGGCATCCAGAATGCTTTTCTTATCGCTGTCTTCAGCGTGGTGGTTTGTCATAGCTTCTCCAATCGGTTGATGTTCGTGCTGTTTGTTGATGTGTTGGTTGTCGTGAGTGATGTGCTTGCCGTGGGTGATGTGCTGACGTTGGGGTGCTATGCGGTTTTCAATGAGCCCGTGAGGCAGTTGCTGCAGGGGCGGGATGGAACGGCCCATGCAAGGCGGAAGGCATCGTGCTCAAAATCGAGACAGCAATGCCCTGGGTGCCTCACATGTGGCAGTTACCTCATTAAGTTGTCATTGCGTTTGGGGTTGTACTTTGCCGATCTTCCTTCTCTTACACGCTAAAACTCAAACTTCATATGCTCGATCTACTTAAAACCGCAACGGCGGTCTTTTATCAACTTATATGTCGGAACGCGTCTTTGCAAGTACTTTTTTGCCTTTGTTTCAAATGGGGTGGTTTTGCAACCGTCATACGCGCGCTGTGCGAACGTGCCCCGGCTCGGATAAGATAGTGCGCGATAAAAACGATGCAAGGAGGCACATATGGCAATCAAAGCCATCGCGATGGATATCGACGGTACGCTCACCAACGACCAGAAAGTGATTAGCTCGCGTACGCGCAAGAAGCTGCTCGCGGCGCAGGAATCGGGCATTAAGCTCATCTTGGCTTCGGGCCGTCCCGCATGGGGGCTGCACGCCTTGGCGCAGGAGCTCGACCTTCAAAACCATGACGGTCTGCTGGTGGCCTTTAACGGCGCGCATGTGGTCGACGCTCAGACCGACGAGGTGCTGTTCGATCAGGCTATGCCTGCCGACGAATTGCATCGCCTGATTGATCACCTGCGTAATTTTGACGTGATCCCTATGATTTCGCTCGGTCGTGATTTGCATGTCGAGGACTCGTACCGTTGCATGATCACGCTGCCTGACGGCTCGCAGAAGAATATCGTCAAGTATGAGCGCGACGCGTGCGATCTTAAGATTCGCGAGGTGGAGAGCCTGCATGAGGTCGCTGATGCTTATCCCGTGGACAAGCTACTCACTGCGGGCGACCCGGCATACCTGCAGGCGCATTACGAGGAGATGTATGCGCCCTTTAAGCAGACGCTTTCGGGCATGTTTACGGCCGACTGGTACTTTGAGTACACGGCGCCCGGTATCGACAAGGCCTGCGCGCTCGAGGGTGCCCTGCCCAAGCTCGGCATCGATGCCAGCGAGGTCGTATCGTTTGGCGACGGCCAGAACGACAAGTCCATGATCGAGTGGGCCGGCACCGGTGTTGCCATGGGAAACGCCGTCGATGAGGTTAAGGCTGTGGCCCAGATGGTGACCACCAATAACAACGGAGATGGTATTGCGGTGGCGCTGGATAAGCTGCTGGGCTAGAATCGCCGATTAATGCATGATTCGGGCGCCTGCTCGCGGGCGTCCTTTTGTTAGGGAGGGTGCCGTGTCCGCATTTCCGTTCGACGCCGTTATCTTTGACATGGACGGCGTCATTGTCGATACCGAGTATTACTACTTGGGCGAGACTGCCGCGTTTGCCAAGGAGCTGGGGCTTAATCTGACTCAAGAGGAGTTGAATGGGCAGGTCGGTACCTCCCATCAGTTCTTCCTGCATATGCTGGTCGATTGGTTTGAGCGCGCCGGTAAGGGGCATTTCACTGGCGAGGAAGCGTTGGCCCGTTGGGACGAGTGGGCGCATAAACGTCCGCACGACTATCAGGCTTTGATTAACCCAGGCGCCGTGGATACGATTCGAGAGCTGCCGCGCCGTGGCGTTCGTGTGGCGCTTGCCAGCTCGTCTCCCATGGTTAGCATCGAGGAAGTGCTCAACGCATGCGGGCTGTCGGATGCCTTTGAGTATGTGGTGAGCGGCGAGCAGTTTAAGGAGAGCAAGCCCGAGCCCGACATCTACCTGCATGCGCTGGATCTGCTGGGGCTGCCCGCGAATCGCTGCTGCTGCGTTGAGGACTCGGTGCCTGGCATCACTGCCGGCAAGCGAGCCGGTCTGACAGTCATTGCCAAGCGCGAGGAGCGCTTTGGCTTTAGCCAGGATGCCGCGGACAAGATTATCGACCAGTTGCCGGAGCTGCTCACGCTTTCTTAGGAGCGCGGTAGTTGCGCGTTTTTCGGGTCTGATGAGTAAATACCCGACATTTTGGTGCGACACCTAGCATACTTTAAGCTAATGCGGGCTTAAGGACTTGTTGAATGCCCTTAAGCCTGTTTTAGAATTAATTGTGCTGGGAGAGGGTATATGCCACCGACTGAAGGGCCAACTGACGGTAAAGCAGCGATACCGCTGTACCAACAGGTCATTGATATCATTAAAAACGAAATCAACTCCGGCGCCTACAAGGCAGGCGCGCGGATACCCAACGAATTCGAATTGGCTGAGAGCTATAAAGTTGGCCGCGTTACCGTGCGACGCGCTATTGAGGAGCTCGTCCAGCAGGGCTATCTAACGAAGCGACAGGGGAAAGGCACGTTTGTCAATGCCCCCAAGCTCAAGCGCAAGATTCGCCAGAAGGATGACGTCCAGAGTTTTTCGGACGCATGCCGCGTTAACGGAATGGAACCGGGGGCGTGTGTCATTTCGAGAAAGATACTGCCGGCGGATTCCACCGAAGCGCAGTTCTTTGGTGTTCCCGTTGGAACTGACTTGATTTGCGTTGAGCGCGTGCGCACTGCCGATGGCGTCCCTGTCATGCTCGAGAACAACATATATGTTTACGAGGACAACGCCTATCTATCAACGGCACCTCTATCTAACCAATCCATTTTTGAGTTCGTGCGCAACCGGACGGGCCGCACGCCCGCGTTTACCGACCCGTGCACGCTCGAGATCGCGTGCGCGTCGCCCGAGGTCGCTCGACTGTTGGCAGTTCCCGTTGGCGAACCCTTGTTTTATATGGAAGCCTTCTTTTTCGATGAGCAGCGGCGGCCGTTTATCATCGGTCGTCAGTGGATCGTTGGGTCTCGCTACGTTTTTGACATCTAGGACATTGCGAATGGAAACGCCCGGTGGATCATCTCACCGGGCGTTTCCATACCGTTCACGGCGCAAACGCGACCGTTCAACCGCGTTGCGGCAATCAGTTTGAAATTATCTTGATGAAGGAAAAAGCTGCTGGTAATCTATGGGACGTCATAGAACGTTTGCATTGTGCAAACGTTGAAGCGAGATGCGATGCAGTCTCGAGTTCTTTGGAGGTATCTATGTCAGATACGAAGGCGAAGAAGACAAACAGACGTTTTAAGTTCAAATTACCGCATGTCTATACGATCATGTTCTTGCTGATCGTTGTCTTTGCGGTCCTGACTTGGATCGTTCCCTCTGGTCAGTATCAACGCAAGACGATTTCGACGGCGGCGGGCGAGCGTGAAGTCGCCGTTGCTGGAACCTATGAACAGGTCGATAAGAACTACACCGATTCCGAGACCGGCGAGACCATCAATCTGGGCCAGGATATCTTCGCGGTTCTGCAAGCGCCCACCAAGGGCATCCAAGAGGCTGCCGACGTCGTTGCGTTCGTCTTATTGATTGGCGGATCGTTCGCGATCATCACCAAGACCAACGCTTTGAATGCCGGCATGAGCCGTGTGATTAAAAAGCTCAAGAACAAGGACATCCTCATCATTCCCATCACGATGACGTTGCTGTCCATTTGCGGCACTACGTTTGGTATGTCTGAGGAAGCCCTGCCGTTCTATGCCATCTTCATTCCCATCATGATGGGTATCGGTTATGACTCGATGACGGCATTCATCATCTGCTTCCTTGGTCCTAACCTGGGATATTGTGCTTCGACCATCGACCCGTTTAATGTTTTGATCGCCCAAGGCATCATTGGCATCGAGGGTAATCCGCAACTGTGGCTGCGCGCCGTTTCTTGGGTCATCTTCACTGCCGTCGGTATCGCATGGGCCATGCGCTACGCCATGCGCGTCAAGAAAAACCCCGAGTCGTCCATTGTGTACGAGGACGATAAGCTCAAGCGTATTGAGTTTTCCGTGACCGATGCCTCCATCGAGGAAGAGTTCACGATCCGTCAGAAGCTCGTGCTTATTGATTTTGCTTGCGGTATGGGCATTATCGTCTGGGGTCTTGTTACCCAGGGCTGGTACATGAATCAGATTTCCGCCGTATTCCTTGGCATGGGCTTGCTTGCCGGTATCCTGGGCGGCCTTGACCAGCAGACGATCGCAGAGGAGTTCGTTAAGGGTCTCGCCGACTTTGCGTACGCTGCCGTCGTTATCGGTATCGCTCGCGGTATTCTGGTCATCGCCGAGGGCGGCATGATCATCGACACCATCCTCCAGGCGCTCGCTACCGCGCTCGCCGGTGCACCCGCCGCCGTCTACACCACGTTTATGTATGTCGTCCTTGGCCTGCTCTCTTTGCTGGTTCCCTCGAGTTCTGGCCTGGCAGCGCTCACCATGCCCGTTATGGGCCCCCTGACCGAGCTCATGGGCCTCAATCCCGAGGCGGCCGTCACCGCGCTCCAGTTTGCCAACCAGACCATCAACACCATCAGCCCCGTGGCGGGTATGACGGTCGCCGGCCTTGCCGTGGCTAAGATTTCGTTTGGCCAATGGTGGAAGACCATTTGGAAGTTCTTCATCTTCATGGTCGTGTTTGGCTTGGTCATTACTGCCATTTCCGGCATGCTTCCGGCGTAGGTGGTTGTGATGTCTGATCGTTTGACGGTCCTGACGTCTAAGAGCGTCTTTACCGGTACGGGGGACCTGCCGTTTGAAGGTTTCGTAGCGGTCCGTGGCAATCGAATTGAGGCTGTTGGCACCAAGTGTGAGCTAGCTTCGTATTTGACCCAGGCGGACGAGGTAGTTGACCTGGGCGACCGCACCGTCATGCCTGGCCTGATCGATGTGCATACCTTCTATACAGGCTGGGCGCTGCGGACGTTGGGGCCTGATCTGTCCGGCATCGCTGATGCCAAAGAGGCCGTGTTGCTCTTGCGTGCATGGAAAGAAGATCGTCCGG
>UQUX01000021.1 GCA_900544425.1 uncultured Collinsella sp.
GGACAGTATGCCGGCTGTGCTTGCCGTATCGAAAAGGGTGTTGTCGCCGTCAGGGCGCTCGCCCGAGACCAGCAGCACGTAAGCGTCCTGGTTTTCTCTTCCGTCCGTATATTCCACTACGTCGAAGTCGTAATCGAATATGCCGTCGCGCTCCACGTCGCCCTCGCCAAACCCAAGGGGAAAGTCCACGGGCGTGGGAGCGGACCACGTGCCGTTTACCTTTGTGTGCACCACCAGGCGCGAGCGGCCATTGTCGCCGTAGCGCACCGAGGCGATACGGAACAGGCATTCTACGCCGGCGATAATCGCCAGCTTCATGTGGGCTTCGCTGAGCACGCCAGTAAACAGCACGTTGTCGCTCGAGGGCTTGATGCCGCCACGCTCGTCCTCCGATACACCAGCAGAATTGGCGTTGGGGTCCGCAACGGCGTTCGTCGCCTGCCCGATATGGATGTACTCATACATCGGCGCGGCGTTTTCGTCGTTCTCTATCAGTGTATGGACGAAATGCTCGATTTGTCCCGTGTCGTCGCTTTCTGCATCCGCCTCGAGCTCAATGTGCGTGACCGCTTGATCCCAATCGCGCACGACAGGCGCGACGTTTATCGCGGTGGCTGCAACCTCGGCGCGTGCGAGCAGCTCGGCGTTGGTGACGATGGTGGCCGATGCGATAAATTGCGGCACGCCGCCCGCCTTGATGTTGCCGGGCGTGCCGAAGCGGGCATCCAACGTGTAAGGCGTATCTCCACCCAATGCGAGCTCAGAGCGCTGGAGCACATACTGGTTGCCATTGTTCACCGACATATTCCACGAATCGAGGAGTGTGGGCCACGACCCCGACCAAGCCTTGGTGGTCCACTTGAACATTACGAACTGGAGTATCACATCGACATCGACGTCTGCACCTACGCGCAGTCGCGGAAGCTGGTGTCCATCTGCCTTCTCGTACCCAATGAACAGCGTGAGGGATGCGGCGCCGCGCACGGCAGACGAAGCGACGCCTGCAACGCCGGCGCCAAAGGTGACGGCAAGCCCGATCTGGATGGTGAACGAGCCCGAGGTGTTTGAATAGTCGAGCGAAATGTTTTTAAAAAACGCCGCGCCGCTGCCGTGCGTGTGGGCACCCACGGCGAGCGCCAGCTTCGCCAGCACCCAGGGGTTGACGTTTAGGAAAAACGGCACCGGTCCTAGGGTAAACTGCTCGGTCCAATTGAGGTCGGTTCTTACCTGGAAGAGGGCCTTAATATTGCCGTATGCGGGGTCGTTGTTGTTACCCCAGGTTTTGCCCACCCAATCGTAGGCGAGCGAGCCGTACAGCTGTGTGGCGATATCCATCGTGAACAGCGGCGTGCAATGGTGGCGAAGGAGCTTGGTGTTTCTTGGATCGGTGCCCGAACCGGCACTCATGCTTTTGTACTGATTCCACTTCCCCTCCATCTCGTCGAGGTAGCGGTTTGCTTGCTTGGCGCCCGACTCGCGCGGTGACTTCTTCCAGTATTCCGGATCAGGGTTGCCCGAATCGTTCATGTAGCTGGCTGGTTTGTATCCTCCGCCAAACAGCACGTACCCGGCAAACGAGAAATCGAACAAAATGGGGAACGAGGGCATCCAGCACGTGAACTTATTGCCGCCGATGCCGGGAAACGCCGCTGGGAAATCAAACGGAGTGACCTCTTGGTCCATGGTAGTGGGGACGATAGTGGTCGAGCCCGATTCCGCCTTTGCGGCCGGCGCGGTGACAACGGCCATGGGGGAGGAGAGTGTATAGGTCTTGCCCTGGTAGTCGAGGGCAAAGCGCAACTTGCATCCTTCCTCCAGAAGGCCCGAAGCTGCATCGAGGAACGTGTCTTCGAGCGTGAACGTCGCCAGATTATCCGCGCCCGATGCGCTGGCCTTGACTTGGCCAATCTGCGTGACGGTTTCGGGTGAGCTGCCCGCGGCAGGCGCTACTTTGTTGATGCGCAGCGTTGCCTGTCCACTCTGTGGCAGATGTGCCTGCACGGTAAAGGCGTGTGTATCGGGCTGTTCGTTTGCCGTGTCGTCCTTTGGCAATGCCATGAACGTGGCTTCAGCGTACTGGATGTCCCATTCGTCGAATGTGAGCTGGCGGAAGTACGGCTCGCCGTCGGAAAGCGGACACGTGGGCGCGGTTATGGCGGTGCCGCCCTGGATACGCGCAAGGGGAATCTCGACATCACGGTAGCCCGCCATGCTAATGGAGATGCCGCCGTTAAAGTCGTACGCGTCGAGAAGCGTCGCCTCGTCCACGTAGCCTTCCGAAAGCGGGGCAATCTCAAAGATCGCCGTGCCCTCGTCGTCGGTAGTGGCGGAGAGCTGCTTGCCCGCGGCATAGCGTGACGCGAGCGTGACCTGGGCTCCCTTGATGGGCATATTCTTGTTGGCGACGTCGACCACGACCACACCAAACATGGTGCGCGAGAGAACGAGCACCTTGAAGGGGTCTTCTTCGTCGGCATAGGCCTCGGTGGGGGCAAATGGCAGTATGAAGGCGTTTGCGCTGCCCGGCACGCGAGGCAGCATGATGCCTGCCAGCGAGGATGCTCCGGCGATAAGTAACGAACGGCGATCAAGCATTTTGGGCTCCCATCCCGCAAATATCGGTGGAAATACTCAAATTTTGCGGGAAGGAGCCCTACGGCGGTAGTGCCGTTCGAGGGCCAAAATGTCCAATTTGAGCTGGCGAAAGCGGGTGGAGCCGGAACGTGTTCGTTGCGCTTGACAGTCCGGTTGCTAGCGCAACATGTGCGCGACCAGTTCGGCACGAGTTCCGATACCAAGCTTTGCATACACGCCGGACAGGCGGTTTTTAACGGTGCCCGGCGATACTCCCATATGGCGTGCGATTTCGGCGTTGGTCCACCCACGACAGGCGAGCATGGCCATGGTGAATTCCGTGGTCGTTAGATCGTCGGCCACGTCCTCGCCCGAATCGGGGTTGTGGATGCGCCGCCAACCGTAGCTGAATCGATACGTAATCTCGATGATGCGCGCGAAGTCGTCAGGATATTGCGTTTTTAGGCACGTCTCGATGAGTCCCTGCAAAAGGCCGTGGTGCTCGCCAATGAGCTCGATAAGGCCGTCGGGGCGCGCAATGTTCCAAGCAGCTCCAAAATGCGTTTTTGCGGCGTCGATGTCCTTGAGGCTCATGCATGCCATGGAAGCTGCCAGGTGCAGGAACAGTTCCGAGATGGGATAGCTTCCCTGTTTCATGATCAGGGCATTTTCCGCCATGCCCAGGCTGCGGCCGTATTCGCCGCGCAGATACAAGGCGTGCGCCATCACGTAGCTGGCGAACAGGCGCAGGCCTTCGGGCAGATGCGCCGCAAGTGGATAAAACTCTTCGGCAGAATACGGGGAAGGCAAGTGCAGCAGGACACTCGCGGCTGAGGCGAACAGGATATGCGTGGCGTGGATGGCGGGCGACTCCTCGTCGGCCGGCGCATCGAGAATGCCCGCAAGGCAGCGGCGGGTGTCGGCGATGCGGTTGAGCGACAGGCTGGCATATCCGCAGATAAAGCATGCGGAATAGCGTAGCGCGGGATCGGTGGCGTCAAGATAGGGGCGCGCCGTCTTGGCAGCGAGGGTGGCCTGTCCGCGAAAGTACAGCGCTTCTGCCGTGGCGATGGCGCGTGAATCGGGGTCGGAAATGCCTGCAACCGCAGCGTCAATCTGCCCCGGCACAAAGGCGGTGCACATCAACGGCATGGGAACGCATGGGTAGCCATCGCAGTCCATCATCCATCTCCCAACAGCTGGCAACAATAGCAGCAATTGTACTCCTGTTGCTCGGGACCCCCTTTCGTTTTACTGTTCGGTTAACGCTGCAGATCTCTTTGGAAGGCTTACGAGCATGGTGGTCCCGTTCTCGGAACTTGCTTCGACCTCTACCGTGCCACCGTGAAGCGCTGCAATCTCCCAAACAAGCGCTAGCCCGAGTCCTGCGCCGCCGTATGCCCTGCTGCGGGATTTGTCTAGACGAAAGAACGGCTGGAAGATGCTCTCTCGGTACTGCTTGGGTATTCCCGGGCCCTCATCTTTGACTCGCAGGAGCACGTGGCTGTCGCTGCCGCTGATGGAGACGTTGACAGTCGAGCCGGAGCGGCTGTAACGGATGGCGTTTTCGACCAGGTTAAACACCAGTCGATAGAGGAGCGTATCACTTCCGATTGTCAAAGCGTCTCCGGCGCAATCGAGGGTTACGCCCTTATCCTCGGCAAGTGGCGCAAGGTCGGTGAGGACCTCTTCGGACAAGGGACCAAGTTCAACATCGTCCTCGCAAGGAACGCTGCGGAGCCCACTCATCTCGAGCAATACCTTGGTCATTCGAGACATCCGTTCGGTTTGTTCTTGTAGCAGGCCGAGCAGCTCGGCCGTTTCGGGTTGCAAACCGGAGTGCTCGGAAATGAATAGTTCAATCTGTGCTTGCATAAGGGCGAGCGGGGTGCGCAGCTCGTGTGCGGCGTTGCCGGTAAACTGACGCTGTGCAGAGAACCCTTCGCCAAGACGGGCGATCATGTCGTTGAAAGAGGCACTGCATCGTTGTAGCTCGGTGGGCACATCTTCACTGAGTCTGATTTCGCTTAGGTTGTCAGGCTGCACACGCTCAACCTGGGCGGCAAAAGCTCGTAGCGGTTTGAGCGCACGGCCGCTCACAAAGTATGCCAGCACGCCGCTAAGGAGTGTGACGCCAGCCGTGATGCACCAGGCTGTCGTGCCAAAAGACTCTTGTGCGTCGTTTACGACGATCGTGACCTCGTCATCGAGGGTCGCTTTCGTTGGGTCGAACGCCTGGGGCGAATCTTCGCCGGCTGCGCTAAGGGCCGAGACGTCGCTGCCGATAGCATCCATGTAGCGCATGCCCGTATAGCCGACCAGGCAGTTCGTCAGCACGCACGCAGCGCACGTGAGCAGTGCCGTCATAATCGTTATGCGCCATTGCAACGAAAGCCTTTTCATTCGCTATCCTCCATAACGTAGCCCTCTCCAATCCGATTGCGAATCGGGTCGTATCCCAAAGCGATGCGTAACTTTTTGCGGAGTGACGAGATGTGAACGCGGGTTGCGTTGCTAAAGCTGTTCACGCTGCTATCCCAAACGTGCTCTATAAGCTCCTCTTGGCTTACCGGTCGCCCCTGATTAAGCATCAGGTATTCCAAGATTCCCGTTTCCTTGCGCGTAAGAGATAAAGCCTCGCTGTCCATGGAAGCGATGCGCGCCTTGGTGTCAAAGCGGAGCTTTCCGCAGGTTAAAACTATGTCGCTTTGTGTAAAGCGTCTGAGGGTAAGGCTGCGAATCCTTGCCGCAAGCTCGTCCAGATGAAACGGCTTGGTGAGGTAATCGTTGGCGCCGGCATCGAGTCCGGCGACTTTATCGGATACTCCGCCACGTGCGGACAGAATCAGTACCTTGGTCTCGCAGTCGGTTTTCCTAAGTTCCCTGAGCACAGTCATGCCGTCGATACGGGGGAGATTGAGGTCGAGTACCACGAGGTCGAAGGCCTCAACGTCCAGTAGGTCGAGCGCCTCCTGTCCGTCGTGACAGCAGTCGACGCTGTACGCCAAGTTTCGCAAGCTGCGCGCGATTGCATCGCACAGTGCTCGCTCGTCTTCGACGATCAAAATACGCATAACAGTCTCCTTGCACATTTCAAATCGCGCTTAACACGGATTTTATAGCCGATATGGTCCAATGGTCGCGTAACGAAAGGAGTGGTCGAGTTGTTCAAAGCGGTAAAACCCGTGGTACAGGTCGCTTTGTTGATCGTCGGAATCACCATGGTGTGCTTTGGTGTTATGCGTGGCGAGGCGGATGCCGTGCTGGCCAAAGCGATTAGGCTGTGCTTGGAGTGTATCGGAATTGGATAAAAGAGAAAACACTGCGTCGCATGTTTTGGCCCGATTTCGCGGATTCATTCAGGCGGCGGCGACGCTCGTCACCAACATTCACCTGCCAAACTTTGCCAAAGGCGGCATCTATCAGGGCGCGGGAAAAACAGTCTGCGTACCCGGGCTTAACTGCTATTCGTGCCCCGCGGCATCGGGTGCGTGCCCCATCGGGTCGTTCCAGTCGGTAGTAGGTTCATCCAAGTTCAACTTTTCTTACTATGTTACCGGTGCGCTCATTTTGCTCGGCGTGCTGCTGGGACGCTTTGTATGCGGCTTTCTGTGCCCGTTTGGCTGGCTGCAGGAGCTGCTTCATAAGATTCCCGGCAAAAAGTTCTCCACGAAAAAGCTCAAGCCGCTCACGTACATCAAGTACGTCGTGCTGCTGTTTGCCGTGGTGCTACTGCCCGTCTTGGTGGTTAACGACGTGGGCATGGGCGACCCGTTCTTTTGTAAGTACATCTGTCCACAGGGTGTGCTCGAGGGCGCCATTCCGCTGGCCATTGCCAATGCCGGCATTCGATCTGCGTTGGGACATCTCTTTACTTGGAAACTTGCCGTTCTCATTGCCGTGGTAGTGCTGAGCGTTTTGTTCTACCGCCCCTTCTGCAAATGGATTTGTCCACTCGGCGCATTCTATGCGCTCATGAATAAGGTATCCCTACTGGGCATCCGGGTCGATGCATGCAAATGTGTCTCGTGCGGCAAGTGCTCAAAGGTTTGTCAGATGGACGTTGATGTGGTCCGCGCGCCCAATCATGCCGAATGCATCCGGTGCGGAAAGTGCATCGGGGCCTGTCCCGTCGATGCCATCAGCTATCGCTATGGCCTGGATGTGTCGGCGGAAAAGCTCACCTTGACCGCCGAAAAAAAGTAAACAAGCTTCGACAAAACGGAGGAATGACTATGAAGCTTTCTAAGATTGCGGCCCTGTTTATGGTGCCGGTATTGGCCTTATGCCTTGCGGCATGTTCGGCGCCCGGTGGCAATGCGAGCGAATCTGCGAGCTCCGACCCTAAGATCGCAGAACTCACTGCGCAGAAGCCGGCCAATGCCGACGAGGCCGCCGAGCTGTATGCGAAGCTCATGCAGAAGGAGAACGAGATCTTTTCGAGTGATAACGCGCTGTGGGAAAAGGTATTCAATGCGGCAAATAAAGACTCGGCAATGATTGAGGATGGCAGCAATTACGGCGATTTTCTGCTCAAGACCATCGACGGCGCCAAGGATGAGTTCACGGTGGATGAGCTTAAGACACTCAAGGCCGGTGCACAGCAGATCAAGGAGATCGAGGACAAGCTCGAGAGCCTGGAGAAGGAGTTCCCCGGCTGTGGAAGCACGCCGAGTGCAGGCGAGAGCGTCGACGCTTCGACCGCTGGCATGACGGCTGGTGCCAATGCTTCGAGCGAGGCGACGAAGTTCCCCAGCTTTACGGGCAAAGACCTGGATGGCAACGACGTGAACAGCGACGAGCTGTTCTCTAAGAACAAAGTCACCGTCATGAACTTCTGGTTCACTACTTGCAAGCCGTGCGTGGGCGAGCTGGGCGATCTTGAGAAACTGAATCAGGAGCTTGCCGAGAAGGGCGGCCAGGTCGTGGGCGTCAATTCCTTTACGCTCGATGGCAACAAGGGCGAGATTGCAGATGCCAAGGACGTGCTGAGCAAGAAGGGCGTGACATATAAGAACATCTGGTTCAAGTCGGATAGCGAGGCCGGTAAGTTTACGTCAAATTTGTTCTCGTTCCCGACAACGTATGTCATCGATCAGAATGGCAACATCGTAGGGGAGCCCATCGTGGGAGCCATCAGCTCCGCCGAGCAGCGCGCAGCACTCAACAAACTTATCGACCAGGCGATTGCGAATAGCGAGCAGTAAAAAACACGTAAAGCATCGCGAGGATCGTTTGTCGCTGTGCGGAGTAGTCCGCTGCCTTTCAAGATAATCTCCACCATATAGAGGCCCCACTTGGGGCCTCTTTTTTTGGGCGCCGTCCCGTTCGTTTTTTGATGCGGTTCCCTACATTCCTCACTGGTGTCGGTGAAAAATGGGGATAGAGTAGGACAAACGCGTCGAATACGAACGGCGGGGGAGAGCGGGCAGGGTGCCTGCGCAGGAGAGGTTGCCGTCCATGTTGGAGCTCAAAGGTATTTGCAAAAGGTACGTTACCCAGTCGTTTACGCAGGTGGCGCTCGACAGCGTAAGCCTATCTTTTCGCGATAACGAGTTCGTGGCCATTCTGGGTCCCTCGGGCTCGGGTAAAACCACGATGCTCAACGTTATCGGTGGGCTCGATCATTTCGATTCCGGCGACCTGCTGATCGACGGCATCTCGACCAAGGACTTCCACGATCGCGATTGGGATGCCTATCGCAACAACCGCATCGGCTTTGTGTTCCAAAGCTATAACCTCATTCCGCATCAGACCATTTTGGAAAACGTGGAGCTGGCGCTCACGCTTACGGGCGTGGGGCATGCCGAGCGCCGCCAGCGTGCGCGCGAGGCGTTGGAGAAAGTCGGCCTGGGCGAGCACGTTAACAAGCGCCCAGGCCAGCTATCGGGCGGTCAGATGCAGCGCGTGGCCATCGCCCGCGCCCTGATCAACGATCCCGAGATTGTGCTGGCAGACGAGCCGACCGGCGCCCTGGACTCAACGACATCCGTACAGGTCATGGATCTGCTCAAGGATGTGGCGCGTGACCGTCTGGTTATTATGGTCACGCACAATCCCGAGCTGGCGTACCAATACGCCACGCGCATCGTTAACCTGGCGGACGGCAAGATCACCGACGATTCCGACCCCTTTGATGTAGCAAAGGCCGTGCGTCGCGAGGCTAAGCCTACGCGCAAAACCTCGATGAGCTTTGTGACGGCGTTGGGGCTTTCTGCCCGAAACCTCATGACCAAGAAGGGTCGCACGGCCATGACGGCCTTTGCGGGGTCGATTGGCATTATCGGCATCGCGGCGATCCTAGCGCTGTCCAACGGCGTAAACGGCTACATCAAAAAGGTCGAGGAGGATACGCTCTCGAGCTACCCGCTCACCATTTCCAAGCAGGATTACGACCTGTCGTCCATGATGGGCGGGCAGGGGGCCGCGGATGATGGCTCGTCTGAAAGCGTGGACTCGTCCGACGACAGCGTCGGCGGCAAGGCTAAGGGAACCGATAGGATTCCTGTGGTCACGGCCGTAAAGGATATGTTTGCGAGCGTTAAGTCCAACGACATGACGAGCTTTAAGGCGTGGCTCGATGCCGGTGGCGACGGCATCGATAAAGAAGTCAACGCCATTCAGTACGGCTACGGTGTATCGCCGGTTGTCTATCGTGCCGGCAAGGGCGATGAGAAGCCTGTCCGGCTGGTGCCCAACGCCATGACCGAGGCCATGAGCGGAGGCGCGAGCTCGGCGGCAACGGTGAGCATGGAATCCATGGGAACCTCGGTCTTTAACGAGATGATTGAAGACCAGAGCCTGCTCAACAGCCAGTACGATGTCGTCGCCGGCCATTGGCCTACGTCTGTTAACGAAGCCGTGATGGTGCTTTCGAGCCGTGGCACGGTGGGCGACTACACGCTCTACAGCATCGGCGCGCTGGATATCAATGAGCTTAACAATCTGGTAAACAGTGCTATGACGGCTGACGGTGGGGTCGAAGCGCCCGAGACCGGCGCCGACTTTACCTACGACGATGCGCTGTCCACGACGTTTAAGGTGCTGTCGCCGGCCGATGCGTATCGCAAAAACGAAGAGACCGGCATGTGGACCGACATGTCTGACGACGCCGACTTTATGGCCGCCAAGGTTGCTGACGGTATTGACGTGCACATTGTGGGCGTGGTGCGACCTAACGAGACGGCCAACGCGAGTGCGTTGTCTCCGGGCATTGCCTATACGCATGCGCTGACTCGCCAGCTTATGGAGCGCGCTGCCGATTCACGGATTGTTCAGGAGCAGCTCGCCCATCCCGAGACGGATGTCTTTACGGGCAAGTCTTTCGATGAGCTGCAAGGCGAGGCCAAGCAAGGTATGGATCTGGGCAGCATGTTCAGTGTGGACGAGGCGGCGCTCAAGAGCGCGTTCTCGTTCGATACGTCTGCGCTCTCGGGTGCAGCCGGCGGTATGGACCTTTCTGGTATCGATCTGTCGGGTCTGGACATTGACCTTTCGGGCGTTGGGAAGGACATCGACTTCAGCGACATCATGGCCAAAGCGCCAGCCCCAGATTTCTCGGGTATCTTTGACGGTCTGGAACTTACGCCCGAGCAAATGCAGCAGGTGGGAATGCTTGCCAACCAGCTGTTTGAGGGCTTTTTGCAGTCTGATCAGTTTAGGGCGCTGACACCCGAAGATCTTAAGGACACGTCAAAGCTTGCCGCCGCGTTCTCGGCGTATCTTGAGAGTGATACGGCAGCCCAGCAAATCCTGGCCCAGCTCAAAGCGCTCGGCGGCGATGCCTTGGCCGAGCGCCTGCAACAGGCGATGACCGACTATGTGCAAAAGCAGCTGGCTCCGTATCTGCAGCAGGCTGTGGATCAGGTGATGAAGGCGATTAGTGAGCAGGTAGCGTCGACGGTATCGTCCCAGCTCAAGGCGGGCACGGCAGGGCTCATGGACCAGATGGCGACGCAGATGTCTTCGAGTTTCGCCGGCCTGGCGAGCGCGATGCACGTGGATGCGAGCGCCTTTGCCAATGCCATTCACTTCAACATGGACGCCGAGGACCTGAGCTCGCTCATGATGAGCTATGCCAAGGCTTCGAAGCTCACCTACGACAACAACCTGACCACACTGGGTTATGCGGACGAGGCAGACCCCATCTCGGTCAAGATTTTCCCGCGCGACTTTGAGGCCAAGGAGCGCGTACTCGACCATATCGATGCGTACAACAAGCAGGTCAAAGCCGCTGGTCACGATGAACAGGCAATCTCGTACACCGACTACATGGGTATCATCATGGGCTCGGTGACCGACATCGTGAACACCATCAGCTTGGTGCTCATCGCATTCGTGAGTATTAGCCTGGTGGTGAGCTCCATCATGATCGGTATCATCACCTACATCAGCGTGCTGGAACGCAAAAAGGAGATTGGCATCCTGCGCGCGATCGGCGCATCGAAGCGCAACGTGGCCAACGTATTCAATGCCGAGACCTTTATTGAGGGGCTTATCGCCGGCGTCTTTGCCATTGTCGTCGTGGTGGCCGTGAGCTTCCCGGTTAATACCTGGGCGCTTGCTGCCAAACAAGTACCCAATCTGATGAGCCTGCCCGTGCAGGATGCACTGGTGCTCATCGCGATTTCGGTGCTGCTGACGGTTGTTGCCGGCCTGCTGCCGGCCCGCAGTGCATCCAAAAAAGATCCCGTGGAAGCCCTACGCTCCGAATAATGTGACAAAGGGGCAGTCCCTTTGTCACATTGAGCGGCTTGTGAATTCGAGGTCTAATACTTTTCCGAGAAGTGAACGAGTCAAAATGGACCCCCGAAGCATCGACGCTTTTGAGATGCAATTTCCTGCGGTTTTGCCAGTCAAATCCTGCGGTTTTGGCGTCTGAAAATGTCGATGCTTCGGGGGTCCAAATACGGTCGTTCACTTCTCGGAAAAGTATTAGACCTCGAGATATTGACGGCGTTTGCGAGTAGAAATCAGAACGTACGCTTCTAGCTCTTCTTTGCAGAGAGTATGAGCCTAATTTCCGGATGGGTGTATTCGTCGAACTCTTCTTTGGGCTCGGTGTTAAAGGCGTAGTACGACTTGATGGATTCGTCCTCCGTCTTGATGCTGATCTCCTCGTATAAGGATTCGGCTAAAAATGCCTGTTTAAATTCATCCGAAAGGCTGCATGGCGTGAGGAGGCCCGGCGTGGCAACGGAAATGTCCAACCCGTTGAGCGGGGCGCAGAGCGTCGCGATATCCTGCTCGGCGCGGGCGAGGTTGTCTGCAAGGCTTGCCTCGGGGTCGATCTGACTGACGTAATCGACGTCCGTGAGCGTGCCGTCTACATCAAAAGAAAGGTAGATATAGGCTGCTTGAGCGCCGAGGTCATTATCGCGTAGATAGCCGATTATGCGGTAGCCGTAGTCGTGATACGACTCGTATGGGTCGTCTGCTGCGACGCGTTCGCACACGGGCTCCAAGGCATCTTGCGCGATGGCGAGCTGCTCGGCGGCTGCAGCCTTTCTTGCCTGAAGCTCGTTATTTCCCTGGACAAACTGCGGGATGTAGACGCCAAGCAGCACAATGGCGGGCACTGCGATGAGCGCGATAATCTGTTTCTTGGCGCTCGGAATCACAACGCCGTATGCGGCCGCCATGGCCTCGGCATTGCTCGAGGTTTCGGCTAGCACGTCTGCCGCCGTGGCGACTGCCCCTACGGCGCCGGCGACCTCGGCGGCACCGCCCAGGTTGCGCGCGAGATCGTTATCGCTGTTCTTGAGCAGGCGGCCGGCAGCTTGCGTGGCAAGCACGCCGGCGACCTCCGCGGAGCGGTCTTTGTTGGTCTGGGCCACCGCAAGCCTGCCCTGCAGCTCCTTCCACTGTTTGCCCTGCATTCCAAAGCGCGGCGCAAGAGCGCAATAGCAAAAGATGGCGAGTTCGATTGCGGTGAGTGCGATGGCGGTATATATGCCCGCGGGTTGGAATTCCTTTTGATGGAACGCGATATCGTTGATCATTTGGAGCGGCAACATCAATAGGCATGCTACGAACGACATGACGAGTGCGGTCGCTGCGATTTTGGGGTATGTGCAGTACCGCTGGATGCGTTTCTTTTCTTGCTCGGTGAGCTGCTGCATGGGGCCTCGACTCTCATCGTTTTTCGGGGGCGATGCGCACACGCTCTTGAGTATAGATGAGTGGAGGATGTCTGTTGTTCATACATGGCGGTCAACAGCGTGCTGTTGGTGCTCGCTTGATCGTGGGCGCCATTCACCTTCGTTGCACAGCGACGACTGGTTGGCTGGTTGGCGTCAAGTAACCGCCTCCGCCTTGTGGGCCGCCTCAAGGACAAGGCATAATGCATGTGACAAAGGGGCAGTCCCTTTGCCGCATTGATCTGAGAGTAGATGTTGATGATTCTATCGTTGGCCCCCATGGAAGGGATTACCGGGCATGTGTTCCGTCGCGTGCATGCGGAGTGCTTCGGCGCACTCGATTGCTATTACACGCCGTTTTTGCCGCCGCCGCGGGTGGGCAACCGCTTTGGCGGCAAGGCGTTTAAGGAGATCGATCCTGCCAATAACCAGGGGCTTAACGTAGTGCCTCAGCTGATGTCCAAGAACGCGGACGAGTTTGTGTGGGCGGCACAGGTGCTCGCCGACATGGGCTATCGCGAGGTCAATCTCAACTTGGGTTGCCCCTCGGGGACGGTTGTCGCCAAGGGCAAGGGCTCGGGTTTCTTGCGTAATCTCGACGAACTTGAGGTGTTCTTGAGCGACGTGTGCGAACGCTCGCCGTTGCCGGTATCGGTCAAGACCAGGCTGGGGCTGGAGAGCGATGACGAGTATGAGCGCGTGCTCGATCTGTATTGCCGCATACCGTTGGCAGAGCTGATCGTGCACCCGCGCGTGCAAAAGGACCGCTATACGGGCACGCCGCGCAAGGAGTTCTATGGCGAAACGCTGGAGCGCGCGCCGTTTCCGGTCGCCTATAACGGTGACATTTTTGATCTTGAGGATATGGACGCGCTGGTGGAGGCTTATCCCGGCACGCGCCATGTGATGTTGGGGCGTGGCCTGCTCGCGAACCCCGCGCTGGCTCGCATGGTCAAGGGCGGCCCAGCTGCAACGGCTGCTGAGCTGCAGCGCTTCCACGACACGCTGTTTGCGGCATATGCAGAAGAGATTGGCGGCAATGCGGTCTTCCGCATGAAGGAGTGGTGGTTCTACGCCAAGTGCGCTTTCGCTGATCCCGCTACCGTCCACAAGATCGTGCGCAAGACCAAAAAGGTTGACGAATACCGCGCCGCCGTCGAGCGCGTCTTTCGCGAGCAGCCACTTGCACCCATAGCCCGCTTCCACGGCTAGTTAGTCGTCGGGGACGTTCTTTAACGACTAGTCATTTAAGAACGTCCCCGATGACTATGCTGCACTAGAGCAGGTTCTCCTGTACCCACGTGATGATGTCACTCGATTCGTAGAGCGGCTTGCCGTCGATGAACAGGCAGGGAACCTGGCGTTTTCCGCCGACGGCGATGAGTGTCTGCTCGGCTTCGGTATCGGTCGAGATATTGCGCTCGGGAATGGTCACGCCGTTATCCGCCAGGAAGCGCTTCACCTTAATGCAATACGGGCAGCCGGTCATAACGTAGAGCACGAGCTCATGATTAGTAGCCATAGGTCTCCAATCGGTTGCGGTTTCGATTGAAATACCCAAAGCCGCCGCAATCTATGCGCGGGCCAGCGACGACTCGATGGCCTGTACCAGAAACGCCGTGGCTCCGGCGCCGCAGGGCTTGTCGTAGTAGTCAATAAAGCGCTGGTCGGCAAGATAGTCGTGGGCGAGGCCCAGGTACGCTTCGTTCTGGGGTTCGCGTCCCCAGTTGAGACCAATCCAACGACGATGCATCGCGACGAGCTTGCGAGCCTCGCTTCCATCCGCATCGCCGTCGCCCATGGCAATCGAGAGCTGACCCAAAATAGCGCGTTCAAGTTCCTTCATGTCGTTCCATGTCTGAGGATCCATGTCCAGCAGCGCTTCGTTTGCTGCATCGATAGCCTCATCGCCATAGCGCGCCCGAGCCTCGGCGCCGTAGCGTTCCTCGTTTTCCTGCACGGTGCGCCAGCGCTCCAGTTGCGGCAGGACGGCGCCCATGAGCGAGACGGCTTCGTCGAGTGACATGCCGGTGTTTTGCGCCAGGCGCGGGGCACAGTCCTCGATCATTGCCTCCATCGTGGTGTCGTAGGTGTACTGGCCGTGGTCGTAGCACCACTTGCAGTAATGGTCGGTCGCGGCGCCCGTGGCATCGGTGCCGCAGTCGTCGGGCGTGAGTATCATGCCGCAGCTCTGGCAATAGCGCTCGGGCATTTCGAGCAGATGAGACAGGGGCTCGCCGGTCACAGCGGCGATGAGCTTCATCATGTCGATGCCCGGTGTGACCTCGCCACGCTCCCAACGGCTGACGGCTTGGCGTGTGACGAAGAGCTTGGCGGCGAGTTGCTCTTGGGTGAGGTGATGAGCGCGACGGACGGCGATGAGCTTTTCTGCAAAGGCCATAACGGCTCCTTTCTGCTGGTTGATGGCTTAAGCATACGCGGCAGCAGGCGCCCTTCCAAGCAACCGTTGGTTGCACGACGGGGGACCGCGGCGAAGAATTGCACGCAACGCCCCACACCTCCATGCCGTACAATGACCGGCATGGAACCTATCGCACACATACATACCGACCTGCCGCAGAAGTTCGGCATTCCGCGCAACAGCTTTTTGGCGCCCCATCTGCAGGGACGCATCGTTTTTGAGCCGGAATTTGCCTCCAATGCAGCGGTTGAGGGTCTAGACTCCTTCTCTCACCTGTGGCTGCTGTGGCGCTTTGAAAACGGAACGCCCGGCGGCACGGCTAAGGACATAGCTACCGATGCCAAGACGCAGGACAGGTCCGGCACCAATGCCAAGTGGTCGAAAACTGTGCGCCCGCCGCGTCTGGGTGGAGCCGAGCGCGTGGGCGTGTTTGCCACGCGCAGTCCGTTTCGCCCTAATCCCATTGGGCTTACCTGCGTCAAGCTCGATCGCGTCGAGCTCACCGACAATGGCCCCATCATTCATGTGCTGGGGGCCGACCTGCGTGACGGCACACCCATCTACGACATTAAGCCCTACATTCCATTTGCCGACTGTCACCCGGATGCGACCGGCGGCTGGATTGAGGACGCTCCGTGGCAAGAGCTCGACGTCGAGTTCCCGCAGGCGCTGCAGGATATGGTCCCGCCCGCAAAGCTCCCCGGTCTGGTCGAGGTTCTTCGCCAAGATCCGCGCCGCGCGGGCAGCAAGCACGAGCCAAACCGCGTTTACCACTTGGCCTACGCCGGGCTCGACATATCGTTTACGGTCGATGAAACCCAGCTAACCGTAGTCGCCGTCAACGACGCGCGAGACTAACCGGCCATTCGTCCGCACCCGTCAAATTAAGCGCCAAACCCCGCGCCAAAACCGCCCACGCTGGTGGACAATAACGCCTACCGAATCATTCCGCTCTGCACGGGAGTCCAGCATGAAATATGACTTCACTTCAATCATCGACCGCCACGGCATGGACTCCATCGCCGTTGACTCTTGGGGCGAGATCCCCGGCATGGCTCCGAACGCACCCGACGAGGGCTTCGACCGCATCCCCATGTGGGTGGCCGACATGAATTTTGCCACGGTGCCCACGGTCCAGGAGTACATCATCAAGCGCGCTCAGCACCCCATGTTTGGCTACTTCAATCCGCGTCCCGAGTATTTCGATCGCATCATCGAATGGCAGAGGCACCGCAATGGCGTTGAGGGCTTGGCACCGGAGCATATCGGCTACGAAAACGGCGTGCTGGGCGGTGTCGTGTCGACGTTGCGCGCGTATGTCCAGCCGGGCGATGCGGTGCTGGTCCATAGCCCCACCTACATCGGCTTTACCAAATCCATCGAAGCCGCGGGCTATCGTATTGTCCACAGCCCGCTTAAGCTCGACGATCAAGGCGTGTGGCGTATGGACTTTGAGGACATGGAGCACAAGCTCGCCCAAAACCACATCCATGCCGCGGTGTTCTGCTCGCCGCACAATCCCTGCGGCCGCGTATGGGAGCGCGACGAGATCGAGCGCGCCATGGACATCTATCGCCAGCACGATTGCGTGGTGATCTCGGACGAGATTTGGTCCGATATCATCCTGCCGGGGCACAAGCATATCCCGACGCAGTCGGTGAGCGAGGATGCCCGCATGCGTACGGTTGCCCTCTACGCGCCCAGCAAGACGTTCAACCTGGCGGGCTTGGTCGGCAGCTACCACATTATCTACAACGAGACGCTGCGCGACCGCATATGCGCTGTGTCTAACAAGACCCACTACAACGAGATGAATGTCCTCTCCATGCATGCGCTTATCGGTGCCTACCAGCCGCAAGGCTACGAGTGGGTGGACGAGCTCAACCAGGTGCTTGCCGGCAATATCGAGTACTTCTGCGATTACGTGGACGAGCATTTTGGGGGCGTGTCCTATTCGCGTCCGCAGGGCACGTACATGGTGTTTCTGGACTGCACCGAGTGGTGCCGCGAGCATGGCCGCGATATTCAGTGGTTGCTCGACGAGGGGGCGCGCGTGGGCGTGGGGTATCAGGACGGCCGCCCGTTCCACGGGCCCTGCCACATTCGCGTGAATCTGGCGCTGCCGCTTTCGCGCGTGAGGGAAGCGTGCGACCGCCTGGACCGCTACGTTTTTAATGCACGGTAAGCGCGCACTGCATGCGGAGCCTTCTGCCAAGTCGGCTAGAAGGCCCCGTGTGGTAAGGCATCTGTAACCATTGGGCGCAGACCTGCTGCGGAGGTTTATTTTTCTTGAATCTGCTTGCCGCAAAGATGCTCAATCGTAATCTCGTAGAGCTGGACGCCCTTAATGTCCTTGGCGATTTCCTCCTCGACTTCTTCGGCAGAAGGGTAGTACTTAAGCGCGAGCTGGCGGACTTTGTCCTCGATGAATGCAGGCGCCTCATCAACTAGGCGACAACGGCCAAAGACCACGGTACTCATAACGTAGGGAGCCCAGTCATTGTCCTTATACCACTCGTTACCGTAAACGGTAAAGCAGATCTTGTCATCGCGTTTGAGTGCGTCGACCTTGTGGCCGGCTTTGGCGCCATGGAAATAAATCTTGTCGTGCTCGGCGTCAAAAGAAGTAGTTGACGGGAATGGCATAGGGGTAGCCATCATCGCCGTTGACGGCAAAGACGCCGCGCTTGCAGGTGGCGAGCAACTTGCGCGCTTCCTCGTCAGTGATGGCGCGTTTCTTTCGACGTAAGGGCCTAAACATCATTGGCTTCCTTTCTGCTGCGTATGGTGGTTGAGCACAAACTATAGCGAAACAGCTCCGTATTTCTTGATGCGGGCGAGCATGTTTTTGAGCTTGTTAAAGTCGACCGGTTTGGACAGATGGGCGTTCATGCCGGCGTCGTGTGCCGCTTTGGCGTCCTCGGCGAAGGCGTTGGCGGTGAGCGCGATGATGGGGATGTCGGCTGCATCGACCTTCTCGCTCAGGCGAATCGCGCGGGTTGCCTCGTAGCCGTCCATGCCCGGCATCATGATGTCCATCAGAATCGCACCGAAGCTGCCGGCGGGACGGCCAACGTATAGGTCGACCGCTTCGTTGCCATCGGCGGCGCGAGTTACGACAATGCCTTCGCTTTCGAGCAGCGCCTGGGCAATCTCGGCATTCAATTCGTTGTCTTCGGCGAGCAGTACGTTCATGTCGGCGAGCGAGCAGTCGAGCGCCCTCTCGACCGTATCTGCCCGCGTCTGAGGGTTCTTGTCGATATCGAGCGGAATCTGGACGTTGAACGTACTTCCCACGCCAACCTCACTCGAAATCTCAATCGTACCGCCCATCAGTTCAATAAGCGACTTGACGATTGGCATGCCCATGCCGGTTCCTTGGAACTTGCTGCGCGCATTGTCACCTTCTTGTGCAAACGGCTCATAGATGTGCTTTAAAAACTCGGGAGCCATGCCAATGCCGGTATCCGAAACGCTAAAGCAAAAGAGCGCGCGCCCGTTATCGAGTGGCTTGGTCTTTGAGCTAAAGGTGACGGAGCCGCCGTGCTTGTTGTACTTAATGCTGTTGTTTAACAGGTTGATCATAATCTGTCGGATATGGGTGGGACTGCCGATCATGTATGGTCCCGTGGCGTACGGCAGACTATTGTCCTGCATTGTGATGCCGTTATCGGATGCGCGGAGCTTGCACAGCACCAGCGTATCGTCACAGAGCTTTTTGAGGTTAAAAGGCGCATGTTCCAGTGTTAGCTTGCGGTCTTCGATTTTGCCCATCTCGAGGATGTCGTTGATTAGCGAGAGCAGGTGATTGGCAGCAACGCGCGCCTTGGCACGGCTCTCGCGGGCGACTTGCATATCGCCTTCCTTCAATTCCTCGATCTCGATAAGGCCCAGGATGCCGTTGAGCGGCGTGCGGATGTCGTGGCTCATGCGCGTGAGGAATGCCGTCTTAGCGGCGTTGGCGGCATCGGCTTTTTTGCGCTCGGTTCGAGCGCGCACGAGCGCCCAGATGAGCAGGACGATGCCGACCGACAACATACCGATGAGGGTAGCTGCAATGGCGGTGCGGTTGCGGTAAAGGAATTGAAGCGTGTTGGATTCCTGGGCCGTGTACGACGTGGAGGAGAAATTGCTTGCGGAGAGCGATTCTCCGGCATTGATGATGCCCTTGTTGATGATTCCCAACAGCTCGGGTTTTCCGCGCGAAATCCAGCACGAGAGCTCACAGGTGTCAGGGAGCTCGGTCGTCTCGCAGTCCTCGAGATCGTAACGGTCACCGATGGTTTTTACGCGTGAACTGGGAGCGACGATGCAGTGCGCCGTTCCCTTCCTGAGGGTGTCGAACGCTTCACCGTCGGATTGGTATTCGGTTACGGTCGCTGTGGGGAACAGACTTTCAAGTGCATTTTTGTTGACAAACGATGATTTGGTACAGGCGATGTTTTGAAGGTCTTTGTTCAGGTTGCTGCCGGTGTGGATGGCGGTGAGGGATATGGTCCCCAACGATATCGACTGCACAACGCCTGTTTGCTCGGCAAACCAGTAATCTCGGTATACCGGCAGCGCAACGTCTATGCTTCCCTTTGACAGGGCCTTTGACATCATCTTGTAGCTATCAAAGGCGACGGTTTTGACCGTAATGCCAAATTTATCGTGTAGCGTCGTCGCAAGCGATGCGAGCGAGCCTTCCATCTCGCCGTCTTCGTCCTCGTTGCAGTAGGGGAGTTTGCCCGTAATGTAGCCGAGCGTGATGGTGTTGTTGTTTGCTTTGAGCCAAGAACATTCGGGGCCGTTGAGCGATGATGAACCGCTGTTTTGGGTCGAGTAGCTAGATTTGACTTCGTCGTTATAGCGTGGGTTGACGCGGGCGATTGCCGTCATGGCGGCATTGATGTCGTTCATCAGATCGGGGCGGCTTTTGGGAACGGCAAAGTAGTAGTCGCTCGAGCCAATGTAGAACATGGGGGAGGCGTTGGGCGACGAGGTCGTGTCGTTCATGATGATGGCGTCGACCTCGTTGTTTGCGAGCGCGTCAAAGAGAACGGAGTTTCCGTCATACTCCCTGTATGTGCAGGCGATTCCTTCGTTGGCGAGCCATTGCTGGCCAACGAAGGTTTGCATAACGCCGGGGTTGCAGCCGATAGTGAGACCCTGGAGTGCTTGAGGGTCACCCTTTGCGAGGTCGTCGCGATCGGGCTTGGCGTAGATGTAGTAGCGCTCAGTGCCCTCGGGGTTCGAGGAAAAGAGCAGCTTTTGGGCGCGTTCCTCGGAGTAGGAGATGTTGGGCATGAGGTCGATTTCGCCTGCCTCGAGCATGTCCATAAGCTCGGTGAAGGTGCCGGAGACGTATTCGTACCGCCAGCCGGGCGTGTAACCTTAGAG
>UQUX01000022.1 GCA_900544425.1 uncultured Collinsella sp.
GCTGGATCACACCTAGTATGCCCACCGGCTCGGCCGCGATTATCGTAAGTGTCCTAGGCGCGGTCGTTATGCCCCACAACCTCTTCCTGCACTCCGAGGTCATCCAATCCATGCACTTCGAAGGCCAAGGCGAGCAGGTTATCGAGGAACGTCTGCGCTACGAGCTCTTCGACACGCTCTTTTCGATGGGCGTGGGCTGGGCGATCAACTCGGCCATGGTCATCCTGGCCGCAGCGACCTTCTTTGCGCACGGCATTGTCGTAGACGACCTCGCCGTCGCAGCGGACACGCTCTCCCCCATTCTGGGCCCGGCAAGCTCGACCATCTTTGCGGTGGCACTGCTGTTTGCGGGCATATCGAGTAGTGTGACGGTGGGCATGGCGGCAGGCACCATCACCGCGGGCATGTTCGACGAGGAATACGACATCCACGACCGACATTCCTCGATCGGGGTGGCGGCCTGTTTCGTCGGCGCAGTGACGGCGTGCTTGGTCGTCCCGAATCCTTTTGAGGGTCTCATCTGGAGTCAGGCGCTGCTGTCTCTTCAGCTGCCGATTACGGTCTTTGTGCTCATACGGCTCACCAGCTCACGCCGCGTCATGGGCAAATACGCCAACTCGCGCCCGCTCAACGCGCTGCTCGTAGGGATCGGTGCCATCGTGACGATTCTCGACATCGTGCTGCTAACGGGAATGTAATTGGGATGGCGTGGCTGTCCAGATATAACGTCTTAATCTGTAACACGTGAGACCGTTTTAAACCGTCAGATAAATCAAAAGGGTCCCGGCCGAGAATTCGACCGGGACCCTTGGACAGAGCTATGTTCGGCTTTCGCCGTGTGCCTGCGAGTTACTCCTCGACGAGCTCAAACTGATCGGGACCGACGCCGCACACCGGGCACACGTAATCCTCGGGCAGCTCGGGCGTGTCGACCTCAACCTCGTAACCGCAAACGGTGCACACAAACTTATACGTCTTCTTTTCCTCAGCCATGATGTTCTCCTCTCGAACGTGACTGCTGGTGTACTTACTTATTAGTATATATTCTCAATAGTATAATGCAAGTATTTTTAGAACATTTCTAGCCTTGATACGACGAGGCTTTGGGCGGCGTCTTGCCCTTTAGCACCTTGTGATAGTAGTCGTACGTCAGCGGCGTCTCGTCGCTCAGGCGCTCGGCATCCTCGACCTCGCCAATAAACAGCAGATGCGTGCCCACATCCACAGTGTTGATCAAACGGCAGCTAAACAGGGCCGCCGCGTGCTCGGGCACATAGGGCATGCCCAGAGCCGTCTCGCGGGTCTCGTATTTGGCAAACTTGTCATAATCGCTGCTGGTGCGGAACCCAAAGTTACCGATGTAGAGCATGTCGGCCGTCTGATCGATCACGGTCAGCGCGAACGCTTTGGCCGATGCGATGACGCCCGAGGTGACATTGTCCTTGTTCACGGCAACCGAAATACGCGGCGGCATGGACGTCACCTGCACCGCAGTGTTGATGACGCAGCCGGCGCGCAGCCCGTCTGCCGCAGCGCTCACCACGTACAGACCGCTCGGCATGGTAAAGAACGCAGTTTTGTCCATAACGATCACTCCCCTAGCTCGGGTTGGAACCTCATGAATGTATGTACCCACAAAAAAGGCGGCACCCATAACGGACGCCGCCTTTGAGACATATGTGTCAGAACAGTAAGAAAGATGAGACGCCCGCAGTTGCGGTGAAATAGGGACTGAATAGCCCCTCAAACAGGCAAAACAGTCCGTATTCCACCGCAACTTATACAGAGTGCCTAGCGGTTGCGTTCCTTAAGGGCGCGGTCGATCTCGCGTTGGACATCACGCTTGGCCATGTCCTCGCGCTTGTCGTAGAGCTTCTTGCCGCGACCCAGACCCAGCAGCAGCTTTACGCGGCCGTCGGTATTAAAGTAGAGTTCCAACGGAACCAGCGCATAACCACGGTTGCGAAGTTTGCCGTCAAGAAAGTCGATCTCCTTGCGGTGCAGCAGCAGACGACGCCGACGATCGGGATCGCGATTCCACACGCCACCATGGCTATAAGGGTGGATATGCAGTCCGACGAGCCAGCACTCGCCGCCACGAATCAGCGCAAAAGTGTCAGTGATCTGACAGGCGCGCTCGCGAATCGACTTGACCTCGGTGCCGCTCAGCTCAATACCGCACTCAAACGTCTCATCGATAAAGTACTCGTGATGTGCCGAGCGATTCTTGGAAATGAGTTTGCGCTCGCGCTTACTGGGCATCGCCGACCTCCTTGGCTCCATCGGCGTTTGAGCCCGCAGCCTCACGCTTTGCCTTGCGCTCGGCATTGAGCTCGGCATCGCTCTCGCGCACCAGTTTGATAATCGCCGCGCAGGCCTCCTCGCCCACCAAGTCGCGAGCACGCACCGTCAGGCGCGTCGCCTCCTGCTTGTCGCCGTCGCTTGCAGCATCGGTCGCGCACATAATCAGGCAGATGGCAATCTCGGCCGAAGGCGAGGTCGGCACGCCTTGCAGGGCCAGTTCACCCATCACGTGGTCGTCGCTCTCATCAGCGGCATCCGGATAGGTGGTATGGATCTTGTTGAGCAGGCGCGTCGTATGCGCATCGTTGGGCGCCAGGCGCAGCGCCAGACGCGCGCAGCCCACGGCAGCCGAAACGTTCTCGGTCTCGGGCTCCAAGAAGTACTGACCTAGATTGGCGTAAGCGCGGGCGGCGCACTTGCCATCGCTTGCACGCTCCAGCACCGAGAACGAGAGCGATGCCCATTCCTGCTTGTCCTCGAGTGCGCGGAACAGCTCGGCCAAATCCAAGCGATAGTTGCAGTTCATGGGGTCCCAACGCACAGCCTGCATCAGGGCATTACGAGCGCTCACATAATCCTGCTGGCGAATGTAGGCAAACGCCATGTCAGAGTACAGGCGGTCAAACGGCACCTCGACCTGCACGAGCTCGCGCGGATCCTTCTCCACGCGGCGATAGGCCAAGCGCTCAAACTTGCTATCGAAGCTAAAGTATTGACGCTTCTCCTCCGTCTTGCACTCAGCATCAATATACTCCTCGGCGAGCTCCACCAGACGCTCCAGCAGCGGCGTCGCCGTAGCCAAGTCGCCCTGCGCCAGATAGTTCTCGGCATACGTGATGTCTTGCAAGCTGATGGGCAGATCCATGGCTACTCCTCGATCTGAGCGAAACACGGCAGGCGCCGTATATACGGTCAATACACAAAACCCGGGTCTCTTACGAGGCCCGGGCGTTCAATTTTGGTAGCCCGTACCAGATTCGAACTGGTGATCTCCGCCTTGAGAGGGCGGCGTCCTAAACCGCTAGACGAACGGGCCATATGTAGCAAATGCAATGGCTGGGATGGAGGGAGTCGAACCCCCATTGACGGAACCAGAATCCGCTGTCCTGCCATTAGACGACATCCCAATGACTGCATCGCTGCGCTCGGCTGTGCCTTTGCGCAAGAAAGAAATATACGGGAAGTCTCGCCGTGACGCAAGCCCCAATTTTGACTTTTTTGAAATTCAGTCAAATTGGCCTAATTAAGTCCAACCCGTGAAGGACCTGTGAAGCCGACCGCTGTACACGAAGGGCAAAACGCCGCGAGCGGTAGCCGTCAACCGTTGGCAGATTCTACCGCGAAAACGATAGCACCAGGCAACACAATCGAAGTATCAATGATCACGTAGATATCGAGGCGCCATGGACGAAGAGCTTGATTACCTATGGGAGACCCTGGGCCTTGAGATCACTGCCGACCTTTGGCCCGAACGGGACAAAATCCATCCCACACTGCGCCCCGCCATTACTGTGGTGCAGGCAAAATACCGCCGTGCATCCTTTTTGATCATGCGGATGTCATGGCACGCGGGACTCCCCGACCTTAAGCGAATCCAGGCAAGCCTCGTCGAGTTGTCCGGCATGCCAACCGTCATATCCGAGGCGCACCTGGAGCAGCGCCAGCGCGAGCGACTGCAACAGCAGCGGATTCCCTTTATCTGTCCCGGCGTTCAGGCATATCTGCCCTTTATGGACGAGGAGTACTGGAGCGGCAAGCCCAACAAACACGTAAAGGTCTACGATCCGCACGAATGGGCACAGCTGGCGGACTGACTGGGGCAGGCCCGCCGGCGGAAAGTGCGCCCCAGATTTCAAGCTCAAACTGGTCCCCACTTTCCCGTCGAGCCCTCAACCGGAAACCGTGTCCCACAATCGAAGCTCAGAATGGGACGTGCTTTCCGCAACCGGCCACTTTGGGAAAGCGCATCCCATTCTGGAAGCGAATTCCGGGTCGCACTTTCCGCAGCCGCTACAGCAACGCCTCGGCCCAAGCCGCTTCCCTAAAGCCGGGAATCGCAAAGTCGTCGCCCACCAGCAGCGGACGCTTGACCAGCATGCCGTCGGTCGCCAGCAGCTCGTAGCACTCCCGATCCGTCATGCCCGCATCCAGACGCGCCTTCAGGCCCAGCTCTCGATATTTCATGCCCGACGAATTAAAGAAGCGCCGCACCGGCAGCCCCGAACGAGCAATCCAGGTCGCAAGCTCATCAGCCGTGGGATTGTCCAAAACGATATCGCGATCGATATACTCTACCCCATGTTCGTCCAGCCATGCCTTGGCCTTCTTACAGGTCGAGCACTTGGGATATTCAACAAACAGTACGGTCATGGGAATCCTCCGAATATAGATCGGCCAACGCAGGCACACGCCACACGAGGCGCCTTCGTATGATGGGCCAATTGTAGCCCACGGGTCACACGCTAAACGAACCGTACCCCGAATCCGCGTTTAATGAACGGCAGCAGCTCCATTGCCTCGGGCGTGATATGGCCCGCAACGTTCATGCGCTCGTCACCGGGAAGATCGACCCGCGCAATCTCAAGTTCGCCTTCGTAGCGCCCATATCCGCTATTGCTCACAGCGATCGACCCCGCCTTTCGCGGCAGGCCGGCTCCGACATCCGTCGGCACGGAATCCGGCTTAAGCTTCGTACGTGACTCCTGAGACCTAAAAATGAGGACGCTCGAGTCGGGCCGGTCGTGATGAATCTGCCCGCGCACATAGGCATAACCGGGCTCAAGCTCGCATTGCAAATCCACGTATCCGGCGGAAACTTGAGCAAACTGCGCCCAGCCCGCATCGGATAGATCGGGGTCGCCGACCAACACAATGTCGCAATCGGCGCCATGTGCAAGCTCAAGCATATTGAGAGCAACCTTTGACGCGCGACCGCGCTGCGCCTCGACCGTCGGCAGTCCCTCGAATACCGGCCCGCGAACGTTAGCATCACCCGGCACAAAAGCCATGATTTCGAATCCAAGCGCCGCAAGACGAAGATTCACCCGAGCAATGTTCTCCAGAGCTAAACCGGTATAAGGCTTGGGGTAAAAATTGTGGCAGGCGGCAAAACGAGTCACATCGGCACCGGCCTCACGCCACGATGCGATTTCATCAGAACTCACCGTCGATGCATTGACCACAATGCGAAATACACCGGACAGCTCCGCGACCCGCTGGGCGCTAAAGCCATAGTCCAAACGAAGGTATTCCAACCCCAGATCGCGCAGGTCCTCAATGCGCTCAAGCCCGAGCAAATCGCACGTGCGAGGCCCCACATCGGCAATGAGCGCAATGCCGCGGGCGGAAAGCAGCGACAGCACATGACGGACCTTATCGGCATACGCCGCTCCCCCATCCTCGGGAATATGCAGCGAGGTGAACGCATAGCGCGCACCCGCCGCGGCACCACGCTCAATCGTCCGCTCAATATCCTGCAGAGGGCTGGAAAGATAAATCGAAATACCCGTTTTCACGCTTCAACGCTCCTTTAAAAAAGGCCGGCGGAGCAGTTAGCCCCGCCGGCACAACCATAGCATCAAGAAATCTGCCGCGCACCGCGAGCCCCGAGCAACACGGCTCGCGATATCAAACTACTCGCCAAAGAACTCGTTGATCTTCTGCTCGTCGACGCCAAAGAACCACGTCAGGACAAAGCCGGCGGCATAGGCAAGCAGCATAGCGGCAACGTAGCCGAGCTGCTGGCCAGGAACAACGATCAGCAGGCCAAACAGGCCGGAAACGCCCTGAGAAACCGTGCCGATGTGAAGCAGCGCCGCGAGCGCGCCGCCAAATCCGGCACCCAGGCAGGCCGTCACAAACGGACGAACGAGCGGCAGCGTAACAGCATACATCAGAGGCTCGCCCACACCCAGGATTCCAACGGGGATGGACTCTGCGACGTACTTCTTGAGCTTGGCGTTCTTGGTCTTAAAGTACAGCGCCAAACCGGCACCGACCTGGCCGCCGCCAGCCATCATAAGGATGGGAAGCAGGTAATTGATACCCTTGGTAGCGCCGTCGGGATCGTTGAGCATAGCGTGGATCGGCGTGAGCGCCTGATGCAGGCCGACGGACACCAGCGGCAAGAAGCCTGCCGACAGGATATAGCCGCCCAGGACGCCCAGCTTCTCGAAGATAAAGGTCAAAACGCTAAAGATGGCAGTCGTCAGCCATGCGCCAACCGGCTGGATGACGAGCATCAGAGCAAAGGCGCCGATGATGAGCACCAGCAGCGGGGACAAGAACGTGTCGAGTGCGTTGGGCATAACCTTGCGAATCTGACGCTCCATCCAGGCAAAAAATGCGCCAGCGATGAGAGCCGCGATCATGCCGCCCGCTGCAGGGTTGTACTGCGCACTGGTGAGCGGCAGCAGAATGGCAGCGGCAGGATCAGCCGCGCCAGGCGCAAGCAGGGGCATGGCGCTGTTGGCGATACACATCATGCCGGCGATGCCGCCCAGCGCAGCGGAGCCACCAAACTCACGTGCCGCGTTATAGCCCACCAAGATGGGCAGATAGGCAAACAGGGCCCAGCCCATGGAACGAATGCCCTGGTACCACCACTCGCCTGCAAGCGCGCCTGCCGTCGAGACGTTAATGACGTTGCAGATACCGTTGATGAGGCCAGCCGCAATGATGCCGGGAAGCAGGGCGACGAAGACATTGGAAATCTTCTTGAGGAAGGCCTGAACCGGCTTAGACTCGTACTTGGCCTTCTGCGCGGCCTTGTTTGTGGCCGCAGCGTCAACCACGCTCTCGTCAGCAACGCCTTTCGCAAGGCCGGTGAGCTTGGAGAACTCCTCGAGCACCTTATTCACCTTGCCCGGACCCAGCACGATCTGCATCGTGTCGTCCTCGACCAGGCCCATCACGCCGTCGAGTGCCTTAATACCCTCCGTGTCGACGTTGACCGTATCTTTGACGGTCACGCGCAGGCGCGTCATGCACGCCGCGTTTGCGAGCACGTTGTCTTTACCGCCCAAAAGGTCCAGCAGCTTTTGGGCCAGCTCTTTGTTCGTCATAACTCCTCCTTGTATTGGGTATCTCGTCTGGATGTCATATCAGCTCACGCCGCGCACCTATTGGGCGTCGGCATTGCTCTTCTCATGGCCACTCACCGCAGTACGGACATGGCCGTGCGCCCGTTCAAGAGCTACCGCAGCCTGCTCGGCATCGCAGTCCAACAGCACCGAGACAATAGCGGTTTTTACGTGGCCGCCGGCATCCGCAAGCGCCTGAACAGCGCGCTCGCGCGTGCAGTCGGTCGCTTCCATCACGATGTTCTGGCCGCGCACCACCAACTTCTCGTTCGTCTGCTGCACATCGACCATCAGGTTTTGGTACACCTTGCCAATCTTGACCATGGCACCGGTCGAAATCATGTTGAGAATGAGCTTTTGAACCGTTCCCGCCTTGAGTCTCGTTGAGCCGGTCAGCACCTCGGGACCGGGCACGGGCTCAATGGCAAGATCTGCGCTCTCCCCGATCTTCGACCCTTGGTTACAGGCAATTGCAATGGTCTTGCACCCAGTTGCCTTGGCGTACACAAGGCCGCCCACCACATAGGGAGTACGACCGCTTGCCGCCAGGCCAACGACAAGATCCTTGTCCGAGAGTCCACGCCCCCGCAGGTCGCTCGCGCCAAGCTCCTCGCTGTCTTCGGCACCTTCGACAGCCTTGATAAACGCCGTCTCGCCCCCAGCAATGAGCCCGACGACCAGATCGGGCGATACGCCAAACGTAGGCGGGCACTCCGAAGCGTCAAGCACGCCCAAACGACCACTAGTGCCCGCGCCCATGTAAAAGACGCGACCGCCGCGCTCAAGCGCCTCGGCAGCCCAGTCGATTGCCGTGGCAACCTGTTGCAACACTTTCGTGACCGACTGGACGGCACGGAGATCCTCATCGTTCATCGTCGTGACGATTTGCAGCGATGTCATCGTATCGAGGTCCATTGACCTTTGATTACGCTGTTCGGTCGTGAATTTTGTTAAATCGAGCATTTCATTCACCTCATCTTTCCTGTTTCTCGATGTAGTTTTGCTTTATGACATGCGTCGCCCGTTCGTAGTCGCTGGCAACGTAAGCAGCGTACAGGGCATCGACAACCATAAGCTGGGCCATACGCGAAGCCATGGCACCGCTGCGGACCAAGGGTTCACTCGCAGCGACGCCGAGCACGGCATCGGCCATGGTGGCAAGCTTGGATGATCCATCTACTTTGGTAACGGCCACAACGGGACAGTTGTGACGTTGAGCCTCGACGGTGCAGTCCAGCACCTCTTGCGTCAAGCCCGAGTAGCTAAAGGCGATTGCCATATCGCCCTCATGCATGTTCTTGGCACATAAGAGCTGATCATGCCAGTCGTCGTACAGATGGCACTCTTTGTCGACACGCATGAGCTTTTGCGCCAGGTCGTGCGCGACCAAACGAGAGGCACCAATACCGAACAGATTGACCGCGCGTGCCCGCTTAAGACGGGCCGCGCATCGCTCCAAGACGGTGTAATCGAGCGTTCGCGCCGTCGCCTCGATCGTGCGCACGTTGCTTTTCATCACCTTCCCCACGATACGTTCGACGCTGTCATCCATGGAGATGTCCTCGAGGGCTACGTCTTTCTTGTCACCTAAGAGCGCCAGCTCGGCAATCAGTTCGCGCTGGAACTCCTTGTAGCCCGCAAAACCCAAACGCTTGCAAAAGCGCAAAATGCTCGAGGGCGAGGAGAACGTGACATCGGCAAGACCGCGGACGGACAGCCCGACCACCTCGTGCGGATGAGCGCTTACATATGCGATGACATTGCGTTCCGCCGGGCACGCGCTGAGCTCACGCTCGCGAAGCCGCAAAAGCAATCCGTTTGCCATCTCAAACACCTCCGTTGAGAAGAATTAAAGACCAACGAACGATTCGTACCGGATACAAACAGCTTTTGCGGTACATTGTGCCGCATCGTGGCGCACAAAGGGCGAGCGTTCTACCGCTCGCCCCTCAAATCCGACCGCTCGGAAATACGCGCGACACAAAATAATTCAACAAGGCCGCATTATCAGAAACGGGTTTGTTACCGGCTAGCGCCTCGCATGGGCGCCGATCGGCCGAGTCGCATGGCGCACCAACGCCGCTGCCAGCAATACCAACAGCATGGCGGTGACATAGCCCGCAGCATCGAATCCTAAATCGATAACGTCGAAATGCCTGCCGGGAACAAAGATCTTATGTACCTGATCGCCAACGGAGCAGGCGGCGCAAAAGAGCAATACGGGCACGCAACGAGAGCATACGCTCCACGGACGCCTGGAAAGGCAAACCACGACCACGGAGGCGAACAATCCGACGAAGAAAAACTCTACGGTATGGGCAACGCGACGGACGTTCGTGCCCACCCACATGCGAATGGAAGCAAGTCGGCCAGACCGGACATTCGAGGCAGCCGAATCGGTGCCCCCGGTCATTCCGTTCTCCGCCTGAGCTTCACCCGTGGCATCGACAGCCTGAACGCCCGTAGCCTGGCCCTCCACCACACGCGCGGTGGACTCGCTCAGCAACGACGTCTCCACCGCATTTTGCTCCGTCAGCACCCAGATGCCCGCCAGCGTTGCAGCGAACAGAACGATCGCGGTCCATCCGATTATTTGTTTTACGCGCGCCAAGGGCCAACCTCCTTTTTTGAATATCAGCGAGTGTAGCCCCAAATGGCATCGTCACCGTATCAAAATTTGAATCGCAACAGGAAGCGACAAAGCGACGCAAACCCCTACCCCGCCTCGCGCATCCAGCGATCGAACGTCCCCACGCACACGCCCAGGCACTTTGCCGCCTGGCTGCGGGTAATATCGCCCGCCTCATAGCTATCGCGCACCAGCTCAAACTGAGGAGGGCACGGCTTGCGAGGTCGACCGAAACGGACCCCTCGCGCCCGCGCCGCTGCAATTCCCTCCGCTTGGCGCCGATGGATATTCTCGCGCTCTACCTGCGCCACGTAGCTCAGCAGTTGCAGCACAATATCGGCAATCAGGACGTTGGTCACATCCGGCGCGCCGCTGGCCCTAGCGCGCGTGTCAAGCAATGGCATGTCCAACACCACAATGGCAACCCCGAGCTCCTTGGTAATGCGTCGCCATTCCTCAAGAATCTCGGAGTAATTACGGCCAAGTCGGTCGATAGAAAGCACCACCAGTACGTCCCCGTCTCCCAGGACGTGCAGCAGCTCGCGATAACGCGGTCGATCGAAGTCCTTGCCGCTCGCATGGTCGGCATAAATATTCGCCGAGCCCACGCCATAGGCGCCCAGCGCATCCAGCTGCCGATTAAGGTTCTGATCGCGCGAACTCACCCGCGCATAACCGTACACCGTCGCCATCTCATCCCCGCTTTCTTGTAAACCTGCCAAAAAGGGACAGGTTTATTTTGGTAGGTTTTACCTCTCAAATAGCAGGTAAGCGGGCGGCCGAGCAGACGGCAAGGTAGCCACGATTCAAATGCGAAGGGCGGTCCCGAAAGGCCGCCCTCCGCTCTCTCGCCACGAGTCGGGATTTAGCTAATGGATAAGCTTAAAGTCCAAGTGCCCACGCGTGGTATTGACGCGCGAGACCTCGATAATCACGCGCTGCCCCAGCTCGTAACGGGTGCCCGTGTCGGCACCTGTGAGCGTTAGCGCGTCCTCGTCGAACTCGAACCACTCGTTGCCCAGGCTCTTAATTGAAACCAGGCCCTCGACCTGTGTTAGGTCCAAGCGCACAAAGAGGCCCATGCTGCTAACCCACGAGACGGTTCCGGCATAGCGCTCACCCAGACGGTCCTCATAGTACTGGGCAATCTTGATCTTTTGCGTCGCATGGCTGGCGGCATCTGCCGCGCGCTCGGCATCGCTACATGCGCGGCAGATCTGCGGCAGAATGCGCGGCAGCGACTCGCGCCCCTTACCGATCAGCCGCGGCGTACGGACCAAGGCGTCCTTGCCGCCGAGCTGCTCATAGGCCAACTGCAGTTTGAGCACGCGGTGCACCACCAGATCGGGGTAGCGACGGATGGGACTCGTAAAGTGACAGTAGCACGGCGCGGCGAGCGCAAAGTGGCCCTCGTTGCGCGGCTTGTACAGCGCGCGCTGCATGCTGCGCAGAAGCAGCGTGTTGACGAGCGGTGCGTTGGCCGTACCGGCGGCAGCATCAACTGCAGCCTGCAGCTCATCGGGGCTCCCCAGGGCAATACCGGCAGCACGGCGATCGTCGATGATGCCTAGCTGCGCCAGCGCAACGGCAGCACCGTGCAGGCTATCGGGGCTCGGATCCTCATGCACACGATAGCAGGCCTCGATATCACGGTCTGCCAGCCACTCTGCAACGCACTCGTTGGCGAGCAGCATGGCTTCCTCGATAAGCGACGTGGCACACGAACGCTCACGCGCCACAATCTGCACGGGCACTCCGTCCTCATCCAATAGAGCGCGAATCTCGGCTGTGTCAAAATCGACTGAGCCGCGGGCGCGACGAATACGACGGCGAAGTTCGGCGAGTTCGTTAGCGGCGACAAGGAAATCGCCGAGGTCGATGTTGTAGCCGCGGGCGGCCTCCTCGCACGCAAGACCGCGCTCAAGCGCTTCCTCGCGCGAGGTCTCGGCAGCCGCAACATCCTCGGCTGCACCCTCCAGCACCGAATACTCAACCGCGCCGGCACGCACCAGCAGCGCCTCGGCGCCGTCATAGTCCATACGCACACGCGAGCGAATCACGCTGGGATACGGATCGTAATGCCGCACGCGACCCTGCGCATCGAGCTCGATATCGACGGTAAACGCAAGACGGTCCTCGTCAGGGCGAAGCGAGCACAGGTCACAGGACAGGCGTTCGGGCAGCATGGGAAGCACGCGATCGGCCAGATACACCGATGTCGTACGATGGCGAGCCTCAAGATCGATATGCCCGTCCCAAGCCACATAGTGTGAAACGTCGGCGATATGCACACCCAGCTTGTAGCCACCCTCGGGCGTGCGCTCCAACGAAATGGCATCGTCAAAGTCGCGCGCGTCGACCGGGTCGATCGTGACGACAAAGCGGTCGCGCAGATCGCGGCGGAGCGGGTCCTTAAGCGCCGCGGACACATCGAGCGAAAGCCCCTCGGCCTCGTCCAGCGCGGCCTCGGGATAGCTATCGGTATAGCCGTAACGCGCCATCACATATTGAACGCCCAAATCGGGCGCGTCATCTCCGCCAATGCGGCGTTCGATCGTCACGGTACCCGATTCCAGGCGCGTCGGGTAGGTCAAAATGCGCGCGACAACAGCATCACCCGGGTGGACACCCAGACGATCCGCCGAGGTATCCTCGGGCAGAATGAAGAAGTCGGCCTTCAGACGCGAATCGAGCGGCTCGATCACACCGAGCGGACCGGAGGTCTGGTACGTGCCCACCACGCTTATGGCTGCACGCTCAACCACGCTTTCGATCACGGCGCGCCGCTCACCGTGCGGGCTGTTCTTAATGCTCACGGCAACGGTATCGCCATCCATGATCTCGCGCTTACCGCGGCCCATGACCTTGTAGTCGCCGTTTTCGGTTACAACGTAGGCGCTATGCTCATGGAGCTGCACGCGCCCGGTCAGGCTCGGACGGCGTTCGCTGCGCACCGGCCCGCGCTGATTGCGAGCTCCACGCTTATGCTTGTTATTGCGCCCCATGGCGCCTCCTAACTATCGATTGAGAACTCCAAAGAGTCTACCCAAATGATTCGCTTTCCTGCCGTCCCCTAGGGATCAAAAAACGGGCCGCCCCATAAGAGACGACCCGTTGGAAGGGATGAATTCCAAGCATGCCTACACGCGCAGGTAGCGGCGCATGGCGATGGCAGAACCAAAGAGACCGATAATCACGCCGACCAGAATCAGCGCAGCATAGGTCACCAGGTAGTACTGCATTGGCAGGGCAAACGACATCCAGCCGATGCTCTCCTGCAGACGCGGGATCATCAGATTGCGCAGCAGCTCCAGAACGCCGATGGAAAGCAGCGAGCCCAAAATGGCCTGCAGCACGCCCTCGGTGATAAACGGGCCACGAATGAAGCCGTTGCTGGCGCCGACCAGACGCATAATCGCAATCTCACGACGACGCGCCGTGATGGACAGGCGAATCGTGTTGTTGATGAAGATGAATGCGATAAAGGTCAGAAGACCAACGAGCACCACGGCGGCGATGCGGATGTAGTTGGTCACCTGGAACAGGCGGCTCACTTCCTCCTGGCCGTACAGCACGCTCGCGTTGACGTCGCCGTCATCCGCGATCTTCTGGAAATCGGCATCCTTCTTGAGCTTCTTTGCCGTGCTCTCGACCTTGGACGGATCGTCCATCTCAATAGCGAAGGAAGCCGGCAGCGGGTTCTGGCCATCGAGCGCGCTCATGGTGGCGTCGGCGTTGCCCGACATCTTGCTCGTATACTCGGCCAGCGCGTCGTCCTTGTCCTTATAGGTCACGGACTTGACGTTATTCCACGTCTTAAGCTCGGCCTCAAAAGCCTGAACATCGGCCTGATCGGCGTCATCACTAATGAACGCGTTGATGACAACCTGATCCTCGACGGTGCCGATCACGGAGTTCAGCATCGCAGAGCCCATGATGAACAGGCCGATGATAAACAGCGAAAGGAAGATCGTGATGACGGCGCCGAGCGAGGTAGTCCAGTTACGGAAGAAGTGGCTGATTGCTTCTTTGAAGGAGTAGCCCACGTTAGTTGGTGCCATAGTTGCCGTAACCTCCCCTCTCCTGGTCGCGGATGACGTGGCCGCCCTCGAGGGCGATCACGCGACGGTGCATGCTATCGACCATCTCGCGGTCGTGCGTGGCGACGATCACGGTGGTGCCGGTGCGGTTAATACGCTCAAGCAGCTTCATGATGCCCAGCGAGATCGCCGGGTCGAGGTTGCCCGTGGGCTCGTCGCAGATCAGCAGCGGCGGACGGTTGACCATAGCACGGGCGACGGCAACGCGCTGCTGCTCGCCACCGGAAAGCTGGTCGGGCAGCGAGTCCATCTGATCGGCCAGACCGACCAGACGCAGCACCTCGGGCACCTGGCTGCGAATGACGCCCTTGGGCTTGCCGATGCACTGCAGGGCAAACGCCACGTTTTCGTAGGCGGTCTTTTGCGGCAGAAGCTTAAAGTCCTGGAACACGGCGCCAATCTGGCGGCGCAGGAACGGAACCTTACGGTTCTTGATCTTCATGAGGTCCTGACCGGCAACCAGGATGCGGCCGCTCGTCGGCTTGACGTCGCGGTTGAGCGTCGACAGCAGCGTGGTCTTACCCGAGCCGGAGTGACCGACCAGGAAGACGAACTCGCCCGGATAGATCTCGATGTTGATGTCGTCGAGTGCAGGCTTGTTAGGCTGTGCCGGATAGATCTTGGTGACATGCTCCATAAGGATGACGGGCTCGACACCGGCCTGCTTGGCCATCTTCTTGCGGCTGGCCTGAGGATCGATGGGCGCAAACACCGACGTAAAATCGGGGTTGTTGAGCGCGTTATCGAGGCTTGCGACCTCGGCTGCCTGATCGCTCTCGACCACCGGGGCAGCAGGCTGCGTGGGGTCGGGAATAGCGGCAAAGAGACCGGACTGCGCAGGCTGAGGAGCCGGCGTCGCAGGGGCCAAGGGGTCGGGAATGCCGGCCATGGTAGGCTGCGGCGTGGCGGCACCAGCCTGAGGCTGCTCCACGCGAGCGGTCACGGCCTGAACGGGCTCAAAACCCGCCGTGCCGGAAAGCGCGACATCGCTGGTTGGATTGTAGGCAAAGGGATCGGATGCCGGCTGTGCCTGATCTGCCGGCTGAGCGGGGGCCTGAGCAACTGGCTGGCCCTCTGAATCCGGAGTGGCGAAACGACTGCCCTGGACGCCTGCCTGCGTCTTGGGGGCATCATCGCCCGCACCGGAGGTACGGAAGTGGTTACCCACTGGTGCTCCTTATCGTCGTGCGTTTAAACTACATGAGCGCTTTGTATTTTAGCAGCATTAGCTTTGCTGCACATAAGAAGCATGGCGTGCTTAGGGATCCCGTCGGCCGGGCACAGGGTTACTCTCCAAATCGTCCTCGGACATGTCGGAGCCCCCGCTGCGCGCTTCGCGCGGCAGGGGCTCCTCCGTCCTGCGGAAAGATTTGGAGAGTAACCCTGTGCCCGGCCTGCGATAACTAAGGGGTCGCCGCGTTTATCTTGGGGTGCTGCATATACAACGCTGGAAGGGTCTGAATTGCGCTTTGTCGATATATGCCCTTTTCCCTGATGGGACCGTGCTTGAGGGGCGTCTTCATGAGTTGCGGTGAAATAGGGACTGTTTTACCAGTTAAAAGGTCTAATCAGTCCCTATTTCACCGCAACTGAAACAGGGGCGCTCTCCAAGAGAGCGCCCCTGCCGGGTTTCCATAGTTCTGGCGAAGCAGTCCTTGAGATCCGCCTTGCCTTATGCCAAGAACTCCTTGGTGGTCGCCACGATGTTGGCGGCGTCCAGGCCATACTTGTGCAAGAGCTCGGCACCCGGGCCGGACTCGCCAAAGGTGTCGTTGACGCCGATCTTCTTGAGGGGCGTCGGGCACTGCTCGCACAGGACGTCGGCAACGGCGCTGCCCAGGCCACCGATTACAGAATGCTCCTCGACGGTCACGACGTGGCCGGTCTTGGTGGCGCTCTTGACGATCAGGTCGGCATCGATGGGCTTGATGGTGTGCATGTTGATGACCTCGGCGTCGATGCCCTCGGCAGCGAGCTGCTCGGCGGCCTCGAGAGCCTCGCCGACCATCAGGCCGCAGGCGATGATGGTGACGTCGGCGCCCTCGCGCATGACAATGCCCTTACCCAACTCGAAGTTGTAGGTCTCGGGGTCGTTGATAACCGGCGAGGCCAAACGGGCGAAGCGCATGTACACCGGGCCGTCGCACTCGTAGGCAGCGCGCGTCACGGCGCGGGCCTCCACGTCGTCGGCAGGAACGATCACGGTCATGCCGGGGATGACGCGCATGAGGGCAATATCCTCGCAGCACTGGTGCGTGGCGCCATCCTCGCCCACCGAGATACCGGCATGCGTGGCACCGATCTTAACGTTGAGGTGCGGGTAGCCGATGGAGTTGCGGACCTGCTCAAAGGCGCGACCGGCAGCGAACATGGCAAAGGTGCTCGCGAAGGCAACGCGGCCGGTGGTCGCGATACCGGCGGCGACGCCCATCAGGTTGCTCTCGGCAATGCCCACATCGAAGAAGCGGTCGGGGCAGGCTGCCTTGAACTTGCCGGTCTGCGTGGCGGCAGCCAGGTCGGCGTCGAGGACCACAAAGTCATCGTGCTCGTTGGCGAGCTCGACGAGGGCCTCGCCGTAGCTTACGCGCGTGGCGATTTTCTTGACGTCTGCCATCCTAGAGCTCCTCTCCGGCGGCCGTGAGCTCTGCCATGGCCTGCTCAAACTGTTCATCGTTGGGGGCCTTACCGTGCCAACCCACCTGGTTCTCCATAAAGGAAACGCCCTTGCCCTTCATGGTCTCGGCGATAATGGCGGTCGGCTGGCCCTTGGTAGCGCGAGCCTCGGCAAAGGCGGCGCGGATCTGGTCGAAGTCGTTGCCGTCGGCGAGCTCCACCACGTGGAACTTAAAGGCACGGAACTTGTCGGCGAGCGGCATGGGGTCGTTGACCTCCTCGACGGGACCGTCGATCTGCAGGCCGTTGTGGTCGACGATCACGCAGAGGTTATCGAGCTGCTGGTTGCCGGCAAACATGGCGGCCTCCCAGACCTGGCCCTCCTCGCTCTCGCCATCGCCCAGCAGGGCGTACGTGCGGTAAGTATCACCCCAGTGCTTGGCGGCAACCGCCATGCCCACGGCGGCGGAGATGCCCTGGCCCAGCGAGCCGGTGGACATATCGACGCCCGGGGTGTCGTTCATGTTGGGATGACCTTGCAGGTGGCTGCCGATATGGCGCAGCGTCTCGAGATCCTCCTTGGGGAAGAACCCACGCTCGGCGAGCACGGCGTACAGGCCCGGAGCGCAATGGCCCTTGGAGAGCACAAAACGGTCGCGATCGGCCTTGCGGGGATCGGCCGGGTCGACGTTCATTTCCTCAAAGTACAGATAGGTCATGATGTCGGCAGCGCCGAGCGAACCGCCCGGATGGCCGGACTTGGCAGCGTGCACGCCGGTGACGATGCCCTTCCTTACCTCGTTGGCAACCTTTTTGAGCTCTTCGTCGCTCATTGTGCCTTCCTTTCATCCTCATTAGACAAAATGCGCACGGCACGGAAAGGTAATCCCAACACAGCCGCAATGCACGTACGTCATTCATTATGCTGGAAACTGATGGCTTTACCAGAGTTTTTATCATTATTTGAACAATTGAGCAGGCAGAACCGCTGATGAAACGGTTTATCAATGTGAACGTCTTTTGGATGGAACGCGATCGACCCTACGCGCTAATGTCCTTGAATCCCTCGCCGAAGGCTTCCGTAACGTCGGCAACCGTCACGATGGCATGAGGATCGCGCTCGCGCACGATCGTCTTGAGGGTATTGAGCTCTCGACGGCTCACGATGACCATAATCACTGGCTTCTCGGCACCCGAATACATGCCAGTCGCCTTAAACTTGGTACAACCACGACCCAGGCCATACATGATATCGGCAGCGATATCAGGGAACTTGTCCGAGATGATGAGTACCATACGGCGTTTGTTGCCACCATCGACCACGGCATCGATCACGTAGCCGCTAATGACCATCGAAAGGCCTGCATACAGTGCGTTTTCGATTGAAAAGACCGGAGCCGATAGCGCGCATACGGCAACATCGATCGCCATGACGGTCGAGCCCACCGGCAGCGAGGTGTTACGCGAGATGATTTGGCCAATCGTGTCCGAGCCGCCGGTGTTGGCGCCGGCGCGCAACACCATGCCGTAACCGATGCCCGTAATAATGCCGCCCCACATGGCAGGGAGCATCAGGTCCGCATCCGCCAGAGGTGCTACAAACGGGGCGAACAGATCGGTAAAGAAGCCCAGCAGCACAAAGCCCGTCGCGGTCTGCACCACGTAGAACATGCCGCCCTCGCGCATAACGACCAACAACAGCAAGGCGTTCATCACGATCGTCTGAATACCAACGGGAAGCGATAGGCCGCGCGCCGCGCCGACCGCCTGGATAATGGTGGCAAGGCCCGTAACGCCACCGGCGGCAAGACCGTTGGGAATCAAAAACAAGTCGGTCGCGATGGCGGCCAAGGCACACCCCAACATGATCTGGGGCAGGTCGTGAAAGAAGTTCATCGAAAGAATGCGCTTGATGTCCAGACGATATGCCATGCTGCCTCCCTCAAAAAAGCGCACCCAAACGGATGCGCTTTGAACTTCTTCTTGTATTCGATTCTACCGATTCGCCGGACAAAAACCACCCCTCCGCAGGGTTTATTCTGGATACAAACCCGTCCAACCGTTGGGCTTGGCATCGGCTTGAAGCCACCCGATGTTTTAGACCTCCGAGCCTTCTGCATCGGCGTTGCCGGTAGCCCAGCGATGGTAGCCAATAACAAACGGGTCCAGGTCGCCATCGTCAAGGACGGCCTCGACATTGCTGGTCTCCACGCCCGTGCGTAAGTCCTTGACCATCTGGTACGGGTAGAGCACGTAGCTGCGAATCTGGTTGCCAAAACCAATCGTGGTCTTGGGTCCGCGGATCTCATCGAGCGCCTCGGCGCGCTTCTCGAGCTCAATCTCGTACAGGCGAGCCTTGAGGATCTGCATGCACGCGGCCTTGTTCTGAATCTGGCTGCGCTCGTTTTGGCAGGTGACCACAATGCCGCTGGGAAAATGCGTCACGCGCACGGCGGAGTCGGTGGTGTTGACGCCCTGACCGCCCGGGCCGCTCGCGTGGTACACGTCCACGCGGATGTCATCGGGACTGATCTCGATGTCGATATCATCGGGTAGCACGGGGATGACCTCGACGCCGGCAAACGTGGTCTGGCGGCGCTTCTTGTCGTCGGTGGGGCTAATGCGAACCAAGCGGTGGACGCCGGCCTCGGCGCGCAGCATGCCAAATGCGTCCTTGCCCTCGACGGTAAAGGTCGCACGGTCAATGCCGATGACCTCGGCCGCGGGACAGTCGTTGATGGTGACCTTCCAGCCGCGACGCTGGCAGTACTTCATGTACATCTTAAAGAGCATGAAGGTCCAGTCCTGGGCCTCCAGACCACCCTGTCCAGGCTTGATGGTCACAATGGCATCGCCGTGATCGAACTCACCGGTAAACCAGCTCGAAAGCTCAAGCTCATCGATGGCACGGGCCAGGCGCTCAGCCGTGGCTGCAGCCTCCTCGCGAAGGGCGGCGGCGTCGGGGTCATCCCCCATCTCCTCGGCAAGCTCCAGCGCGGCGCGGGCATCTGAAAGCTCGCCGCGCGCGGTGTCCACGGCAGCGATATCTTCCTTGGTGCGCGCGATCTCCTCCATGGTGGCACGGGCGGCGTCGGCGTCATCCCAAAAGCCAGGGGCAACACTTTTGGCCTCGAGCTCGAACACGCGGGTACGCTTCTCGTCCAGGTGGAGATACGACTCGACCTCACCGAGCCGGTCCGCAAACGCGTCCAGCTCGGCGGGCGTTACCTCTAAAGCCTCAGCCATTAACGATTCCTGCCGTGGCAGTACTTAAACTTCTTGCCGCTACCGCAGGGGCACGGGTCGTTGCGGCCCACGTTGACGTACGGATCGTCGCTCTCGGACTTGCGATAGGTGGTCACCTTGCCACCGTTGTTGACGGCAGCCGGACCACCCTGGACAGCCGTGCGGGCCTGCACCTGCGCCTGCTTGCGCAGCACCGAGCCGCCGTTGTCACCATCGACCTCGGCAGGACCGGAGAAGTGCGCACCCTCGAGCGCGGGCTCCTCCTTGTGCTCCACGGCACGCGGGGCAGCCTTGATCTCGATGCGCAGAACCGTACGCAGATAATCCTCGTACATGGTATCGACGAGTATCTGGAACGCGCCGTAGGCCTCGGTCTTGTACTCAACCAGCGGGTCGCGCTGGCCAAAGCCGCGCAGGCCGATGCCGGTCTTGAGGTAGTCCATCTCCTGCAGGTAATTCATCCAACGGGTATCGAT
>UQUX01000023.1 GCA_900544425.1 uncultured Collinsella sp.
CGCTCAAGGGCGTGAGCCAGAACCTGGGATTCGATAATCTGTACGAGCCGGCGGTCGTGGTGACCGAGGCGCTGCGCGGCGCCGATGCCGTTGACGACGCTCGCGAGGGAATGCATGCGCTGCAGCAGCAATATGCGGCTACGATGTCGGCTCTGCGCGAGGCGGGCGAGTAAGAGGTTGTGAGCCTTGGGCTGTGTGCCTGCCGCGTATAGGCAAAAGGGCGCCCCGCCGGACCATGTGGCCGGCGGGGCGCCCTTATCTGTTATGCGGTTCGCGAGCTAGCGAGCCTGCTTAACCTTTGCCGCTGCCTCGACAAACGACTTCCACAGGTTAAAGTCGGTCTCGAGTGTCTGCCAGGTGTACTCGGGATGCCATTGCACGCCCAAGCAGAACGGCTGGCCCTCGACCTCGATGCACTCGGGAACGCCATCGGTTGCCTTGGCGACCAAGCGCGTGCTCTTACCCAGACGATCGACGCAGCAGTGATGTGCCGAGTTGGTCTGGATCAGCCTGTGCCCGCCAACCGCGCGCTCCAGCAGCGAGCCCGGCATGACCTCGACAGGGTGCACGGGGTCGTTGAGCACGTGGGTGTGACGCCACTGCGTGCGACCCTCGCGCGCACCCAGGCTCGGCACGTCCATGCACAGGGTGCCGCCGGTGGCGACGTTGAGCAGCTGCGTGCCGCGGCAGGTGGTAAAGAGTGGCTTCTTGGCGCGGAGTACCTCTTCGACCAGCTTAAACTCAAAACTATCGCGGATCTCGCAGCAGAGGGTGGGGTCGTAGGGTCGATCATCGCCCCAGCGTTTGGGGTTGACGTCCGGGCCGCCGGGAATGGCGATGCCGTCGGCGATATCGACGTAATGACGGATAACCTCAATGTCCTCGGTGATGGACATCTGCAGCGGTAGGCCGCCGGCGGCAAGGATGGCATCGACAAAGACACTTGCGATTTCCTCGTTGGGGGAGAGCGTCTCGCTCAAATAGGGTTTCGCTTCTTCCCAGCGTGGTGCGACCAGGATGAGCGGACGGTCGGCGGGATCGACGTCGACGTGCGGAGTGTAGGACGATGAGGTGCGGGTTCCGATCATGGGCGTAGCTTTCGAATCCGGGTGGACATGGCACAGGGGTGGCGCGGAGCAAACGTTACTGATGAATTTGCCCGCGTGGCAATTGGGTTAGTGGCCCTTAATGGAGTTGAGGAAGTCCTGGGCGCGCTTGGTCTGGGGGTGGTCGAAGAACTCGTCGGGCGTGCCGGTTTCCACGATCTGGCCGTCGGCCATGAACACGACGCGGTCGGCCACGCGGCGGGCAAAGTTCATTTCGTGCGTGATGACGATCATCGTCATGCCCTTCTGGGCCAGACGGACCATGACCTCGAGCACTTCGTTGATCATTTCGGGGTCAAGGGCACTCGTGGGCTCGTCAAAAAGCATGGCCTTGGGCTGCATGGCGAGTGAACGGGCGATGGCCACGCGCTGCTGCTGGCCGCCCGAAAGCTGTGCGGGCACCTTGTCGGCCTGCTCGGCCACGCCCACGCGGCTCAGCAGGTCCATGGCGCGCTCACGAGCTTCCTCCTTGGACACGCCCAGCACGTCGACCGGTCCCAGCATGACGTTCTGCAGTACCGTCATATGTGCAAACAGGTTGAACTGCTGAAACACCATGCCCAGTTCGGCGCGCATGCGGGCAAGGTCCTTGCCTTCCTGCGGCAGGGGTTCGCCCTCGATGAGGATCTCGCCCGAGTCGATAGTTTCCAGGCGGTTGATGGTGCGGCACATGGTCGACTTGCCCGAGCCCGAGGGACCGATCACAACGACGACCTCGCCGCGGTCGACCGAGAGATTGATGTCGTTGAGGACGTGCAGATCGCCATAGTGCTTATCGACGTGTCTGAGCTCGATCAGCGGCTGATTGCCGGTGGAAGAGGTGCTCTGTGCCATGGTGTTCGGCTCCTTATGACTCGAAATGGTAAAGCGTTAGCGGATGATGGTCGCGCCGGTCTTGTGCGAAACGTAGACAGCGGCCTTGTTGATCGCGACGTTGATGAGGATGTAGATGACCGCGATAACCAGGTAGACCGACACGAGGGCGTCGTAGTTGGTAATGAGCACACGGGCATTTTGCATGAGGTCGGGGTAGCTCACCACATAGGCGACGGTGGTGTCTTTGACTACGACCACAAGCTGTGAAATCAAGGACGGAATGATAAACCGAATAGCCTGCGGCAACACGATTTTAAAGGTGATTTTGGCCTTGGAGAGACCGAGCGCCTGGGCTGCCTCGACCTGACCGCGCGGCACGGCATTGACGCCGGCGCGGAAGATCTCGGCAAGTACGCCAGCTGCGGCGAGCGCGACGGGAAGCGTGAGCATCCAAAACGACGGTAGCGCGATCTTGTACTGGGGCAGCACCAAAAAGAAGAAGTAGATGAACAGCAGACTCGGCACACCGCGGAAGAAATCGGTGAGCACGCGGCAGACCAGCTGTAGCGGCTTGATGCCGCTGGTGCGGCCGAGCATAAGGGCTAAGCCCAGCACCAGCGCGATGGCGCCAGCGGTGAGTGCGACTTTAACGGTGCCCTCAAAGCCGGCAAGCAAGAACTTCCAGGTAGTGAGGTGCGTAAAGAAATACCAATAGTGGACCGAAAGCTGACCGGTCACATAAAAGCGCTGCAGTACCAGGATGGCGAGCGCGGCGACAGCAACAAGCGAGATGGCGGTGCCGATGCGAATCTTGGCGCGCATCTTGGGGCCGGGAGCCTCGTAGAGCGCATCGCGCATGGTGAGCGCGGAGGTGGAATGCTTGCTCATCGGAGGATCCTCACCTTCTTATCGATGTAGTTGCCAATGTGGCTCACCACAAAGGCCGTGCCCAGGTAGCCGAGCGCCGAGATAAAGAACGCGGCGACGCCGCCGAGCGAGCGGGTATTGATGTAGCTCACCACGCCGGTGAGTTCCTGCGGTTTAAGCGGCACCTGGCTGCCGAGCGCGGTGGTGAGCATGACGGCGATAAAGAGGTTGGTCATGGGCAATACGCTCGAGCGCAGTGCCTGCGGAATCACGATCTTGGCGAGGATGCGATTGAAGCTCATGCCCAGCGAGCGGGCGGCTTCCACCTGGCCGACGCCGACGGTGTTGATGCCGCTCATAAAGTTCTCGGAACCAAAGGCCGAGCCCAAAAGGACCGTGGCGACGATAACGCAGGTGCGGTAGGGTAGGACGACCTTGAGCGGCGGCAGCGCGTAGACGACGATGATAAGCAGCGCGATGCCGGGGATGTTACGGAAGACCTGGACATACAGGTCGCCAAAGACGCGTAGCGGCTTGAGCGGCGACACGCGCATTACGGTGACGGCGACGGCCAGCACCATGGCGATGACAAACGACTCAAGCGTCATGCCCCAGGTTGCTAGCAGGGCGTCGATATAGTTCTGGCCATAGAGCGACCAGAGCTCGGAGAGACTCATGCGGACCTCCCGCCGATAAGGAAAGGGACTCCCGTGTGTACGGAAGCCCCGACAACTCAGTGAGGAAACAGTTTACCGCAATAAAGCGCATCATGCGTTTCCGTATGGTTTCGTTGCGGCCGTTACCAGGCTCGCTGCCTAGGCCCCGATCTCGGGCAGCTCGGGAACATTGGTGTCGCCCGTACGGTCGCCGATGCAGATCTGCCACAGCTCAGTCCAGGTGCCGTCGTCCTCGATCTTCTTAAGGAAGTCGTTGACAAAGGCGACGCCGTCGGAATCGAGCGGCAGACCGATGCCATAGGGCTCCTTGCTGCCGAAGGGCTTGCCGGCGATCTTGTACTTACCGGGCTCGCGGACCAGGGCGCTCTGCTGCATGTTGTTATCGATGACGTAGGCATCGACGCGGCCCTGCTGGAGTGCCTGGCGGGCCTCCTCGTCGGTCTTGAACTCCTGCTGGCTGGCCTTGGGGGCGAACTCCTCCAGGATGGCGGGGCCGTTGGAGCCGGATTGGACGGCGACGTTCTTGTCGGCCAGGTCGTCGACGCTCTTGATGTCGTCGTTATCGGCGAGCACCAGGATGGCCTGCTGGGTGTAGTAATAGGGACCGGCAAAGGAGACAAGCTTCTTGCGCTCGTCAGTGATGGTGTAGGTGGCAAAGACGGCGTCGACCTGGTCGTTCTGCAAGACGGACTCGCGCGTGTCCGAGGTCACCTGGGTGATCTCGACCTTGTTCTCGCCCAGAATGTAGTTGGACAGGAGCTGTGCGATACCGGCGTCGAAGCCGCGGGTCTGACCGTCTTTCTCGTTGAGGAGGGAGAAGAGCGTGGAAGTCTGAACGCCACCGATCTTAAAGACGCTGGCGTCCTTAACGGCCGTGGCCCAGGTGCTGGCGGCGATGGCGTCGTCATCGGCCTTGGGGCCATTGTCGACGAGCTTGTCGAATGCCTTGGCATCGAGCGTAGCGGAAACCTCGGTATCCTCGGAGCTCTTGGAGGAACCGGCGGCGGAACCTTTGTCGGCCTCGGCGCTGGTGTCGGAGCAGCCGGCAAGACCAAGGCCGGCGACGGTTGCGAAGGTGGCGGCAACGAAGCCGCGGCGGTCGAGAACGACCTGCTGGGAGAGGTTCTTGCTCATGGTAGAACACCTTTCTCAATAAAATCCCTAGCGGTTGAGTAGAGTTATACCCTATCGCGCTCAAATGGGTCAACACGAAATAACTCAGAAACATACTTACCTTATGGGTAATTCTACCTACCAAAAAGGGACAGGCACCTTTGTGGTGGTTCTGACCGATGCAGCGGCATGCCTTGCTGTTTTGTCTCGATCTGTAACATCTGCAGCCATTTTTGCCGAGTAACTGTTACAGATCGAGATTTTCTCTTCAGGGGAATTCGAATGTCTCGATCTGTAACAGTTAGACGGGAATTCAGGCCATAGATGTTACAGATTGAGATAATCGCGTCGCGAAAATAAAAACCTCCGCAGGGATGCTTTCCTTGCGGAGGTTTTCTTACTCGTTGAGTAGCCTTACGGCTTCGGCGGCCATGTTCTCGACCGTCATGCCGTTCTGCGCGAGCAGTTCGTTGGGATCGTAGCGGTCGGGAAAGCCCTTGGCGATGCCAAAGGTGCGCGTGCGCAACGGCGTGCATGCCAGATAGCATGCCACGCGCTCGCCCCAGCCGCCGTCCAAGATGCCGTCCTCGAGGGTGACGACGACGCGATGCTCGGCGGCAAGACTGTCGAGGAACTCGCGGTCGAGCTCGGTTGCAAAGCGCGGGTTGACGAGCGTGGCCTCGATGCCGTACTCGGCAGTCAGACGGTTTGCCACGCGCTCACCCAGCTCAAAGAAATCGCCAAGCGCGAGCACGGCAACGTCGCGGCCCTGACGCACCACGTTGTAGCGAACGGCGCTGTAGTCGGTGTCTTCGGCGGGCGCAAGGTCGGGACGGCTCACCAGGCCAATACCAGGTACACGAATCGCCACGGGATGCTCGCGGTGGTCGAGCGACCAGCTCAGCATGGACAGGTATTCCTCCATGCAGACCGGCGCCAAGTAGTGCATGTTGGGAAGAGCGCCCAGCATGGAAATATCAAAGAACGAGAGGTGCGTCTCGGATGTGGTGCCAAAGATCGACGCGCCAAACACCAAGATGGTTGCGGGGGCGTCGTTGAGGCACAGGTCGTGCCACAGTTCGTCGTAGGCGCGCTGCAAAAACGTGCCGTACACACCAAAGACTGGCTTGGCGCCCGAGCGTGCAAGCGCGGTGGCAAAGGTCACGGCATGCTCCTCGGCAATGCCCACGTCGACAAACTGCTTGCCGGCGGCAGCGCGAAGCTCGGGTGTAAAACCCATGATGTAGGGTGTGGCGGCCGTGATGCCCACAACCTGCGGATCGCGCTCGATGGCAGTGCTCAGGGCCTCGCCCGTAATGTCGGCATAGGTGCGCGGCGCAGGCTCGCTCGGATGGCCCGGGCAGAGCTTGCGCCCGGTCGCCATGTCAAACGGACCCACGTGGTGCCAGCGTTCGGGGTCGCTTTGGGCTGGCTCAAAGCCCTTACCCTTGGCGGTGGAGACGTGCAGCACGATGGGATGATCGATATTGCGCAATTCCTGCAGCGCGTCGACGAGGGCTAACACATCGTTACCGGCGTCCAGATAGCGGTAGTCGAGCCCCATCGCGTGGAAAACGTTGCGCTCACAGGTGCCGTTGCTGGCGCGAAGCTCGGCCAGATTGCGATACAGGCCACCGTGGTTTTCGGCGATGGACTGGTCGTTATCGTTGACGATGATGATCAGGTTGCTGTCGAGATCGGCGGCATTGTTAAAGCCCTCAAACGCCAGGCCGCCCGAAAGCGAGCCGTCGCCAATGATGGTGATGACGTTGTACGCATCGCCCGCCAGGTCGCGAGCGTGCGCTAGGCCGCAGCCCAGGCTCACCGAGGTCGAGGTGTGACCCATGGCGAACAGATCATGCTCGGACTCGTCGGGATTGGCAAAGCCAGAGGCCTCGCCAAAGCGCTCCGGATCGATATAAGTGTACGCGCGCCCAGTCAGCGCCTTGTGGGCGTAGGTCTGGTGCGAAACGTCAAAGACAATCTTGTCGATAGGGGAGTTAAACACGCGATGGAGCGCGACCGTAAGCTCAACGACGCCCAGGTTGGGGGCAACGTGCCCGCCGACGGCGGCGGAGCTTTCGAGGATGGCGTGGCGAATCTCGTCGCAGAGCTGTGGGAGCTCGGCACGATTAAGAGCCTTGACGTCCTCGGGCGTTGTCGTTTGCGTAAGCAGCATCGTTGTGGGTTACTCCATGCGAATCGTGCGCCGGCACTCCCTTGGCCGGCACAATTGCACAAGACAGTCTCGCACATTTTGGCGTTTGATATGTGACGGCGGCGCGGTAATTCGCCAACTGGTGGGGCAAAACGTTTTGTCCGATGCCATACTGATGTGCTCCATGATGTTTTTATCGATTGTGCACAGGCCGTGGCTTGCCGCCGTGAGCCGCTGGAAGGAGGCAGCATGTCCGATGCCGTTCGTGCCGAGAAAATCGCGCGCGAAGTAGACCATGCTGCCTGTCAACTGGCACAGGCGGGCCGTCTGGACCTGACGCGCGAGTTTATCCAACATGGTGATGTGACGGTCTATGCGCATGTGACTTCGGTAGCGCGGGCGAGCCTGTCCTTTGCCGAGCGCCTGGGCCGCGTCGGTGTTTCGGTCGACCGCGCCTCGTTGCTGCGCGGAGCCTTGTTGCACGATTACTTTCTCTATGATTGGCACGACCCCGACCCGAGCCATCGCCTGCACGGATTTCGGCATCCGTTTTTTGCCCTGGCGCGTGCCGAGGAAGATTTTGAGCTGACGCCGCGCGAGCGGAATATTATCGTGCGGCATATGTTTCCGCTGGTGCCGGTGCCGCCGACGTGTCGCGAGGCGTGGATTGTGTGCCTGGCGGATAAATGGTGTGCTCTGCGTGAGACGGTCGCCGGCCGCCTGCCGCGCAAGGATGAGACGGACGATAGCGTGAGCAAAGCATCGAGTGAAAAGAGGAGAGGGTAGACGGTGGAAACCGCGATTGATATGGCGTTTGGCGGCGCGACGCTTGCCGCCTGCCCACTCTCGGCGCTGGTGCTCTCGTTTGCCTTTTACGGGTTTTGCGGTTGGGTATGGGAGTCGACAGTATGCGCCATGCTCAATCACGGACGATTTGCCAACAGTGGCTTTTTGCTGGGGCCGTGTTGTCCTATCTATGGTGTGGGCGGCATTGCCTGCTGGCTTTTGCTGCGCGGGATTCCGGATGCCTCGAGCCAGTTTGTCGCCGCGGCGCTTGTATGTAGCGCAATCGAGTACAGCGTGGGCCTTCTATTGGAAAAAACAACGGGCGCTCGCTTTTGGGACTATTCGCACCTGCCGTTTAACCTGCACGGACGCATCTGTCTGTACTGGGCATGCGCGTTTGGCTTGGGTGCGTTGTGCATTTGTCGTTTAGTGGAGCCGGCATTGCTGGGGCTGCTTGGCCATCTGCCGGTGCTGATTGTGCGGCTGTCCGCCTTTATCGTCGCGGTCGCGATGATGGTCGACGCGGTGTGCTCGTTGGCGAGCTGGCGCCGCCTGTCCGATCAGCTGGAGCGCGTTCGGGCCGACCTTGCCGACCGCATCAACGAGTCGCTTGCCGATGCGTCCGACTCTATGCTCGAACGTATTCCCGATTCGGCAATCGACTCGGTGGCACAGACGCACATCCGTAGCCGTGCCGTTAACGCGTGGCTGGCCGAGCTGGGTGACACCGCGCTCGATGCCCTGCGCGAGAAGGCTTCGATGCCGACGTTTATCGCGGATGGTGCTCGCGGCCTGGCGCTTGCCGCCCGCCGCGTGGCCGATGCCGCGCCGAGCATGCCGCGTCCGTCGCTCAGTCGTCGCCTTGCCGGCAAGCGCATGAGCCGTCCGGTGCCGAGCGTGTCACTCAGCCGCCGCGACCTACGCTTCTTTAACGCCTTCCCGCGTCTGCGCATCAATCGCTACGAAGGTGTCATTCGGGCTACCGACCTCCGCGACCGAGCCCGCGAGCTGTTCCGCCGCTAGCCGGGACGGGCACGCTCACGGCTTCCTTGCTCGCGTATTTCCCGTTCGTTTCGCACCCGTTGCCGCGCCGTTTCCAAGGTTGCGGCGCCGTTGGAGACGGCAAGATTTGGGTCGAGCCGGTCGAGGAGGTTATCCGCATCCGCACCGGCGAACATGGCCCCTCTGCGGTGTAGGACAATCTTTCGCCTGACGGGCGTGCCTCTCTTGGGGCGCGCCCGTTCTCGTCTACAATATCGTGCAGACGAAGGAGAGGCATGCCCATGATCAAGATGTTTGCGAGTGACTTAGACGGAACGCTGCTGAACGCCCTGCATGAGGCGGATGGGACCATCCGCCGTGCCATTCGCGAGCTGACCGAGGCTGGCCTGCATGTGGTTCCTGCGACCGGGCGCTCGACGTTGCCGATCGGCGAACATGGCTTTACGGGGCTGGCGCTCGATGCCTGCTGCTCTAACGGCTCCATTGTGCGCGACAGTCATGGCGAGGTGCTCAAGACCTGGACCATCGATCCGCAGATCACCGAGGAGCTGCTCAAGGAGTTCCCGGACATTTGCTTTGATTGCTCCACGCCCGATGGCATGTTCTCGAGCGGCTCGTTCGAGATGCATCAGGCGGGCTTTAAAAAGGACAGTCCTATCAAGCGCATCGTGATGCGCGGCATGCGTGCACGTGGCGGGTATCACGAGGAACAGTATTTCGACCAGTCGATCGGTGACATTCTGCGCCACGATGTGTGCAAGATCAACTGCCGTGTGATCTCGTCCGAGCTGGAGCGCGACCTTAAGGCGTATTTGGCCGAGCGCTCGGACCGTGTGGTCAACGCGCCGTTCGATCCGGTGATGTTCGAGATCACGGACGTGGCGTGCAACAAGGGTGAGAGCGTGGCCTGGCTGGCGGGCTACTACGGTATTGCCGAGGACGAGGTCGCGGTTTACGGCGACGGCGGCAACGACATCGCCATGCTCAAGCGTTTCCGTCACAGCTATGCCACCAAGAATGGCAGTGACGCGGCCAAGGCCGCCGCGAGCGCGACTATCGGTAGCTGCATGGTCCACGCCGTCCCCAAACACATGCTCGCCACCATGCGCAAGCAAAACTCCCGCACCGTCATCGAATAATGTGACAAAGGGATAGCCCCTTTGTCACACCCCAAATATTGCCTTTACGTGTTGATGCACACGGTGTGCAATAATACTCGCACTGTGCAATAGCGCACAGGCTGAGTAACAAGGAGGACGCTTGTCCCAGCTCGAGAAATGCGATCGCCGGTCTCTTCGCTCGCAGCGTGCCCTTCGCCAGGCACTTGCCAGCGAGCTTGCCGAAAGCGGCGACCTTTCGCGCATTAACGTCGCGTCGCTCACCGAGCGTGCCGGCCTTACGCGCCGCACGTTCTATTCGCACTACCGCGATATCCCCGACTTTATCAGCCAGATCGAGGACGGCCTGCTTGCCGAGATTCGTGAGCGGGTGGAGCTTATCACCGCAGCTCAATTACCCGATCTTTACCGCAACATCGACGAGCTCGAGCCGGCACCCGGTTCGGTTGAGCTGCTTCGCTATCTTGCGGCTAATCGCGACCTTATCGGGGCCCTGCTGGGCCCGGGCGGCGACCCCGCCTTTATTAAAAAGATCATCGATACCGCACGCGAGGCCGTGGTGCCGCGTGCACAGACGGGCATTTTGGGCTTGGCGCTGGGCACCTTCTTTGACTACTACGTCACCTATGTCGTGAGTGCCGAGGTCGGCATGATCCAACGTTGGTTTGAGCGTGACCTTTCCGAATCGCCCGAGACCATGGCGCGCATCATGACGGTTATCGCCTTTGTGCGCCCTGGTGACCTGTATGGCCAACCCATTGATATCAACGTGCCGGAATACGGCATGAAGCTATTGAACCTACAGCTCGAGGACGCGGCCGACACCGCCGCAGCTGTCGAGTCAAACAACTAAGAGGAGAGACAATGAGCAAACTCGTCGAGGGCATCAAGGACCGTATGGTCGCTGCCGCGCGTGAGGCTGCACCCGCCGTGGTGGATGCCGCGCAGAAGGCCGCGACCGCGGCTGCCGAGAAAGTTGCCGAGGCAGTTGCCGATGCCAAGAACGCGGCAGGGGAGACGTCCGCCGCCAGCGAGCCCGCCGCCGCCCCCGTAGCCGTCACCGCCGCCCACGCCCCCGAAGGCGCGATCTTCAACCCCGAGAACGCCCGTGGCAACCTGCACCTGGGCATCGACGTGGGCTCTACCACCGTTAAGCTCGCTGTGCTCAACGACGACAACCAGATTGTCTACGCCAAGTACCAGCGCCATCACACCGATGTCCGCGCCTGTGCCCGCGACTTGTTCGAAGGCGCCGCGACCGTGTTGCCGACGGCCCAAATGACCTGCGCCATTACCGGCTCGGGCGGCCTGCTGCTGTCCCAGTGGCTCGACCTGGAGTTTGTCCAGGAGGTCATCGCCAGCAAGCGTGCCGTCGAGACCCTCGTCCCGGCCACCGATGTCGCCATCGAGCTGGGCGGCGAGGACGCCAAGATCATCTACTTCGACAGCGGCATCGAGCAGCGCATGAACGGCACCTGCGCCGGCGGCACGGGCGCGTTCATCGACCAGATGGCCACTCTGCTGCACACCGACGCCAGCGGCCTTAACGAACTCGCGGCCAACGCCACCACCATCTATCCCATCGCCAGCCGCTGCGGCGTTTTTGCCAAGACCGACGTCCAGCCGCTGCTCAACGAGGGCGCCCGCCCCGAGGACGTGGCCGCCTCCATCTTCCAGGCTGTCGTGACCCAGACCATCTCGGGCCTGGCATGCGGCCGTCCCATCCGTGGCAACGTCGCCTTCCTGGGCGGCCCGCTGCAGTACCTCTCCGAGCTGCGCCACCGCTTCTACCTCACGCTCAACCTGGACGAGGAGCACCGTATCGTGCCCCAAAACGCTCACCTGTTTGTGGCGAGCGGCGCCGCCATGGCGCACGAGTCCAACAAGCTCAGCACGTTCCCGCAGCTCATCGAGGCTATCGACAGCCTGGGTGACACGCAGGGTGCCGAGGTCGAGCGTCTGGATCCGCTCTTTGCCACCGACGAGGACTTTGCCGAGTTCAAGACCCGCCACGACCAGGAAGTCGTCCCCAAGGGCAAGCTCGACGGCTACACCGGCCGCGTGTTCATCGGCATCGACGCCGGCTCCACCACCATGAAGGCCGCGCTCGTGGGCGAGGACGGCCAGCTGTTGCACACCTGGTACGGTAACAACAACGGCGACATCCTGGGCACGGCCAAGGTCATCATGGCCGATTTCTACAACCACATCCCCGCCGGTTGCACCATCGGCCACGTGACCACTACGGGCTACGGCGAGGCGCTGCTCATCGAGGCCCTCAAGGCCGACTCGGGCGAAATCGAGACCGTCGCGCACCTGCGCGGCGCCAAGGCGTTCCTGCCCGGCGTCGAGTTCATTCTGGACATCGGTGGCCAGGACATGAAGTGCCTGCGCGTCAAGGACGGCGTCATCGAGCACATCATGCTCAACGAGGCCTGCTCGTCGGGCTGCGGCAGCTTTATCGAGAGCTTCGCCGTCTCTATGAACATGGACGTGCGCGCGTTCGCCGATGCCGCCATCCATGCCAAGGCCCCGGTCGACCTGGGCAGCCGCTGCACGGTCTTTATGAACTCGCGCGTCAAGCAGGCGCAAAAGGAAGGCGCCACGGTGGGCGACATCGCGGCCGGCCTGTCCTATTCCGTCATCAAGAATGCTCTGTTCAAGGTCATTAAGCTGCGCGATCCCAAGGAGATCGGCAGCCAGGTAATCGTCCAGGGCGGCACCTTTATGTCCGATGCCACGCTGCGCGCGTTTGAGCAGCTCACCGGCGTTCATGCCGTGCGTCCCGACATCGCCGGCTGCATGGGCGCCTACGGTGCGGCCCTGCTCGCCCGCGATCGCGCCGGCGCCGACGGCACCTCGACCATTCTTTCGGCTGAGGACATCGCGCACCTCACCGTGACGCAAAAGCATGTCCGCTGCGGCCGTTGCTCCAACAACTGCCAGCTTACCGTCAACGACTTTGGCGGCGGTAGGCGCTTCATTACCGGCAACCGCTGCGAGAAGGGCGCCGGCCACAAAAAGCAGAAGACTGAGGCCCCCAACCTCTTCAAAAAGAAAAACGAGCTGCTCTTTGACCGCGAGGTCCTGAGCCCCGACGAGGCCCCGCGCGGCACCGTGGGTATCCCGCGCGCACTCAACATGTACGAGAACTACCCCTTCTGGCATGCGTTCTTTACGCGCCTGGGCTTTAGCGTGCAGCTGTCCGACCAGTCGAGCAAAAAGACCTACCAGGCGGGCATCGAGTCCATGCCGTCCGAGAGCGTGTGCTATCCGGCCAAGATGAGCCACGGCCACGTGATGAACCTCATTGACCGTGACGTCGACTTTATCTGGATGCCGTGCGTGCGCTGGGAGCGCAAGGAGGATCCGACCGCCGGCAACTGCTATAACTGCCCCATCGTCATGAGCTACCCCACGGCGCTGGCGCTCAACATCGACGAGATCCGTGAGCAGAACATCGAGTTCCTGTACCCGTTTGTGCCCTATCACGACAAGACCGAGCTCAAGCGCCGTCTATACCAGGTGCTCGCCGTCGACCGTGTGGCCGATGCTGGGGCCGGTCGCGGTCGCGTGCGCGGTCCCAAGATCACGCGCTCTGAGGTCGATGCCGCCGTCAACGCCGCCTACGAGGCCGACGCGCGTTTTCACGAGGACATCCAGACCATGGGCGAGGAGGCCCTTAAGTGGGTCGAGGACCACGGCGGCCACGGCATCGTACTCGCCGGTCGTCCCTACCATAACGACCCCGAGATCAACCATGCCCTGCCCGAGCTTATCTCGAGCTTTGGCTTTGCGGTCTTTACCGAGGATTCGCTCGCGCATCTGGTGAAGCCCGAGCGTCCGATTCGCGTCGTCGATCAGTGGATGTATCACAGCCGCCTGTACGCCGTCGCCCGTTTTGTGACGATGCGCAACGACCTGGACCTGATCCAGCTCAATTCCTTCGGCTGCGGCCTGGACGCTCTGACCACTGATCAGGTGCAGGAGATCCTGGAGGCCAGCGGCAAGATTTACACCGTGCTCAAGATTGACGAGGTGTCCAACTTGGGCGCCGCGCGTATCCGTATTCGCTCGCTCATGGCGGCGCTCAAGGACCAGGAGGCCGAGCGCTTGGCCGAGGCTACGGCCGCGGGCGAGACTTACGAGCAGGGCGATGCCGCGCCGGTGGCGCCCTCCACGGATGCCCCCGCGTTCGCGAGCCGTAAGTACACGTTCGAGGCGCAGCGCGAGAGTGCTTCGACCGCGTGGCCCAAGGTGCCCTTTACCGAGCAGATGCGCGAGGAGGGCTACACCATCCTGTGCCCGCAGATGGCGCCGATCCACTTTGACCTGGTCAAAGAGGTGTTCCGTGGTGCTGGCTACAACTTGGAGCTGCTGCCCTCGACCGATCACGATGCCGTCGAGGCCGGCCTGCGCTACGTGAACAACGACATCTGCTATCCGTCGATCCTGGTGACGGGCCAGATCATGGAGGCCATCGAGAGCGGTCGATACGACCTGTCCAAGACAGCCGTGGTTATCAGCCAGACCGGCGGCGGCTGCCGTGCCACCAACTACATCGCACTCATCCGCAAGGCCCTGCGCGAGAGCGGCCACCCCGAGATCCCGGTGATCTCGCTTTCGGCCGTGGCGCTGGGCGAGGACAACCCTGGCTTTAAGATTACGCCGGCGCTGCTTAAGCAGGCAGTCTACGCGGTGCTCTTTGGCGACGTGATGATGCAGATGCTCTATCGCTGCCGCCCGTACGAGGCTACGCCCGGTGCCGCCAACGCGCTCTACGAGGAGTACATGGCGCGCGCTCGCAAGCTGGCGCCCAAGTTTAACCGCCACAACTACACCAAGCTGTGCCGCGAGGCCATCCGCGCGTTCGACACCATGCCGCTCGTGGGCGAGGGTACCAAGCCGCGCGTGGGCGTGGTCGGCGAGATCCTGGTCAAGTTCCATCCCACAGCCAACAACCACGTGGTCGATGTCATCGAGCGCGAGGGCTGCGAGGCCGTGGTGCCGGGTCTGCTCGACTTTTTCCTGTACTCCATGAGCAACGCCGAGCTGCAGAAGGACGAGTTGGGAAGCTCCGCTACCACGCGCGCTGGTATGCAGGCGCTCATCAAGCTCGTGGACTGGATGCGCACGCCGGTGGAGGAGATGCTCGAGAAGTCCCGCCGCTTCGAGGCGCCCGAGCGCATCGGCACCATGGCCGACAAGGCCCGCACGGTGCTTTCGGTGTGCAACAACATGGGCGAGGGCTGGCTGCTCACGGCTGAGATGCTCGATCTGATTGACCACGGTGCGCCCAACATCATCTGCACGCAGCCCTTCGCGTGCCTGCCCAATCACGTGGTGGGCAAGGCCGTGATTAAGGAGCTGCGCCGCCAGCATCCCGAGAGCAACATCGTTGCGGTGGACTATGATCCTGGTGCGTCCGAGGTCAACCAGCTCAACCGTATTAAGCTCATGATCAGCGTGGCCAAGGAAAACATGCGCGCCGGCAAGGGCTTTAAGCTTGAGAAGGTGGCGCCGCTCGCGATGGACGAGGTCACCGGCCAGATGCGTGCCCACGACGGCTGCGTGAGCTGCGGGCCGGCCAGCGAAGAGGCCGTTGCATCGGTCGCCAAGCGTCTGGGACGTGGCATTAAGAAGTAACTGGCCTGCTATGGGCTAGATATGAGACAAACGGGTGGTGGCTGCACCGGCTACCACCCGCTTTTTCTGGACATATGTTGCGTAAATGACCTTGCTACAGCCTTCCGTGGGCTTGTCCGATTTTTGGGCCGGTTCGGGCTTTGAGGACAAGTTGCTGCAGGCCCAAGGCGATTTTTCGCTCAACGCAGGCCAGCACGGTGTGACCTATCTGCCAAACGACGAGACGACCGCTACGGTCTGGCCATCGCCACCTACGAGATGGAAGCCGAAAAGTACATCTACCGTGTGTACAAGTACGAGCTGTAGGGCCGCGCTTAGGTTTGACCAATGGAGTATGAAAACACGCCGTTCGCCGATGCCCCCTCCGCGAGTAGCAGCCATATGGTTTGATATCAGAAACATATAGTTGTCGCCAGCCTGCTGGCGACGTTCCCCCTGATATCGGAGGTTCCAGGTATGTTTCGTGCTCCGTTAAACAACTATCGGTTGGGCTAACATGGGTCGCCGTGCTATTTCGATAACCCTTGCAGTGGTCTGCCTGGCTGTGCTCTTGGGCGCTACAGGGCTGTTTGCTATAAGCCGAGAAACGTCCTATATGCAGGAATGTGCTTCCGAAGGGTTTGCCATTGATGGTTACTATCGGGATGACAAAACGAGTCTGGAAACCCTGGCTTTTCTTGAGGAGGACAACTGTCGATGGCAGCTGGTCGACCAAGACGGAATCTGCACAGACGGGCAGTTTAAGCGTACGGATGACCCCAACATCCTGGTATTAAAGAAGGAAAACGGCAAAGAATTCGGTACGGTTCACGTTGCGTATATATCGCGCCGACGCAATCAGGGGCAGATTTACCTAATTAGAGATACTAAGGTGACCCGATTTTATCTTGTGAGCACCGATCCGGCGTTTACGGTGGAGTCTGGCGATGTCGATCTGGACAGTTGATTCACGGCAATAAAACAGCGAGCGGGGCGCGGGTGTGAACTGCACCCCGCTATTTGCTCGTGTCCGTATCGCATCTGCGCCTCGTCGTAACTTGCGTCCGTGCAGGCATTCATCCCGCGCCGGCATCACTTCACATCGAACTCCACGCGGTCGAGTTCGGGCACGTTGAGGTCGATGAGCTTGCGGGCTACGTGGCGGTCGTGCGCCCCGAGCGCCTCGCTCGTTGTCACATGGGCGACAACCTCGCGCTCGACGATGCCCTCTTCCTCGCCTTCGGTAGCCGAGGTCTCGACGGCGACGGTGTAATCTTTAAAACCCGGCAGCACCGCGGCAAGCTCGCGCGTGGTTTCGGTGACGCCGTAGCCGTCCTGTACGCCTGCCTGCGCCGAGCCAATAGACCCCGCCGTCATAACAATGCAGGGGATGGCAAAGATCACCGTGCCCACAACAATGCGGCGGCGTACTTTGCGCGACAGCTCGTCGACCTCGGCATTTTCCTCGGCTGTCACAATGCCGTCGCCGTTGAGGTCGCGCTTGAGCGGTACACGTAAAAGAAGCAATACGGCTTCGGCCGCCAGCGCGATAAAGACCACGTTGATGCCAAACTCATAAAGCGCCGAGAGAAATAGCGACCCGCTTGCGATGGCGATGCCGTAGCCCGCCGCGCACAGGGGCGGCATGAGCGCGGTCGCCACGGCCACGCCGGCGATGAGCGTGGCGGGTTCCTGGTCGCGCGAGTTGCCTAGGCCGCCCGCAAAGCCGCCCGCGAGCGCGACGGCAAGGTCCCACACAGTCGGTGTCGAATTGTCGATGATGGCGGCCGTGGTGGTGCCAAGGGGCGAGAGCTTAAAGTACAACGTGGACGTGACCAGGCAAAAGACCATCTGTAGAGCCAAGCCCGCGACGGCTTCGACGGTAATCTCACGGTCGAGCGTGGCGATGCCATATGCCATGGCAAGGACCGATCCCATAAGCGGGCAGATGAGCATGGCGCCCACGATGGCGATGTCCGAGTCGATATCGAGGCCGATGCTCGCGATGAGCATGGCGATGATGAGGATGCACAGGTGAGAGCCGGTCAGGCGCGCCCCGTTTACAAAGCGCTTGCGGATTACGTGATAGGGCGCGCGACCTTCGCGAATGTTGAATGCGCGCTTGAGGAAGCGGGTGATGTTTTCCATGGCTTCGCTATGGGCGGGGCGGATGCCGTGGCGCCGGTGATGGCGTTCGCGTAGTCGCTTGATCTGTTGTTTGTCGAGTTCCATGTCCACCTCGTTCCAGCGCGGTCCGCGCAACGCGCCCGTTGTCTTAACTCTACACCGTGGCGGGCGGGGTGTCTGTTGGATGCGGAATCCGATAGGGCGGATGACGCGGGAGCAAATGCAAATCACAGGCTCAATTCCATCCCGCGAAAATATGATGCACCAGCTCCTTCAAATGTGACGAAATTGTGAAGCACGAGAGCGCGAATTTCAAAAAATTCGCTGGTGACCAATGTTGCGCAACAGAATTCAAAAATCGACAGCTACCGTTTGATACGTATGGATACATCCGTGTCAAAGGGAGAAAGCCATGGCAAACTACAGTCCACAACACTTTGAGCCTCGGGCCAAGGCCGTCAACGTCAAGGGCGTTGCCAACCGCGCCGTCGCAACCGTTTTGACGGCGGGCCTCATCGCTCAGCCGCTCATGTCGCCGCTGGCGGCAATCGCCGCACCGTCAACCGATAACGGCGATTCTGTTCAGGGGGGGGGTAGTTCTGTAGAGAATACCGTTGCCGCCGGTAACCAAGCGGTCGTAAAGACGGCTGCCCAGCTGGCCGAGGAGTCGGCAAAGCAGCTCAAGGACGCTCAGGCCGCCTACGATGCCGCCCAGAAGAAGGCCGACGCGGCGGGCCAGTCTCAAAAGCAGGCACAGCAGCAAAAGAATCAGGCCTCGCAGGCCGTGACCGATAACGCCGCCGAGCAGAACGAGGCCGAGGTAGCCGCGCTTCAGGAGAAGATCGATGAGCTTAAGGCAGCCGTCGAAAAGACCGAGCAGCAGCAGAAGAAGCTGGGCGACCTGAACGATCAGCTCGAACAGGCCAACAAGAGTGTCGAGGATAAGACCCAGGCGCTCAAGGACGCCAAGGCAAAGCAGGATGAGGCCAAGAAGGCCCTCGATGATGCCCAGGCCAAGCTCGAGGCCATGGGTATGGACGAGTACGAGGCCGCCAAGAAGGCCGTCGAGGACGCACAGGCAAAGCTCGATGACGCCAATAAGGTCGTTGCTACTGCACAGGCCAATCTGGACCAGGCCAAGGCTGCCGAGGCCAGCGCCCAGCAGGAAAAGCAGAATACCGAGGCAGCTTTGACGACTGCCCAGGCCAAGAAGCAGGAGACTGCCGCTGCTCTCGCAGCCGCAACCACCGCGCGCGATAACGCCCAGCAGAAGTTCAACCAGGCGCAGGCCGCGCTCGATGCTGCCGTCTCGGGTACGGGTGTTGACCTGAGTGCGCTTGAGGCCGCCATGAACGCTGCTGCTGGTGAGCTCAAGACCGCGCAGACGGAGCTCAATGCCGCGACGGATGCCGACGCTACCGCCCAGGCGAACCTGCAGGCGGCCCAGAATACCGCCACCGCCGCGCAGGAGAAGGCCAACGCCGCCAACGCTGCCGTGGCATCTGCCCAGTCTGCATACGATGCGGCAAACAAGGAGTACAAGGACGCGGCCAGTAAGCGTGACGCCGCGAAGACGGCATACGAGCAGGCCCAGCAGACCGAGGCCGACAAGAAGGCTGAGTACGACCGACTCGTCGAGATTCGTCAGCAGAAGAGCAACGAGTTCGATCAGGCTCGTGCTGAAGTAACCGACGCGCACAATGCATACGACGCCGCAAACGCCGAGGTCGAGAAGCTTAACCAGCAGATTGCCGACCTCAAGTCGAACATGACCGTAGACCAGAATGTCATCAACCAGGGTATGTTCGGCTTCATGAACTACATCATCGGCGGCAGCCAGTTCACGGCCACGCAGAAAAAGAATGCCCAGGAAGCCGCATCGATGCTGACCGGTGCCGCTGACAAGGCCGAATGGTATGACAAGTACGTCGATCAGGACATGTCTCGCGACACCAATCCGCTTTCCTTGGAGCAGATGCGCAACGCCCTGACCTACCTCGATACCCAGAACAACCTCCGCAAGGCGAACGGTCAGTCGGAGCTCAGCGTCAGCCTCCGCATGACTGCGGCAGCCGCACTTAATACATCATATTCATCGAACATCTGGGGACACTCGAACTGCTATTTCGATCAAGGTGAGAACCTTGCGGGCGGCGGCGGAGCATACACCGGAGGCGAAACCGAGGATACCCTCGGCTGGCCATATACCGGTCTCTACACCCAGGAGAAAGAGGCATTCGATAAGTACGTTGCACAGTATGGCGACGAACTCGGCAGCCACCGATATGATTCCTACTATATCTACCAGCACTACAACAGCATCTACCATGAGTGCGGACACTATCTCAATATCATCGATGCCGGTGCGAAGGCTATCGGCATCGCAACTGGTAGCGGTAAGAACACCGATTCCGAGGTAACCATTTTCGACTATAGTGGAAGCACGGGGCAGAAGGACTTCACTGTCTCCGAGTTCAAGAAGCTCGTCACCGACTATATCGATTCTGCTTACAATGCAGGCGGCACTCAGGAGCAGAAGGAGCAGCTGAAGCAGCTACAGAATAAGCTGGCGGAGGCGCAGAAGAACTTCGGGACTGCCGGAACGGCTTATTCTGACGCATTGGATAAGCAAGAAAGCTCTCGCGACGCCTATACCGCGGCCGACACGAACATGAACACCGCCAAGGGCGAGTATGAGAAGGCTAAGTCCGGTACCGCCGCCGCGAAGACGGCATACGACGCCGCGAAGGACGCACTCGGCGGAATCGACATCGAGTCCCTCAAGCAGAACCT